>NZ_JBIUBW010000002.1:475460-746325 GCF_044548465.1 Streptomyces sp. NPDC052023 | reverse complement strand
TGGCACGCTGTTGAGTTCTCAAGGAACGGACGCTTCCTTTGTACTCACCCGAGATTCTCTCTCGCGGCTTTCCTCCGGGCGCTTCCCTTCGGTCTCGCGTTTCCGACTCTATCAGATCTTTTCTCGACCTGATCCCCAGTCAGCGGGGTTTGTCTTCCCGGCCCTTGGGCCGTTCCGACGAGTGAGACTTTAGCGGATTCCGTGCTCCCGAGCTAATCGGGGGCTGCGTCCTTTCGAACGCGGATTCCTCATTCCGTAAATATGCATACCAGTGACACGACAGCAGATCGACGGATCGACTGCTCGTCGGGAGTGGTTGATACTCGCGGAATCGCTGCCCGGGGACCGACCGAGGTCGGCGCTCACGTCGGACAACTCGGAGAACACTACGTACCGGCTCGGGGCGTGTCAACTCGGGTGCTCGGCCCCACCCCGCAGGCGTACTCTGAGGACATGACTACGCGTACGTGCACCAAGTTCTGGTGGGCCGCCTGACGGCGGCCGTGCGCACGTATGCACTCAACGGCCGCCGCTTCGGCGGCCGTTCGTGTTTCTCCCTCCGAGGGGGCCGGCCGTCCGGGGTGCGGCGGTCTCGACCAGGAGGTGGAGAGATGACGCGGGTCTTCAGCGGGATCAAGCCGACCGGGCATCTGACGCTGGGCAACTACCTCGGCGCCATGCGGCGGTGGGCAGAGGTGGACCAGCACCGGGCGGACGCCTTGTTCTGCATCGTCGATCTGCATGCGCTGACCGTGGAGCACGATCCGGCGCGGGTGCGCAGGCTGACTCGGCAGGCGGCGACGTTGTTGCTTGCGTCGGGGCTGGATCCGGAGCGGTGCACCGTCTTCGTCCAGAGCCATGTCGACGAGCACGCGCGGCTGTCGTACCTGCTGGAGTGCGTCGCGACCGACGGTGAGATGCGGCGGATGATCCAGTACAAGGAGAAGATGGCACGGGAACGGACGCGGGGTGGGAGCGTCCGGCTTTCGCTGCTGACGTATCCCGTGCTGATGGCGGCGGACATCCTGGCGTACGGGACCGACGAGGTGCCTGTAGGGGATGACCAGACGCAGCATGTGGAGCTGACGCGGGATCTGGCGGTGCGGTTCAACCAGCGATACGGACATACGTTCGCGGTGCCGCGAGCCACGCATCCGGTGGTGGCCGCTCGGGTGATGAATTTGCAGGAGCCGGCGTCGAAGATGGGGAAGAGCGACGACACCGGGCCGGGCATCGTCTATCTGCTCGATGAGCCGGACGTGGTGCGCAGCAAGATCATGCGGGCGGTCACCGACAGTGGGCGGGACGTCGTGTACGACCGGGAGGGACGGCCCGGGGTTGCGAACCTGCTGGAGATTCTGGCGGCGTGCACGGGTGGGAACCCATCGGGCCTGAGCGGTGTATATGAGTCGTACGGCGCCTTGAAGAAGGACACCGCAGAGGCCGTGGTCGAGCTCCTCAGGCCCGTACAGCAGAGGCACAAGGCGTTGTGTGCGGATCCCGGCTATGTGGAGGGGGTGCTGCGGGATGGTGCGGAGAGGGCGCGGGCGATGGCCCGGCCGACCGTGGATGCCGCTTATCGCGCGATCGGGTTGCTGCCGGCTTCTTCCGATACGGGGGTCGCGGGTTCCGGTGGTGGGAGCGGCGCCGATACCGGGGTGGGAGCTGTGCTGAACGCGGCCCGGTAGGCCAGGGGGAAGGGGGAGCGGCTTCGCGCGGGTGGTGTACGCGAATGAGGTCGTGGCCGCGGCGAAGTAGCCGCTCCTCCCGGTGGGCGGTGTCAGTTGTTGCCGGAGGCGAGCTCGCGGCTGCGGTCGCGGGCGGCCTCGAGGGCGGCGATGAGCGCGGCTCGCACGCCGTGGTTCTCCAGTTCGCGAATGGCGTTGATGGTGGTGCCGGCGGGGGACGTCACGTTCTCTCGGAGCTTGACCGGGTGTTCGCCGCTGTCGCGGAGCATGGTGGCCGCGCCGATCGCGGACTGGACGATGAGGTCGTGGGCCTTGTCGCGGGGCAGGCCGAGCAGGATGCCGGCATCGGTCATGGCTTCGACCAGGTAGAAGAAGTACGCCGGGCCGGAGCCGGAGAGGGCGGTGCAGGCGTCCTGCTGGGTCTCGGGAACACGGAGCGTCTTGCCGACGGCGCCGAAGATGCCTTCGGCGTGCGCGAGGTGAGCTTCGCCGGCGTGGCTGCCGGCGGAGATGACGGACATGGCCTCGTCGACGAGGGCGGGGGTGTTCGTCATGACGCGGACGACCGGCGTGCCGGCGGCGAGGCGCGCTTCGAGGGATGCGGTCGTGATGCCCGCCATGCCGCTGATGACCAGGCGGTCGGCGGGGACGTGGGGGGCTAGTTCGTCGAGGAGGGTGCCCATGTCCTGGGGTTTGACCGTGAGGATCAGGGTGTCGGCGGTCTTCGCGGCTTCCGCGTTGGTCACCGGGGTGACTCCGTGGCGGGTGCGGAGTTCCTCGGCCCGCTCCGGGCGGCGGGCGGTGACCAGGAGATCGGCGGGGTTCCAGCCGGCGCGGATCATTCCGCTGAGCAGGGCTTCGCCGATCTTGCCGGTGCCGAGGACTGCGACTTTCTGGGTCATGGTGCGGGGCCCTCCGGGGGTTGCGTCGTCCGGGTTCATCCTCGCACCGGGAGTGGGGGGCGGGCTCGCTTGTCCGGTGGGCGGGACATGGCTTGCCCGGTGAGTCAGGTGGTCCGGCGCCGGAGGGTCGCCGCGCCGAGGGTGAGGACCAGGAGGGCGCAGCCCGCGACGATCAGGGCGTCGCGGACGAAGTCGGCCGTCATGTCGGTGTGCTTGAGGACTTCGTTCATGCCGTCGACGGCGTAGGACATGGGGAGGACGTTGGAGATCGCTTCGAGGACGGGGTGCATCTTGTCGCGCGGAGTGAAGAGGCCGCAGAGGAGGAGCTGAGGGAAGATCACTGCCGGCATGAACTGGACCGCCTGGAATTCCGAGGCCGCGAAGGCCGAGACGAACAGGCCGAGGGCTGTGCCGAGGAGCGCGTCGAGCAGGGCCACCAGCAGGAGCAGCCAGGGAGAGCCGGTGACGTCCAGGCCGAGGACCCACAGAGCGAGGCCGGTGGCGAGTGCGGACTGGATGATCGCGAGGGTGCCGAAGGCGAGGGCGTAGCCGGCGATGACGTCGCCCTTGCCGAGGGGCATGGCGAGCAGGCGTTCGAGGGTGCCCGAGGTGCGTTCGCGCAGGGTGGCGATGGACGTCACCAGGAACATCGTGATCAGCGGGAAGATGCCCAGCAGGGACGCGCCGATGTTGTCGAAGGTGCGCGGGCTGCCGTCGAACACGTAGCGCAGCAGGATCAGCATCAGGCACGGGACGAGGATCATCAGCGCGATGGTGCGCGGGTCGTGGCGGAGCTGGCGCAGGACCCGGGCGGCGGTCGCTGCGGTGCGGGAGGCGTTCAGGGCGCCGGTGGGCGCGGTCGTAGTCGCCGTGGTGGTCATCGGGTCTTCTCCTTGTCACGGGCGTTGGCGCTCGCCTCGTCCACGAGGTGCAGGAACGCGGCTTCGACCGTCTCGGCGCCGGTGCGGGCGCGCAGGGCGTCCGGGATGTCGTCGGCGAGGATCTCGCCCTCGCGCATGAGGAGGAGGCGGTGGCAGCGCTCGGCCTCGTCCATGACGTGGGAGGAGATGAGGAGGGTCGCGCCTCGGTCGGCGGCGATGGCGTGGAAGAGGTTCCACAGGTCGCGGCGCAGGACGGGGTCGAGGCCGACGGTGGGCTCGTCGAGAACCAGGACCTCGGGGGTGCCGAGGAGGGCGACGGCCAGGGAGACCCGACTGCGCTGGCCGCCGGAGAGGTTGCCGGCGAGGGCGTCGGCGTGGCTGGTGAGGTCGACGTCGGTGAGGGCCCGGTCGACGTCCTGGCGGCGGTCGGCGGTCGCGCGGCGAGGGTCGAGTATCGCGGCGAAGTAGTCGAGGTTCTGGCGGACGGTGAGGTCGTCGTAGACGGAGGGGGCCTGGGTGACGTAGCCGATGCGGGTGCGCAGGGTGCGGTGGCCGGCCGGGCGGCCCAGGACGTCGAGAGTGCCGGTGACCTTGGCCTGGGTGCCGACGATGGCGCGCATGAGGGTCGACTTGCCGCAGCCCGAGGGGCCCAGGAGGCCGGTGATCTGGCCGCGCGGCACGGTGAAGTCCAGGGCGCGCAGGACTGTGCGGGGGCCGCGCGCGACGGTCAGTCCCTCGGCGCGGATGGCGGGGGGCTGGGTGGCTCCGGGTGCGGGTTGCCCACCCGTGCCGGGTGGCTCGTCGACGTAATTCATCATGCGATGAATAATGCTCACGGGGGTCGATGGCGTCAAGGGGAGGTGCTGGGGAGCGGGGGATGGTGTTGCGTGGGCGGCTTCCGCTCGCTACCGCTTCGGTTGCCGTTCCGTTGACGGCAACGGACTTCGGCGTGCGGGGGCATGTGAGGGGCGCTCCCCCGCGCGCTTGCATGAGCGGGCACGGGAGGGTCGCGGGAGAGCGGCCGGTTCGCGTTGCGACACGTCAGGAGGGGCAGCGGGTCAGGAGGTGCCGGCGGGATCAGGAGGGCGGCGGGTCAGGAGGTGCCGGCGGGATCAGGAGGTGCGGGCGACGAGGAGTTCCGCTTCGTAGACCTCGTCGACGAAGCCGTCCGGGAAGACCTGGAGAAGGTGGCGGCGCTCCTCGGTGAGGAACGCCTCGCTGCGTTCGGTGCCGTTGACCAGGAAGATCGAGTGGCTGCCGAGATTGGCGAGGTGCGTGTCCAGCGGGATGCGGCGGCTCCAGCGGACGACTCGGCGGGCGTAGTCGGGGGTGTGGACGACGGGGTCCGCGCCGGAGGCCGGTCGGCCGGGCTGGACCACGACGGGGTCGCCGTAGTGCAGCTTGATCCGTTCCGCCTGGGCGGCGACCCAGGGGACGCCGGGCGCGTCGCGGTTCCACCACAGGGCCAGTGCGCCGCCCGGCCGAAGGACGCGGAAGGCCTCGGGCAGCGCGAGGTGGGGGTCGGTCCAGTGCCAGGCCTGGGCGTAGGTGACGAAGTCCGCGCAGGCGTCGGCGAGGGGGAGGGCGTTGCCGTCGCCGCGGACGATCGGGATGCCGGGGCGTGTGCTGCGGAAGTGCGCGGACATGCCGTCACCCGGCTCGACGGCCACCACGTCGGCGCCCCGGTCGTGCAGCAGGGCGGTCGCTATACCCGTGCCTGCACCGACGTCCACCACACGAGAGCCGGCGAGCGGGCGCCCCGCCAGGTCCTCGAGCGCGTCGAAGAGGGCGGGTGGGTAGGAGGGGCGGTTCGCCGCGTACTGGGCTGCGGCGGCGTTGAAGGAGTGGGCGCGGGAGGGGGGTGAGGGGGGCGGGGGTGTCGTGGAGGCGGCCATGGGGCCATGGTCCCGGCGGGCGGGGTGGGGCGACAGGGGTCACGCCGGGGGGAGGGAGCGGTGAATCGGGACCTGCCTCGCCCGATCCCGCCGCCTCTCGCCTGTGCCCTCAGTCGCGGCGGCGCCTCTTCGCGGGGTTGCCGGTCCGGCGGGACGTGCGCTTCGCGTGGTGCTGGAGGGCTGTTTCGTACTCCGCACGGTGCAGCTTCTCGCCGGGGGCCTCGGTGAGGGAGCGGACGAAGTAGGCCAGGAGGGAGCCGATGAAACCGATGGTCAGAAGGCCGCGGAGGGTGGACTGGCGGTCGGGGTCGTGGCGCTTGGTGAAGCCTTCCCAGGTGTGCCGGAAGGCGAGTGAGCTGCAGACCGCGAACATGACGACGACCAGGAGCGGAACGAAGCTGCCCGTGTCGGCGAGCTGGATGCCCTCGTAGGCGAAGCGGAGCACCAGGCAGGCGGCCACGGCCGTGGCGAGGGAGCCGACGGAGACGGCGATACGACGGGCGGTGTAGCCGTCGTCGTGGCCGACCCAGGTCGTACCGAAGAAGCGCAGGGGTTCGGGGCGGGGCCCACCGTCCGTGGGCCGGTCGAGGGTTCCGTTCTGGTCGTCGCTCACCCGTCGATTATGGGCCCGGCGGATGACGGGCCCCAGGGTGGCTCTGCTCACGGGGCACTCACGGCAGGTCAGGCGCAGCGGGGTGCGACGTAGCCGTCGGTGCCGGTCCTGACGTAGGCGTCGGAGACGTACTGGGAGTTGGCGATGCAGTCCCAGAGGTTGGAGGTGCCGTAGGGGCCGGTGACGCTGTCACCGGGGCGCTGGCAGTAGATGGGGACGGTGGTGCCCTCGGGGAGGACACGGACGATGCGGTAGTCGGTGCCGGGGCCGCTGCGGACGTTGAGCCGGACGCCGGGGGCGACCGGGTAGGCGCGCACCCGTGCCGTCGCCGCCTCGGCCGAGGACTCCGGTTCCGCGAGTGCCGTCGGCGCCGTCTCCTGCTCGCCCGCACCCGATATCTCGATGTTCTCCGTGGCCATGTCGGCCTCCCCCGTGTGGACGCTTGTGAACGGTTCACGCCAAAATCGCGTGGCGCACCGAGGCTAGCAACCCACGGAGGTTTCGCACGCAGCATCGACTAGGCTCAGCGCGTCGCGCATGCGGACGGACATCCGGGGGTGAGAGATGACGCCGGGCCGCAGCACCGGTACGGATGCGGAAGCGGAATCTCCGCAGTACGCCGGGCAGTATCTGCTGGAGGCGCAGCTGGGGTCCGGCGGCATGGGCGTGGTCCATCTCGCGCGGTCGGCCTCGGGGCTGAAGCTGGCCGTGAAGGTCGTGCACGCGGAGTTCGCGCAGGACCCTGAGTTCAGGGGCCGGTTCCGGCAGGAGGTCGGGGCGGCCCGGCGGGTCAGCGGTGCGTTCACCGCGCCCGTCGTCGATGCCGACCCGGATGCCGGGCGGCCGTGGATGGCGACGCTGTTCATCCCGGGGCCGACCCTCTCCGAGTATGTGAAGCGGAACGGCGCGCTGCCCCTCGCCCGGCTGCGGCAGTTGATGGCGGGACTGGCGGAGGCGCTGCGGGACATTCATCGGGCGGGAGTCGTCCACCGCGACCTCAAGCCCAGCAATGTGCTGCTCGCCGAGGACGGGCCGAAAGTCATCGACTTCGGCATCTCGCGGCCCGCGGACAGCGAACTGCGCACCGAGACCGGCAAGCTGATCGGGACGCCGCCGTTCATGGCTCCGGAGCAGTTCCGCAGGCCGCGGGACGTCGGGCCGGCCGCCGATGTGTTCGCGCTCGGTTCGGTCATCGTGCACGCGGCGACGGGCAGCGGGCCGTTCGACTCCGACAGCCCGTATCTGGTGGCGTATCAGGTCGTCCACGAGGAGGCGGACTTGACGGGCGTGCCGCGGGAACTCGCGCCTCTCGTCGCCCGTTGTCTGGCCAAGGAACCGGAGGACCGCCCCACCCCGGACGAGCTGATGGCGGAGCTGCGCTCGCTGTCGGCGTCGTACGACACCCAGGCCTTCATACCTGAACAGCGCACGCCCGAGCAGTCGTCCGGCCCTGCCGAGGACGAGCTGCCCACCCATCGGCGCCTCGGGCCCGCCGCCCCGGACTCCGCGGTCACCACCCCGGGCTCCGCTGCCTCGGGCACCCGCCCGAGGAAGCCACGGAAGCAGGGGCGGCCCAGGTCCCGGACCGCGTGGCGGCGATGGGCGACGGCCGTCGGTGCCGCAGCCGTCGTGCTCGCGCTCGGGGCCGGGGCCGTCCTGCTCGCGGGGACGGGTGAGACCGAGGCGTCCGCGGGACAGGAGCGGGCCCAGCGGTTCCGCGCCTGGGACGTCGAGCTGAGCGCGCGGGGCGCCGAGGCGAGCGGGATGCCCCGGTGCGCGTACGCGGGCAGGACGTTGTACTGCACGCGTCCCGGTGTCCTGGCCGCCGCCGTCGATCCCCTCGACGGTGACGTGACGTGGGCGCGTCCGGATACGGGCGGGCGTGCCGGTGGGGACGTGCAGCCGCCCGTGCTCGCGGGCGGCTTGCTGCACGTCGTCTCCGAGGGCAGCCGGCGTCTCGTCGCGCTGGACCCGGAGACCGGCAGGACGGTGTGGAGCCAGGACATCGCTCGCTACGACGGCCGCATCGCGCACGTCGGCGGCGCCGTACTGCTCACCGGCCCCGACTCGACGGTCACGGCGCTGGACGCGGCGACCGGTGAGCGGAAGTGGCGGCACCGGGTGGCCGGGCTCGGCCGGCCGGTCTTCCAGTCCTACGGGGAGCGCGTGGCGTACGCCGTGGACGCGGACGGGGCCGGCACGCGGGTGACCGCCGTGGACCCGGAGAACGGCGACGTGCGATGGCAGCGACGGCTGGCGGGGGCACTGAGCCTGGTGGGCGCACGGGAGGGCGTGCTGTGGTTCACGTCGACCTCCGCGTCGTACGCGGACACGGACGCCGTGGTGCGCTACGACGCCACGCGGGACGCCCAGAGCCGGGTCGCCCTGCGCTTTCCCGTGGCGGGAGCGCAGGCGGCGGTGGCGCGGGACACCGTGTATCTGCTGGGGGCCGACGGCTCGCTCACGGCCGTGGACACCGGTGCGTCGGAGCAGCGCTGGCGGCTGGAGACGTCCGTCAGTTTCCCGTCGGCGCCGGTCGTGGCCGGCAAGCGGCTGTACTTCGGCGCCGGGGACGGGCGCGTGATCGCCGTCGACGCGGTCGAGGGGGCGTTGGTGGGGCAGACCGAGGCCCGGCCCGGTGCGGCGCGCGATGCCGTGGTGTCGGCGTTGCCGCTGCCGGTGGCGGCGGACGGGAAGGTGTTCGCGGGGGCGCCGGACGGAGTGCTGTTCGCGGAGGACGGGGGCGCGGCGACGCGGTGGTGAGGCGACGCGGTGGTGAGGCAGGCGCCCGCGGCGGCGTGAGCTCGCAGCGCGCACCCGATACCCACCGGAACGCGGAAGGGGCCGCACCCGTCAGGGGCGTCCCCGGTCACCACGTATCCCGGTCACTCGGCGCGTTCGCACGGGCGCCGAGCGCCGTCCGGGGCCTCAGCCCAGCTTGCTGACATCCCGGACCGCGCCCTTGTCCGCGCTCGTCGCCATCGCGGCGTAGGCACGCAGGGCGGCGGAGACCTTGCGCTCGCGGTTCCTGGGGGCGTACGCGCCGTTCAGCGCCTCGTTGCGACGCGTCAGCTCCGCCTCGTCGACGAGCAGCTCGATCGAGCGGTTGGGGATGTCGATGCGGATGCGGTCGCCGTCCTCGACGAGGGCGATGGTGCCGCCGGAGGCCGCCTCGGGGGACGCGTGGCCGATGGAGAGGCCCGAGGTGCCGCCGGAGAAGCGGCCGTCGGTGATCAGTGCGCAGGTCTTGCCGAGGCCGCGGCCCTTGAGGAAGGACGTCGGGTAGAGCATCTCCTGCATACCGGGGCCGCCCTTGGGACCCTCGTAGCGGATGACGACGACATCGCCGTCGGTCACCTGTTTGTTGAGGATCTTCTCGACGGCCTCCTCCTGCGACTCGCAGACGACCGCCGGGCCCTCGAAGGTCCAGATCGACTCGTCGACGCCGGCCGTCTTCACGACGCAGCCGTCGACGGCCAGGTTGCCCCGCAGCACCGCGAGGCCGCCGTCCTTGGAGTAGGCGTGCTCGGCCGAGCGGATGCAGCCGCCCTCGGCGTCCTCGTCGAGTGCCGCCCAGCGCTCGGACTGGGAGAAGGCCTCGGCGGAGCGGACGCAGCCGGGGGCCGCGTGCCACAGTTCCACCGCCTCGGCGGAAGGGGAGCCGCCGCGGACGTCCCAGGTCTTCAGCCAGTCGGCGAGCGACGGGCTGTGCACGGCGTGCACGTCCTCGTTGAGCAGGCCCGCGCGGTGCAGCTCGCCGAGCAGGGCGGGGATGCCACCGGCCCGGTGCACGTCCTCCATGTAGTACGTGCGGTCCTTGGCGACGTTGGGCGCGACCTTCGCCAGGCACGGCACCCGGCGCGAGACGGCGTCGATCTGCTCCAGTCCGAAGGGCACCTCGGCCTCCTGGGCGGCGGCCAGCAGGTGCAGGATCGTGTTGGTGGAGCCGCCCATCGCGATGTCCAGGGCCATCGCGTTCTCGAAGGCGGCGAAGGTGGCGACGGAACGGGGCAGGACCGTGTCGTCGTCCTGCTCGTAGTAGCGCCGGGTCAGGTCCATCACCGTGCG
Organism: Streptomyces sp. NPDC052023; assembly: GCF_044548465.1. Classification (NCBI taxonomy): domain Bacteria; kingdom Bacillati; phylum Actinomycetota; class Actinomycetes; order Kitasatosporales; family Streptomycetaceae; genus Streptomyces; species Streptomyces sp. NPDC052023. Next base: position 736,278 of record NZ_JBIUBW010000002.1, on the reverse strand, counting down.
GGCGGCGTTCACGTAGAGCTGCTTGCGCGCGGTGTGGGTGGCGAGGACCGAGCCGTTGCCGGGGAGGGAGAGGCCGATGGCCTCGGTCAGGCAGTTCATCGAGTTGGCGGTGAACATGCCGGAGCAGGAGCCGCACGTCGGACAGGCGTTCTCCTCGATACGGAGGATGTCCTCGTCCGAGATCTTGTCGTTCACGGCGTCGGAGATCGCGTCGACCAGGTCGAGGGTGCGGACCGTGCCGTCGACCAGCGTGGCGCGGCCCGACTCCATGGGGCCGCCGGAGACGAAGACCGTGGGGATGTTGAGGCGGAGCGCCGCGTTCAGCATGCCCGGGGTGATCTTGTCGCAGTTGGAGATGCAGACCAGGGCGTCGGCGCAGTGCGCCTCGACCATGTACTCCACGCTGTCCGCGATCAGGTCGCGGGAGGGCAGGCTGTACAGCATGCCGCCGTGGCCCATCGCGATGCCGTCGTCGACGGCGATGGTGTTGAACTCGCGCGGGATGCCGCCGGCCTCGACGATCGCCTCGCTGACGATCCGGCCGACCGGCTGGAGGTGGGTGTGCCCCGGCACGAACTCCGTGAAGCTGTTGGCCACCGCGATGATCGGCTTCCGGCCGATGTCCGCACCGGGTACACCGGAGGCGCGCATAAGGGCGCGGGCGCCCGCCATGTTGCGGCCGTGGGTGACTGTGCGGGACCTCAGCTCGGGCATCGTCGCTCGCTCCTTCGGAGAAATCTGACTCCTACGAGCGTACGCCGGAGCTCCAAGGGATGGACATCGTGTCCGGAATGCGGGATGCGTGTCTCAGGGTGGTCCGGTTCTCGCTCGTCAGGGGCGGTCGCCTCGCTGGTCGGGGGCGATCATTCCGCACGTCGGGGGGCGGTCATCCCGCCGTCGGGGGCCCGGTCATCTCGCTCGTCAGGGGCCGGTCAGATGCCCCTGTACGACGGGAGCGATGCGTTCGATGATCACCTCGAGGTCGGCCGAGGCCAGCGGCTCCAGCTTGATGACGTACCGCATGATCGCGACGCCGACCATCTGCGCGGCCGCGAGCTCGGCCCGCAGCTCGGCGTCGGGCATGCCGAGCTGGGAGGCGACCTTGCGCAGCAGTTGCGCGGCGACCAGGCGGCGGAAGACGTCCGCCGCCACCTCGTTGGTCACGGCGGACCGTACGACGGCCAGCAGCGGGGTCCGGGTGACGGGGTTCTCCCAGATTCCGAACAGGAACCGGGCGAACCGCTCACCGACGCCGTCGGCCGGTCCCTCGAAGATCACGTCGGGCGCCTTCAGGGCGGGCGCGAAGACCGCCTCCAGCGCCTCCTGGAAGACCTGCTCCTTCGTGCCGAAGTAGTGATGCACCAGCGCCGGGTCCACGCCCGCCGCCTTGGCGATACCGCGCACGGACGTCTTCTCGTAGCCCCGTTCGGAGAACTCCTCGCGGGCCACGGCGAGGATGCGGTCGCGGGTGTCGCCGGACTCCGTGCGAGGGGGCCTGCCGCGTCTGCGGGCGGTCGCGCCGGTCATCGCCGGGGCACCTTCACGGCGGAGGCCAGGTGGAGCCGGGTGAAGGCCAGCGCCTCGGCGAGGTCGGCCTCGCGCTCAGCGCTGGACATGGCACGGCGGGTGTTGACCTCGATCACGACATGGCCGTCGAAGCCGATCAGGGCGAGGCGTTCCAGCAGTTCCGCGCAGGGCTGGTTGCCACGGCCGGGGACGAGGTGCTCGTCCTTGTTGGAGCCGGCGCCGTCGGCGAGGTGGACGTGGCCGAGGCGGTCGCCCATGCGGTCGACCATCTGCAGGGCGTCGGTGCGTGCGGTGGCGGCGTGGCTGAGATCGATCGTGAAATGCCGGTAGTCGTCCTTGGTGACGTCCCAGTCGGGGGCGTACGCGAGCATCTCGCGGTCGCGGTAGCGCCAGGGGTACATGTTCTCTACGGCGAACCGCACATCCGTTTCGTCCGCCATCCGCCAGATGCCGGAGACGAAGTCACGTGCGTACTGGCGCTGCCAGCGGAACGGCGGGTGGACGACCACGGTGCTCGCGCCGAGCTTCTCCGCGGCTGCCCGGGCTCTCTGGAGCTTGACCCAGGGGTCTGTGGACCACACGCGCTGTGTGATGAGCAGGCAGGGGGCGTGGACGGCGAGGATCGGGATCTGGTGGAAGTCGCTGAGCCTGCGGAGGGCTTCGATGTCCTGGCTGACGGGTTCGTTCCACACCATGACTTCGACGCCGTCGTACCCGAGGCGTGCGGCGATCTCGAAGGCCGTCGCCGTCGACTCCGGATAGACGGAGGCCGTCGAGAGGGCGACCTTCGCATCCGGGACGCGTACGACTGGTTCTGCCACGGAGACAGGGTAACGGCGCGCCCGGAGGGACGGCGTTCGAGCCGGGGTCGGGGCCGGGACGACCGTCGGGATTCGGCCGGGGGCGGGGGCCGGGACGACCGTCGGGATTCGGCCGGGGGCGGGGGCCGGGACGACCGTCGGGATTCGGCCGGGGGGGCGGGCGAGCCTCAGCGGGCCGGGACGGGCCTCGGTGCGAGGCAGGGCGGGGCAGTAGTGGGGCTCAGGGCCTCGGGGGGATCGGGCCGGGGCCCTTGGAGCCGGACCCAGGAAGCCGGACCCAGGAAGCCGGACCCAGAAGCCGGGCCCAGGAAGCCGGGCCCAGGGAGGCGGGCCCACGGGGCCGCGGTGGGGCATCGGAGGGGACGGCCGGCGCTGACGGGGCTTCGCCGTCACGGCCTCGGCCGAGGGCGCCGGGCTGTGACAGACAGCACGCCACAGCGCCGCAGGTCAGATCGGCCCGCCCCTACGGCACCTCCGGCCGGCGTCCGTCTCAGCCCGGTCCCATGTGATCCAGCCGGCGCAGGATGACGCCTTCCCGCAGCGCCCATGGGCAGATCTCCAGCGTCTCGACGCGGAACAGGTCCATCGCCGCCTCCGCCACCAGCGCGCCCGCGAGGAGCTGGCCGGCGCGGGCCTCCGAGACGCCGGGGAGTTCGGCGCGTTCGTCGGTGGTCATGGCGGAGAGGCGGGGCACCCAGGACTCCAGGGTCTGCCGCTTGAGTTCACGCTGGACGTAGAGGCCCTCGGCGGAGCGGGCGGCGCCGCCGATGCGGGCGAGCTGCTTGAAGGTCTTGGACGTCGCGACCACGTGGTCGGGCGTGCCGAAGCGGGTGAACTCGCCCACGGTGCGGGCGATCTCGGCGCGGACGTGGCGGCGCAGGGACCTTATGTCGTCCGTGGAGGGCGGGTCGCCGGGCAGCCAGCCGGAGGTCAGCCGGCCGGCGCCGAGCGGCAGCGACACCGCCGTGTCGGGCTCCTCGTCGATGCCGTACGCGATCTCCAGGGAGCCGCCGCCGATGTCCACGACCAGCAGCCTGCCCGCGGACCAGCCGAACCAGCGGCGGGCGGCGAGGAAGGTGAGCCGGGCCTCCTCGGCGCCGGTGAGGACCTGGAGGGCGACGCCGGTCTCTTCCTGCACGCGCGCGAGTACGTCGTCGGCGTTGGTGGCCTCGCGCACGGCGGAGGTGGCGAACGGCAGGAGTTCTTCGACGCCCTTGTCCTCGGCGGCCTGCAGCGCGTCGTGCAGGACGGCGATCAGCTTGTCGACGCCCTCCGAGTCGATGGCGCCGCCCCCGTCGAGGAGTTGGGCCAGGCGCAGTTCGGCCTTGTGCGAGTGCGCGGGCAGCGGGCGTGCGCCGGGGTGTGCATCCACCACCAGCAGATGCACCGTGTTGCTTCCCACGTCGAGGACACCGAGTCTCATGTACGGCACGCTACTGCCCGCCGCGCCGCGCACCGTCCCCGAGGCGGTCCCGGGCCGGGTCGCGGGCGACTTACCCTGGACAGGTGCCAAAGACGAAAAAGGCGAAGACCGACAAGGCAGACAAGAAGGCCAAATCGGCCAAGGGTTCTTCCCAGGATTCTTCGCAGGCGAAAGCACCGAAGACGCCACAGCAGCCCCTGGCCGGCCCGGCAACCGACGAGAAGGGCCTCGACTTCCCGCGCGCGTGGGTGGAGTTCCCGGATCCGGCGGACGACGAGCAGGTGTTCCGCTGCGATCTGACATGGCTCACCTCACGCTGGAACTGCATCTTCGGCAGCGGCTGCCAGGGCATCCAGGCGGGCCGCGCGGACGACGGCTGCTGCTCGCTGGGCGCCCACTTCTCCGACGAGGAGGACGAGCAGCGGGTCGCCGAGCATGTGGCGAGGCTCACGCCGGATGTCTGGCAGAACCACGCCGAGGGCACCCGGAACGGCTGGGTCTCCGAGGACGACGAAGGCTCCCGGCAGACCCGCCCGTACCAGGGCTCCTGCATCTTCCAGAACCGCCCCGGCTTCGCGGGCGGCGCCGGCTGCTCGCTGCACATCCTCGCCGTGCGGGAGGGCCGCGAGCCGCTGGAGACCAAGCCGGACGTGTGCTGGCAGCTGCCGATCCGGCGGACGTACGACTGGATCGACCGGCCCGACGACACCCGGGTGCTCCAGATCTCCATCGGCGAGTACGACCGCCGGGGCTGGGGGCCGGGCGGCCACGACCTGCACTGGTGGTGCACGTCGGCGACTTCTGCGCACGGCGCGGGCGAGCCGGTGTACGTCTCCTACCGGCCGGAGCTGACCGAGCTGATGGGCAAGGCGGGGTACGACCGCCTGGCCGAGCTCTGTGAGCAGCGCCTGGCGTCGCAGCTGCCCCTGCTGGCGCCGCACCCGGCGGACCCCCAGGGCTGACACGCGGCGGACCTCGGGGCCTAGGAGGTGCCGGCGCTCGGCGTGCCGCTGTCGCTGGGCGGCGGCGTCGGGCTTCCCGGCGTCGAGGGCTCGGACGCGCTCGGGGTCGGCTCGGGGTCGGGCGGCGGCGTGGTCGGGGCGGTCGGCGTCGGGTCGGGCGGGGCGGGGGTCGTGGGCGTCGGGTCCGGGCCGGGCGGGGTCGGCTCGCCGGGGCCACCCGGCGTGCTGGGGCCGGGGTCCGGGCCCGGTCCGGGGTCGGACGGGGTCGGCGCGCTGCCGTACCCCTGGATGGAGACGATCGCGCCGGCCGGTGAGACGGCGACCCGTGCGTTCCAGAACCCGGAGGGCTCGCGCAGATGGTCGACGTACACCCTGATCGTCACCGTCTCGCCGGGGCGCAGCGTTCCCGATGACCGGCTCATGTAGAGCCAGGAGGCGGCGGTGGTCGCGGACCAGCGGACCGGTGCGGACCCGGCTGCGGTGAGGGTGATGAGGGTGGTGTCGCCGGCGTTGTCCGCGGCCACCGTGAGCCGGCCCGCGCCCTTGTGCCCGCCCCCGGCGACGCTGATGACCTCCACCGACACGTCGGGCTCGTTGCCCTGGGAGAAGCGGCGGCCCGGGCTGGTGCTGGCGTTGCCCGCGTTCTCGTAGCCGCCGCCCACCGTCTCGCCCTCGAGCGTGCCGGGGCCGTCGTCGCGGCTGGCGGTGGCCTCGCGGCCGCCCTCGCCCTCACCGGCGATCGGCCCACCCCGGTAGGCCGACCACAGCGCGATCACCGGAGCGGCCACCACGGTGGCGACGACGGTCGTGGTGACGGCACGCGCGCGGAGGCGGTCTCTCCGGGCGGCGCGGTCCTTGGGGTCCATCGGAAATCCCCGCCGGTCGAAGCGGGGTGCGGCCGCACGCGCGCGGGGGTGGTGCGCCATGGCGATGTGCAGGGCCGCGCGGGGCGCCTCCAGGACGGGCAGCTGGGCGGGGCCGGGAGCGGCACCGGGCCAGTTGCCGGGGAGCGCGCGCTCGGCGGTGCGCCGGCAGCGGGGGCAGTCGTCGACGTGCCGGACCAGTTCCCGGCGCAGGGCGCTGCTGAGCACGAGCTGGTTGTCGCCGGTGAGGCGGGCGACGCTCGGGCAGGACCCGGTCTCGACGACGGCGAGGGCCGCGCGGGTGCGCTCCACCTCGCAGGCGGCGGAGGAGAGCAGGTCACGGGCGGCGGCGAGGTCCATGCCGAGGACGGCGGCGACCTCGTGGGCGGACAGGTGGTGGCGCACGGCCAGTTCGAGCGCCTCGCGCTGCTCGGGGGTGGTACCGGCGGCCTCCGGCCAGGCGAGCAGGGCGAGTTCGCGCCGCCGCCGCTCCTGCGCCTGCTCGGAGGCGGGGGGCGTCGAGGGCTGCGTGGTGCGCTTGCGCTCGGTGCCGTGCCGGCCCGCCGCGTGGGTGGCCTGACGTTTCTGCTTGGCCTCGGCCAGCTTGCGCAGGCAGGCCCAGCGGGCCAGCGCGTAGAGCCAGGCCCTGCGGTCACCGGCGGACTCCGGGGCACGCTGGCCCCGGCGCTCGGCGAGCGCGAGGACCTCGCCGAGGGCGGCGGTGGCCGCTTGGTGGTCGCACAGCACGGACAGGCAGTACGTGAACAGGCCGTCCACATATGGCTCGTAGCGCGCGGGCGGACGCTGCACCAAGGTGCGCGCCGCAGCGCGGTCACGCGCCTCACGGCGCGCACGATGTGCGCCAGTGGTGCGGGTCGTGGTGTCCGGGCTGCTGCTCATCACCCGGCGACCGTAGGCGGCGGCAAGTGGCGGCTTCTGCCCCGTTGAGCACATTTAATCCGTACGGGTGAAACGATCCCTCATAAGGGGACAGGAACCCTCTGTTCCATGGCTCGTTCGTGACGGGGCGACCGGTCGGGGGTGCGCAGGGGCGCGCGGCCGGGCGCGGGCGAAGCTGCCCGCAACGCGCTGTTGCGCGAGACCCGCCCCCCGGCTGTCAGTGCCGGCGGCTACGGTTTCGTCCATGGCTGCCCGTACGAAGACCACCAAGGACCGTCCGTCCTACCGCTGCACCGAATGCGGCTGGCAGACGGCCAAATGGCTCGGTCGCTGCCCCGAGTGCCAGGCCTGGGGGACGATCGAGGAGTACGGCGCGGCCGCGGTGCGGACCACGACGCCCGGGCGCGTCACGACGTCCGCGCTGCCCATCGGGCAGGTCGACGGCCGGCAGGCGACCGCCCGTTCCACGGGTGTGCCCGAGCTGGACCGGGTGCTCGGCGGCGGTCTGGTGCCCGGCGCGGTGGTGCTGCTCGCGGGCGAGCCCGGCGTCGGCAAGTCGACGCTGCTGCTGGACGTGGCCGCCAAGTCGGCGAGCGACGAGCACCCCACCCTGTACGTGACCGGCGAGGAGTCCGCGAGCCAGGTCCGGCTGCGCGCCGACCGGATCGGCGCCCTCGACGACCACCTCTATCTCGCCGCCGAGACCGATCTGGCCGCCGTCCTCGGCCACTTGGACGCGGTGAAGCCGTCGCTGCTGGTCCTGGACTCGGTGCAGACGGTCGCCTCCCCGGAGATCGACGGCGCGCCCGGCGGCATGGCACAGGTCCGTGAGGTGGCCGGCGCGCTGATCCGCGCCTCGAAGGAGCGCGGCATGTCCACCCTGCTGGTCGGCCATGTCACCAAGGACGGCGCGATCGCGGGCCCCCGCCTCCTGGAACACCTCGTCGACGTCGTGCTGCACTTCGAGGGAGAGCGGCACGCGCGTCTGCGGCTCGTACGAGGCGTCAAGAACCGCTACGGCGCCACGGACGAGGTCGGTTGCTTCGAACTGCACGACGAGGGCATCACGGGCCTTGCGGACCCCAGCGGACTTTTCCTGACTCGTCGTGCCGAACCGGTCCCCGGCACCTGCCTCACCGTGACCCTGGAGGGCCGCCGCCCTTTGGTGGCCGAGGTGCAGGCACTCACCGTCGATTCCCAGATCCCCTCCCCGCGCCGCACGACGTCCGGTCTGGAGACCTCCCGCGTCTCGATGATGCTCGCGGTGCTGGAACAGCGCGGCCGGATCAGCGCCCTGGGCAAGCGGGACATCTACTCCGCGACGGTCGGCGGGGTGAAGCTCTCCGAGCCCGCGGCCGACCTCGCCGTCGCCCTCGCCCTGGCCTCCGCCGCCAGCGACACCCCACTGCCGAAGAACCTCGTCGCGATCGGCGAGGTCGGCCTCGCGGGCGAGGTCAGACGGGTCACGGGCGTGCAGCGCAGGCTCGCGGAGGCACACCGGCTGGGCTTCACGCACGCCCTCGTCCCGGGTGATCCGGGCAAGGTTCCGGCCGGTATGAAGGTGCTGGAAGTCGCGGACATAGGGGACGCCCTCAGGGTGCTGCCCCGGTCCCGTCGCCGAGAGGCCCCCCAGGACGCGGAGGACCGCCGGTAGACTTTGCCCTGGTCTCGCCCGTCCGTACGAACCGAGTGCGGATCCGGGAGCACCCCAGAACCTGCGACCGGAGGAGTGCAGTGGCAGCCAACGACCGGGCAGCAGCTCCCGGAAAGTCCGGTGGGAGTGCCGGTACCGATGGCCTGATGCGCGCCTCGCTGAGCGCCGTCGCCCCCGGCACGTCCTTGCGTGACGGCCTTGAGCGCGTCCTGCGCGGCAACACCGGCGGCCTCATCGTGCTCGGCTCCGACAAGACCGTCGAGTCCATGTGCACGGGTGGATTCGTCCTGGATGTCGAGTTCACGGCGACCCGGCTGCGCGAGCTGTGCAAGCTGGACGGCGGCATCGTGCTCTCCTCCGACCTGTCGAAGATCCTCCGGGCGGGCGTGCAGCTGCTCCCCGACCCGACGATCCCGACCGAGGAGACCGGCACCCGGCACCGCACCGCCGACCGCGTCAGCAAACAGGTCGGCTTCCCGGTGGTCTCGGTCTCCCAGTCCATGCGCCTGATCGCCCTCTACGTCGACGGCCAGCGCCGCGTGCTGGAGGACTCCGCGGCGATCCTGTCCCGCGCCAACCAGGCACTCGCGACCCTGGAGCGCTACAAGCTCCGCCTCGACGAGGTCGCGGGCACGCTGTCCGCGCTGGAGATCGAGGACCTGGTGACGGTCCGCGACGTCTCGGCGGTGGCGCAGCGGTTGGAGATGGTGCGCCGGATCGCGACCGAGATCGCCGAGTACGTGGTGGAGCTGGGCACCGACGGGCGGCTGCTCGCGCTCCAGCTGGACGAGTTGATCGCGGGCGTGGAGCCCGAGCGGGAGCTGGTCGTCCGGGACTACGTCCCCGAGCCCACCGCCAAGCGCTCCCGCACGGTGGACGAGGCGCTGGCCGAGCTGGACGCGCTCAGCCACGCCGAGCTGCTCGAACTGCCCACGGTGGCCCGCGCGCTGGGTTACACCGGCTCCCCCGAGGCCCTGGACTCCGCGGTCTCGCCGCGCGGCTTCCGGCTGCTGGCCAAGGTGCCGCGGCTGCCGGGCGCCATCATCGACCGGCTGGTGGAGCACTTCGGCGGCCTGCAGAAGCTGCTCGCCGCGAGCGTCGACGACCTCCAGACGGTGGACGGCGTGGGCGAGGCCCGCGCCCGCAGCGTCCGGGAGGGCCTGTCACGCCTGGCGGAATCCTCGATCCTGGAACGGTACGTCTAGCGCCCGAAGGGGCGCGAGGAACGGCACGCCCAACGCCGCAAAGGGGCGCGGGGAACTGCGCGACCAGCCACGACGAACCCGCACCCGCCACACCCCGCAACCGCGGCCGCGACCGCAAGCGCCCCGGCGACGGCCCGCACCTGACCACACCGACCACCGTCCAGCGGGCCACGAGCACCCGCCCGGCACAGCGCAGCACAGCCCAGCGCAGCGGTCAGTCCGCGTCCAGCACGAACGACGCCCGCAACGTCCCGAAGCCCGCCGCCTTCCCCTCCAGCAGGTACGTCCCCGGCCCGGCCACCCCCGCCGGAGGCGTCCCGCACTCCGGGGCGCTCGGCTTGCGGTTCCACTCCACGGTGTACGTGATGCTCTCCCCCGCCGGCACCCGGTACAGCAGGCTCCCGGCACCCTTCGGACAGTCCGCCGACGACCAGTACGTGTCGTCGTCGCCGCCCGCCTGAGTGACCGTCAGCACCGCTTTCCTGGGCCCGAGATCGACCTTGCAGTCACTGCCGGAGGTGTTCTTCGCGGTCAGCCGGAACGCGGGCGTCTCGTCGGGCGAGTACGCGTTGCGCACGCTGCGCAGGGTCAACGTCACGGCGTTCGGGCCGCAGTTGGGCAGCGAGGACCCGGCCGGCAGCGTGTCACCCGTACCGGCGCCACCGCCGGAGACGCCCGAGACCGTACCGCCGGAACCGGATCCGCCCGGGCCTGCGGAACCGCCGCCCGCACCCGGACCGGTGCCGGCGCTGTCCCCCGTACCGTCGTCCGCGCCGTCCCCGGCGTCGCTCCCGCCGGAATTCCCGTCGCCCGTCTCGTCGCCCGACTCGTCACGCCCGCCCGGCGCTTCCGTGATGGCCGGCCCGGACCCGGAGGGCCCCGGTGTGATCGAGGGCGCGGGATTCTTGCCGTCCGGGCCCCCTGCGCCGTTGCCGCTCCCGCCGCCGCCCCCGGACGTCACGATCCAGGTGACGAGCAGGGCCAGCAGGGCGACCACGGACAGCATGATCACCCTCCGTCGCCAGTAGATGGAGGAGGGAAGCGGCCCGACCGGATTGCGCAGAGATCCCACGGCGCAAACTGTACGAGAGATCGATGCCTTCACTGGCCCCACCCGCCGCCTGGAGCCACAACTTTTCCGGATCATCATCCCGGAAACGCCGTGCGCGGGTACGACAGTTGGATGCGCGGGGCAGGGCGGCGGCTCCGGGCGCCCTCCGGCGCACGTCGAAGGGCTCGATCTGCCGGGGCGCGAAACGCATCGCAGCAGCACGGTCGATCCGCACCGGCATGGCAGGATCGGAACTGCCATGACTGCTCCCACGAAGCCCCCACACGCCAGCCCCGCCGAGGCCCGCAACGGCTCCCCGAGCGGAGACGACCTCCACTCCCCCGTCATCGACTGGTTCGACGAGCACGCGCGCGACCTGCCCTGGCGGCGCCCGGAGGCCGGCGCGTGGGGCGTGATGGTCAGCGAGTTCATGCTCCAGCAGACGCCCGTCAACCGCGTACTGCCCGTCTACGAGCAGTGGCTGGCCCGCTGGCCGCGCCCCGCGGACCTCGCCAAGGAGGCCCCCGGAGAGGCCGTGCGCGCCTGGGGCCGGCTCGGCTACCCGCGCCGCGCCCTGCGCCTGCACGGCGCGGCCGTCGCCATAACGGAACGGCACGGCGGCGACGTCCCCACCGATCACGCGCAGCTCCTCGCGCTGCCCGGCATCGGCGAGTACACCGCGGCCGCGGTGGCGTCGTTCGCCTACGGGCAGCGGCACGCGGTGCTCGACACCAACGTCCGCCGGGTGTTCGCCCGCGCGGTCACCGGCGTGCAGTACCCGCCGAACGCGACGACGGCCGCCGAGCGCAGGCTGGCCAGGACCCTGCTCCCGGACGAGGAGGGGGTCGCCGCCCGCTGGGCGGCCGCCTCGATGGAGCTGGGCGCGCTGATCTGCACGGCCAAGAACGAGGGCTGCCACCGTTGCCCGATCGCCGCGCAGTGCGCGTGGCGGCTGGCGGGCAAGCCGGAGCACGAGGGTCCGCCGCGGCGCGCCCAGACGTACGCCGGTACGGACCGCCAGGTGCGGGGCAAGCTGCTGGCCGTGCTGCGCGAGGCGCACGCACCCGTGCCGCAGGCGCGCCTCGATCGCGTGTGGCACGAGCCGGTGCAGCGCGCCCGGGCCCTGGACGGCCTGGTCTCCGACGGTCTGGTGGAACCGCTGCCGGGCGGCCTGTACCGGCTGCCGCACAGCTGAAGCACGGTGCGACGGACGGACGGGCGGGCGGGCGCAGCGCTGAGCTGACGCACAGAAGGATCACGGCCCGGCGCCCCTCATGTCACAGCGTGGGTCGCTCCCTCAGCGCCCAAATCACCCCGTACCGTCCCCAACTACCCTGCGCTCTTAGCCGTTTCCTACTTCCGTTACACAACCGACGGACAGCCGAGCGTTCACCGCAGGCTGCTTCGCACAGCCCCGTGACAACGCCTCCGTAGCTTCATCTCCGTGCCCGGCAGGGGGGCACGGTGAAGCAGAACGGGGATGGAGGCGGTTGATCATGGCGCAGGGTGACGTGGGCGAGGTGCTCGGGTTCGAGGAATACGTCCGCACCCGGCAGGAGGCGCTGCTGCGCAGTGCCCGCCGGCTGGTCCCGGACCCGGTCGACGCCCAGGACCTGCTCCAGACGGCACTGGCGCGGACGTACGGCCGCTGGGACGGCATAGCCGACAAGCGACTGGCGGACGCCTATCTGCGCCGGGTCATGATCAACACGCGGACGGAGTGGTGGCGGGCCCGCAAGCTGGAGGAGGTCCCCACCGAGCAGCTTCCGGAGTCGTGCGTCGACGACTCCTCGGAGCAGCACGCGGACCGCGCGCTGCTGATGGACGTCCTGAAGGTGCTGGCCCCCAAGCAGCGCAGCGTGGTCGTGCTGCGACACTGGGAGCAGATGTCCACGGAGGAGACGGCCGCCGCCCTCGGCATGTCGGCCGGAACGGTCAAGAGCACGCTGCACCGGGCGCTCGCCCGGCTCCGTGAGGAGCTGGAGGCCCGCGATCTGGACGCACGCGCGCTGGAGCGTGAGGAGCGGGAGCGTTGCGCTGCCTGACCGGCAGGGCCGGTGCCGGCACCGGCCCCGGGCCCGGGCCCACACCGGCCCGAGGTGCTTTTCAGGCGGTGAGCACGGCCCTGGCCGTGCTCACCGCCCTCAGCCTTTTCCTGTCCGCCTGCGCGACGGGCGGCACCGGCGCCCGGGACGAGGGCCCCGCTCACGAGGAGCCGATGGCGGGCAACGCGGTGAGCCCGGCCGCCCCGGTCTCCGCGGTACCTCCGTCCAGAAGCCTGACCCGGGCCACGGCGGTCAAGCTGCTGCTGGCGGATCCGCATGTCTCGACGGCGGTCAAGCGCGTCCTGAAGCCGTGCGTCGGGGACGAGTACCCGGTCGACCTGTCGTACGGCGAGCTGACCGGCGGGACCGCGGAGGACGTCGTCGTCAACGTCGTGACCTGCACTGATGTCGTAGGTATCGGCTCGTACGTGTATCGCGAGGAAGGCGGCAGCTACAAGAACGTCTTCCAGGCGGAGGAGCCGCCGGTCTACGCCGAGCTGGACCGCGGAGACCTGGTGGTCACCAAGCAGGTGTACGAGAAGGGCGACCCGGTGTCGAGCCCGTCCGGTGAGAACGTGATCACGTACCGCTGGAGCGCGGGCCGTTTCACCGAGGAGTACCGCACGCGCAACGACTACAGCACGGTCGTCGGCGCCGAACCGACCGTCGCGCCCGAGAGCAACTGACCGGGGTACCGAGGGGTACCGACCCAACGGATACGGACTGAGAGCACGGATGGCAGACCAGACCCACGTCCTGTTCGTCGAGGACGACGACGTCATCCGCGAGGCCACCCAGCTCGCCCTGGAGCGGGACGGCTTCGCGGTCACGGCCATGCCCGACGGGCTGTCGGGGCTGGCGGCGTTCCGTGCGAACCGGCCCGACATCGCGCTGCTGGACGTCATGGTGCCCGGCCTCGACGGGGTCAGTCTGTGCCGCCGCATCCGGGACGAGTCGACCGTCCCGGTGATCATGCTGTCGGCGCGGGCCGACTCGATCGACGTGGTGCTCGGCCTGGAGGCCGGCGCCGACGACTACGTGACCAAGCCGTTCGACGGTGCCGTGCTGGTGGCGCGGATCCGGGCGGTGCTGCGCCGGTTCGGGCACGCCAGCGGCGGCGCGGCGGGCCGGCCGGAGGAGGCGGGCTCCGCGGCGAGCGGCGGCGTGCTGACCTTCGGGGACCTGGAGGTCGACACCGAGGGCATGGAGGTACGGAAGGCCGGCCACCCGGTGGCGCTCACCCCGACCGAGATGCGGCTGCTGCTGGAGTTCTCGTCCGCGCCGGGCACCGTGCTGTCCCGGGACAAGCTGCTGGAGCGCGTCTGGGACTACGGCTGGGGCGGGGACACCCGCGTCGTCGACGTCCATGTGCAGCGGCTGCGTACGAAGATCGGTCAGGACCGGATCGAGACGGTCCGTGGCTTCGGCTACAAGCTGAAGGCCTGAGGGCGGGACGGGGCACGTCGATGCGGGGGATCATCCAGCGCCTGGTGGGGGCGCGTGTGCGGCGTACGGGCATCCGTACGGGACTGAGATGGAAACTCAGCGCGGCGATCGCACTGGTCGGCGCCCTGATCGCGATCGTGCTCAGCCTGGTCGTGCACAACGCGGCCCGGGTCTCGATGCTGGACAACGCGCGCGACCTGGCCGACGAGCGGGTGCAGATCGCCCAGCGCAACTACGAGCTGTCGGGGCGGCCCAACTTCCCCGACATCAAGATCGACGACCCGGGCCTGCCGTCCGCCCTGCGGGCGAAGGTCGAGGCGGGCCGCCGGGCCACGTACGTGACCGACACGCCGGGTGGCGGGCCGGACATCTGGGCGGCGGTGCCACTCAAGGACGGGCATGTGCTGTCCCTGCACACCGGGTTCACCGACCGCAGCACGGACATCCTCAAGGACCTCGACCAGGCGCTGGTCATCGGCTCCATCGCGGTGGTGCTCGGCGGCAGCGCGCTCGGCGTGCTAGTCGGCGGGCAGCTGTCGCGCCGGCTGCGCAAGGCGGCCTCCGCCGCGAACCAGGTCGCCAAGGGCGAGCCGGACGTGCGGGTGCGCGAGGCCATCGGCGGGGTCGTCCGGGACGAGACCGACGACCTGGCGCGGGCCGTCGACGCGATGGCGGACGCGCTGCAGCAGCGGCTGGAGGCGGAGCGGCGGGTCACCGCCGACATCGCGCACGAGCTGCGCACCCCGGTGACCGGGCTGCTGACCGCCGCCGAGCTGCTGCCGCCCGGCCGCCCGACCGAACTGGTGCTGGACCGGGCGAAGGCCATGCGCACGCTGGTCGAGGACGTGCTGGAGGTGGCCCGCCTCGACGGGGCCTCCGAGCGGGCAGAGCTGCAGGACATCATGCTGGGCGAGTTCGTCGCCCGGCGGGTGGCGGCGAAGGACGCGGGGATCGGCGTGCAGGTGGTGCACGAGTCGGAGGTGACGACCGACCCGCGCCGCCTGGAGCGCGTGCTGTTCAATCTGCTCGCCAACGCCGCCCGGCACGGCAAGCCGCCCATAGAGGTCACCGTCGAGGGCCGGGTCATCCGCGTCCGCGACCACGGCCCGGGCTTCCCCGAGGACCTGCTGGCCGACGGCCCCAGCCGGTTCCGCACCGGCAGCATGGACCGCGCCGGTGTCGGCCACGGCCTGGGCCTGACCATCGCGGCCGGCCAGGCCAGGGTGCTGGGAGCCCGCCTGACCTTCCGCAACGTCCGCCCACCGGGTGCCGCCGACCACATACCGGCCGAGGGCGCGGTCGCCGTCCTGTGGCTGCCGGAACACGCGCCGACGAACACGGGCAGCTATCCCGTCCTGGCCGAGTAGGCACGCCGCACAGAGGCACGGACTGCCTGCGGGGCCCGGCTCAGCAGCCGAAGTCCTTCGAGAAGTCCAGCTCCTCGCTGCGCTGCGTCAGCGAGTACCAGTTCCCGTTGTCGTCGCGGAAGATCGCCTCGATGCCGTACGGCCGCTCCTGCGGCTCCTGGAGGAACTCCACCCCGCGCTGCCGGAACGTCTCGTAGTCGCCCCGGCAGTCGTCGGTCTGGAACGCGCCCGCGCCGATGACGCCCTTGCTGACCAGCTTCTTCAGCGCCTCCGAGGACTCGGCGTCGAGGCCGGGTCCGTCCAGGCTCATCAGGGCCAGCTCCACCCCCGGCTGCTTCTTGGCGCCCACGGTGACCCAGCGCATGTCGCCCATCGGCACCTCGCTGCGCACCTCGAAGCCCAGCTTCTCGGTGAAGAAGGCCTTGGTGCGCTGCTGGTCGAAGGTCCACACGGTGGTGATGCCCAGGCCGGTGATCATCGCTCTGCTCTCCTGCGTCGGTAACGGCTTGTGCTCGTCACGGTAGGCGGGGCAGGAGCCGGGGCGCTTCTCCGGAATTGCGACGCGGTTCTCACGGGCGCTCCACCGGCGCGCGGCGCGGGAAGCCGCCGGCCCACAGCATCGCGTAGCACCCGGGTATGAGGGCCGCCCCGCTGCCGACGTGCTTGGTCCGGTACTCGCTCGGTGTCAGGCCGGTCCGCGCCTTGAAGCGGGTCGAGAAGGTGCCGAGGCTGCTGAAGCCGACCAGGTGGCAGATCTCCGTGACGGTGAGGTCGGCGGCGCGCAGCAGCTCCTCGGCCCGCTCGATCCGGCGATGGGTGAGGTACTGGCCGGGTGTCTCGCCGTATGCCTCCTTGAAGGCGCGGACGAAGTGGTACCGCGAGTACCCGGCGTGCGCGGCGACCGCGGCCAGGTCGAGTGCGGGGTCGGCCCAGTCACGGTCCATCGCGTCCTTCGCCAGCCGCAGCTGGCGCATCTTGTCCATGGGCCGATGGTGACACGGGGCACCGACATCCCCGCGGGCTCCGCGACCGGCCACCGGCGACGGGCCGCCGGCGCCGTGCCCCGTGCCTCACCCTGCCCCGTGGTACCCCGGGCTCAGACCGCCTCACCCACCGGCACAGGCACCGGCTTCCCCTCGTCCTTCGGTCCCGCACCCTTCAGCGGCACCTCCTTCACGAACACCGCCGCGATCAGCGCGGGCACGGCCACCGCCGCGCCCAGCAGGAACGCCCCGTGCGTCCCGGACGTCACCGCGTACTGGTACGCCTCGCGGGCCGCCTCCGGCAGCTTGGCCAGGCTCGCGGCGTCCAGCTGCGCGGACCGCTCGGTCATCTCGGAGCCCAGCGCGCCGGCCCGCCGGGCCATCTCGTCCTGGACACGGTGGTTGAAGAGCGCGCCCATGATCGCGACGCCGAAGGAGGAGCCGAGGGTACGGAACAGGGTGGTGGAGGAGGACGCGACGCCCATGTCCTTCATGTCCACGCTGTTCTGCGCTATCAGCATGGTGATCTGCATCAGACAGCCCATGCCGAGCCCGACAACCGCCATGTACAGCCCGGAGGTCAGCCGTGAGGTCTCGGTGTCCATCAGGGACAGCAGATACAGGCCGGTGACCATCAGCGCACCGCCCACCACCGGGAACAGCTTGTACCGCCCGGTCTGGGTGGTCACCCGCCCCGCCACCATCGACGTGACGAGCATCGCGCCCAGCATCGGCAGCAGCAGCAGTCCGGAGTTGGTCGCGGACGCTCCCTGCACGGACTGCTGATAGAGCGGCAGGAACAGGGTCGCGCCGAACATCACGAACCCGACGACGAATCCGATGAAGGACATCAGCGTGAAGTTCCGGCTGCGGAAGACGTGCAGCGGCAGGATCGGCTCTGTCGCCCGGGCCTGCCAGAACACGAAGCCGGTGAGCGCGGCGACTCCGATCCCGATCAGCTCCATGATCACCGCGGACGTCCAGGCGTACTCCGTACCGCCCCAGGTGGTGACGAGCACGATCGCGGTGATCCCGACGGTCAGCAGCGCGGCGCCCAGGTAGTCGATCCGGGCCTCGGAGCGCCTCTTCGGCAGGTGCAGGACGGCAGTGACGGCGATCAGCGCGACCGCGCCGAGCGGCAGGTTGATGTAGAACGTCCAGCGCCAGCCCCAGTGGTCGGTGATGGTGCCGCCCACGAGCGGTCCGCCGATCATCGCCAGCGCCATGACGCCGGCCATCATGCCCTGGTACTTGCCGCGCTCCCGGGGTGGAATCAGGTCACCGATGATCGCCATGACGCCGACCATCAGACCGCCGGCGCCCAGACCCTGGACGGCCCGGAACGCGATCAGCTGCCCCATGTCCTGGGCCATACCGCTGAGCACGGAGCCCAGCAGGAAGATCATGATCGAGCTCAGGAAGACGCCCTTGCGCCCGTACATGTCGCCGAGCTTGCCCCAGATCGGGGTGGAGGCCGCGGTCGCCAGGGTGTACGACGTCACCACCCAGGACAGGTGTTCCAGACCGCCGAGCTCGCCCACGATCGTCGGCATCGCGGTGCCGATGATCATGTTGTCGAGCATGGCGAGCATCATCGCGATCATCAGGGCGAGCAGGACCACCCGCACGCTCCTCGGTTGCTTCCCCTCTTGCACCGCTTCCCCCAACTTACTTGCCGCCCGGCTAGTTACCGCGCGAACCTAGCTCGCAAACTAGCCGGGCGTCAAGTAAGTTTTTCTCCTGCCAGGGATAGCGGGGACGTGCGAGGACGGGCGGCAGGATGGACGGCACCAAGCAGCGCCGGCGGGGCGACACCCGCCAGCGCATCCAGGACGTGGCCCTGGACCTCTTCGCCGAGCAGGGCTACGAGAAGACGTCGCTGCGCGAGATCGCCGAACGGCTGGACGTCACCAAGGCGGCGCTCTACTACCACTTCAAGACCAAGGAAGAGATCCTGGTCGGCATCTTCGACGACGTGGTGCAGCCGATCGACGAGCTGATCGAGTGGGGCAGCCGTCAGCCGCACACCCTGGAGACCAAGCAGCAGATCGTACGGCGCTACAGCGAACACCTCTCCGCCGCAGCGCCCTTGTTCCGCTTCATGCACGAGAATCAGGCGACGGTACGGGAGTTGCGCATCGGCGAGCTGTTCAAGGAGCGCATGAAGGGCCTGCGCCACATCATCATCGACCGGGACGCCACGCTGGCCGACCAGGTCCGGTGCGTGAGCGCCATCTTCACGCTGCACGCCGGGATGGTGTTCGTGATGCAGGAACTCGAAGGCGACCCCGAGGAGAAGCGCGAAGCCATCCTCGAGGTCGCCGTCGACATGGTGACTCAGGCGCACCGGGGTGCGTCCTAGTTCACGTCGCTCAGAGCTTGATGCCCTTGGTCCGCAGGAAGGCGACCGGGTCGATCGCCGTGCCGTAGTTGGCGGAGGTGCGGATCTCGAAGTGCAGGTGCGGACCGCTGGAGTTGCCGGTGTTGCCGGACAGGGCGATCTTCTGGCCGGTCGCGACGACCTGGCCGACCCGCACGTCGACGCGGGACAGGTGGGCGTACTGCGAGTAGGTGCCGTTGCCGTGCTTGATGACGACGGCGTTGCCGTACGCGGGGCCGTCACCGGCGCCGTTGCCGCCGGCCTTGACGACCGTACCGCCGTGCGCGGCCATGACCCTGGTGCCGGTGGGGACGGCGAAGTCCTGCCCGCTGTGGGTGGACTGCCACATGCCGCCGGCCTGGGCGTAGCTGGCGCTGAGGCTGTAGCCCTTGACCGGGGCGGTCCAGCCGATGGCCTTCTTCGCGGCGACCGACTCGGCGTTCGCCTTCTTGGCGGCGGCGACCGTGGCCGCCTTCGCCTGAGCCGCGGCCTGCGCCTCGACGGCGTGCGCGACACCGGTGGAGGTGGTCGTGGCGGCGGCCGTGGAGGTGTTGGCGGCGGCCGCGACCCCGGCCCCCAGTACGACCGAGGCGCCGACACCGGCGGCCAGCACGGCCGCGCGGGTGCGGAGCTGGGGCGTACGGGACGAACGGGACGTGACACGCGTGAACATGCGAAACCTCATGGGACGGAGACAGGGGAACCATCCGGCGCAAAAGGCGTCTGCCGGGCTGGCCATCCCTTGGTACCTGTCGCACCCCTTGCGGCCAAAACGTGTGATCTACTATGTAAGCTAGTAATTTCCCGCATATTGTCGAGACTCTTGACAGAGCACCCATTCGGGATGAATCAGCATAAATCGGCGTATCCGACACCTGACTTATGGAAGGAAAAGTCCGTTTTGCCCGACTAGGACCCTCTACTACTCCACCTAGGACCGGACAAATCGCCTGTGCGGCATGTCACCGGCGGGCAGGCGCCGGGAACTCCCGAATGTGACCGGCGCTACTCTGCTGTCTCCTGCCAACAGGGCTCAGGGGGAGGCCGGGTGGAACCGTCGGTCATCGGCGTACGGCTGGCGTCGGCCGTGGCCGCGCCGCTCGTGAAGAAGCTGTTCGTGAACGAGGGCGCGGGCGCCGGACTGGTGCAGCGGCCGGTGCGGATCTCTTCGTACGTCTCGCTGCGCGGCGAGAAGCGACGGCTGGACCACGGGGACCTCACCCGGCTGGCCACCGAGCTGGTCCGGCACGCGCTGGAGGGCTCAGGCGAGCGGCCCTTGCCCCCGGACGAGGTGCCGGCCGTGGCACACGCCCTGGCCGACACGCTGTACGCACTCGGCGAGCTGGACATGACCGACGTGCAGGCCGTCGAGCTCGGCCACGAGGCGCTGGCCGCACGGCTGCGCGCGGCCGCCGGCATGCCGGACCGCGACCTCTCCCTCGACGCGGCCCAGTTCTACCTCGGCACCCTCACCACCGCCTGCCTGCACATCCTGCACTTCTTCACGCAGCGTTCCACGTTCGTCGCCCGCACCCTGGTCGAGCAGTCCCGCCGTCAGCGCGAGCTGGTGGACAAGGTCGACGCGCTGCTGACCCGCACCGCACCGGCGTCCGACCGCGCCTTCGAGCAGCGCTATATGACGTACGTCACCACCAAGTACGGCCACCTCACCATCTACGGCATCGACCTGGTCAACTCGCCCGACCGCTGGCCGCTCGACGCCGCCTATCTCAGCCTTCGGGCACTGCACCCGGCCGCCGACGACGAGCC
This sequence comes from Streptomyces sp. NPDC052023, assembly GCF_044548465.1. Classification (NCBI taxonomy): domain Bacteria; kingdom Bacillati; phylum Actinomycetota; class Actinomycetes; order Kitasatosporales; family Streptomycetaceae; genus Streptomyces; species Streptomyces sp. NPDC052023. Next base: position 715,881 of record NZ_JBIUBW010000002.1, on the reverse strand, counting down.
CGCCGGCCCGGACGGCCCCGGCCCCGCCCCCACCGCGCTCCCCGCCGAACAGGCCTTCGCCGAGCACGACCGCGTGCTGCTGCGCGGGGTCGCCGGATCCGGCAAGACCACCCTCGTCCAGTGGCTCGCGGTCACCGCGGCCCGGGGCGCGCGCGGCGACCGCGTCCCGTTCGTGCTCCCGCTGCGCACCCTGGTCCGCCGCCCCGACGGCCTTCCCACGCCCGACGCCTTCCTGTCCGCCGTACGCGTCCCCTTCCACACGAGCCGGCCCGACGGCTGGGCGGACCACGTGCTCGGCACCGGCCGGGGACTGCTCCTGGTGGACGGCATCGACGAGATCCCCGCACGCGAGCGCGAACGCACCCGCCACTGGCTGCGCGACCTGCTGGACGTCTATCCCGGCAACCAGTGGCTGGTCACCTCCCGCCCGTCCGCCGTCCGGGAGGACTGGCTCGCCTCCGAGGGCTTCACGGAGCTGACGCTCACCCCGATGAGCACGGACGACGTGACCGCCTTCGTCACCCGCTGGCACGCGGCCGCCCGCGCCGACGCCCCCGGGGAACACGACCGGCTCGGCTCCTACGAACGCACCCTCCTCGACGCCGTCCGCACCACACCCGACCTCGGGCGCCTCGCCACCAACCCGCTGATGTGCGGTCTGATCTGCGCACTGCACCGGGACCGGCGGGGCTACCTCCCGCACGGCCGGCAGGAGCTGTACGACGCCGCCCTGTCGATGCTGCTGGCCCGCCGGGACGAGGAGCGGGACATGGCCGGCCCCGACGGCATCCATCTCACCGAACTCCCCCAGATCCAGTTGCTCCAGCGGCTCGCCTACTGGCTGATCCGCAACAACCAGTCGGAGATGGACCGGGAGCGGGCCGAGCGCCTGATCGCCGAGTCCCTCCCGGCCCTCCCGGCCGCGGCCTCCCAGGGCGACGCCCCGGCGATCCTGAGGCACCTGCTCGTGCGCAGCGGCCTGCTGCGCGAACCGTCCCCGGACACCGTGGAGTTCGTCCACCGCACGTTCCAGGACTACCTGGGTGCGAAGGCGGCGGTGGAGGACGGGGACTTCGGCCTGCTGGTGCGCGGCGCGGTGGACGAGCAGTGGGCGGATGTGATCCGGATGGCGGTGGCCCATGCCCGGCCCCGGGAACGGGCTTACCTGCTGCGCGAGTTGCTGGCCTCGACGGACCGGCTGGCCGGCGCGGCCCGTGCCCGGGTACTGCTGCTGGCGCTGGCGTCCCTGGAGCATGCGACCGAGCTCGACCCCGAGGTGCGGGAGGAGGTCGAGCGGAACGCCGCCGCCCTGATCCCGCCCCGCACGGTCGAGGAGGCCCGTGCCCTTGCCTCGGTGGGCCCCCTCGCGCTGGAACTGCTGCCGGGTCCGGAGGGGCTCGGCGACGAGGAGGCGCGGGCGGTCGTCGTCACGGCTTCGCTGATCGGCACCGAGGCCGCGCTGCCGGTCCTGGCCCGCTACCGCGCCCACCCCGCCCTGGACGTACGGGCCCAGTTGACCTGGACGTGGCACCGGTTCCCTGCCCAGCGCTACGGCGCGGAGGTCATCGCCCACCTGCGCGAGGACGGCCTCTTCTTCGCCGCACACTCCACGGAACACCTACGCGTCCTGGGCGAACTGGGCGGGCGGCGGGCGCTCCAGCTCGTCGGCGACCTCGACCTGGGCGAACTGCACAGCGGGGTGGCCGAGTTGGTGGTCAGGGGCAATGGGCGGCTGCGAGACCTGGGGAGTCTCGCCGAGCTGAACCGGCTCACCTATCTGGACCTCTCCGGCTGCCCGCATGTCCAGGACGTCGGCCCCCTGGCCCGGCTCCCGCTGAGCTGGCTCTCGCTCGACGTCCTGCCCGGCCTGGAACGGCCGGGCGCCCTGTCGGTGCTGGCCGGCTCATCGACGCTGGACCAGCTGGACCTCGGCATCGCCCTCCACGCCGAGTCCCTGGACCAGGCACTCCCCCGGGACCTGCCCCTGCGCTACCTTCGCCTCACCAAGCGCGCCACGACCCACACCGGCCTGCGCGGCCTGCACCGCCTGTCCTCGCTGCGGCAACTGAGTCTCGCCACACCGGCCGTGCCCTTCACCCCCGAGGACTACGAGGAGATCGCCCGGCTCCCCGGCCTGACGGAGCTGCGCATCAACTGGCGGGCCGTGGGCTGGCCCGGTCCGCCCCTTCCGCGTGTGACCAGGCTGCGGCTGAACAACTTCCACGGCACCGAGGACCTTTCCTCGGTGCGCACCCTCTTCCCCAACCTGCGCGAGGTCACCATCAATCTCGCCGCCGACAGCACCGGCGTACCGGACCGGATGCGCGAACTCCTGCCGGTGGCGCCGCACTTGGCCAGAATTCGCGGCGTTGTGTGACGCATACCTCTGTACACCTACCGTTCAGTAACCCTACGGTTCCCCTCGCGCCACCCTCACGCACGACCATGCACACGACATGCCGGCCCCGTACGCACCGAGTACGGACGTGAAGGGACCCCCCAGATGACAAGACGCCACCCGTGGGCGAGCCGCGCCGCCGCCACCGCCGCCACCGCGGCCGCCCTCGTGGCCATCGCCGCCCCCGCCGAGGCCGCGGCCAGCACCGCCTCGACCACCGCGGCCACCACCACCGCCGCCGCGGATGTCGACTACGCCACCTGGCAGAAGGACTGCCAGGCCGTGATGGACCAGGCGCTGCCGTACCTGAAGCAGCGGATCGCCCAGGCCGAGCCGGGCGAGAAGCAGGCGATCGTCTTCGACATCGACAACACCACGCTGGAGACCGACTTCGGCTTCAGCTTCCCGCAGCCGGCCAACAAGCCTGCCCTGAACGTCGCCAAGTACGCCCAGGAGCGCGGCGTCGACATCTTCTTCGTCACCGCCCGCCCGGGCATCATCCACCTGCCCACCGAGTGGAACCTCGAGCAGGTCGGCTACGAGGTCGACGGCCTCTACGTCCGCGGCTTCTTCGACCTCTTCAAGAACGTCGCCGCCTACAAGACGGCACAGCGGGTGGACATCGAGTCCAAGGGCTACACGATCATCGCCAACATCGGCAACAACACCACCGACCTGTCGGGCGGCCACGCCGAGAAGACCTACAAGCTGCCGGACTACGACGGCCAGCTCTCGTAACACCCGGGCATGCGAAAGGGGCCGGTGCCTTCACAGGCACCGGCCCCTCACGCTTGCGGCGTTACGCGTCCTTGCTCAGGTTCGGACCCGCTCCGCCGGCCGCCTGCTCGATCGGCGGGACGTCCGGCAGGGCCGCCTTCTCCTCACCGCGGAAGGTGAAGGTCTTGGTCTCGCCCTCGCCCTCCGTGTCCACGACCACGATGTGGCCGGGGCGCAGCTCGCCGAAGAGGATCTTCTCGGACAGGGAGTCCTCGATCTCGCGCTGGATGGTCCGGCGCAGCGGCCGGGCGCCCAGCACGGGGTCGTAACCCTTCTGTGCCAGCAGCTCCTTGGAGGACTGGGAGAGCTCGATGCCCATGTCCCGGTCCTTCAGGCGCTCGTCCACCTTGCTGATCATCAGGTCGACGATCCGCAGGATGTCGGCCTGGGTCAGCTGCGGGAAGACCACCACGTCGTCGACACGGTTGAGGAACTCGGGCCGGAAGTGCTGCTTGAGCTCGTCCGAGACCTTGTTCTTCATGCGCTCGTAGTTGGTCTTCGTGTCACCCGCGGCGGCGAAGCCCAGGTTGAAGCCCTTGGAGATGTCCCGGGTGCCGAGGTTGGTCGTCATGATGATGACCGTGTTCTTGAAGTCGACGACCCGGCCCTGGGAGTCGGTCAGGCGACCGTCCTCCAGGATCTGCAGCAGCGAGTTGAAGATGTCCGGGTGGGCCTTCTCGACCTCGTCGAAGAGGACCACCGAGAACGGCTTGCGGCGCACCTTCTCCGTCAGCTGGCCGCCCTCCTCGTAGCCCACGTAACCGGGGGGCGAACCGAACAGACGCGACACCGTGTGCTTCTCGCTGAACTCCGACATGTCGAGGGAGATCAGCGCGTCCTCGTCACCGAAGAGGAACTCGGCGAGCGCCTTGGACAGCTCGGTCTTACCAACACCGGACGGACCGGCGAAGATGAACGAGCCACCCGGACGCTTGGGGTCCTTCAGACCGGCGCGCGTACGGCGGATCGCCTTGGACAGCGCCTTGACGGCGTCGTTCTGGCCGATGACCCGCTTGTGGAGCTCGTCCTCCATGCGGAGCAGGCGGCTGGACTCCTCCTCGGTCAGCTTGAAGACCGGGATGCCGGTGGCCGTGGCGAGGACCTCGGCGATCAGCTCGCCGTCGACCTCGGCGACGACGTCCATGTCGCCGGCCTTCCACTCCTTCTCCCGCTTGGTCTTGGCGGCCAGGAGCTGCTTCTCCTTGTCGCGCAGGGAGGCGGCCTTCTCGAAGTCCTGCGAGTCGATCGCGGACTCCTTGTCCCGGCGGACGGCGGCGATCTTCTCGTCGAACTCGCGCAGGTCCGGCGGAGCGGTCATCCGGCGGATGCGCATCCGGGAGCCGGCCTCGTCGATCAGGTCGATCGCCTTGTCCGGCAGGAAGCGGTCCGAGATGTACCGGTCGGCCAGGGTGGCGGCCTGGACCAGTGCCTCGTCCGTGATCGAGACGCGGTGGTGCGCCTCGTACCGGTCGCGCAGACCCTTGAGGATCTCGATCGTGTGCGGCAGGGACGGCTCGGCGACCTGGATCGGCTGGAAGCGGCGCTCCAGGGCCGCGTCCTTCTCCAGGTGCTTGCGGTACTCGTCCAGGGTCGTCGCACCGATGGTCTGCAGCTCACCGCGGGCCAGCATCGGCTTCAGGATGGAGGCCGCGTCGATGGCGCCCTCGGCGGCACCCGCACCGACGAGCGTGTGCAGCTCGTCGATGAACAGGATGATGTCGCCGCGGGTGCGGATCTCCTTGAGCACCTTCTTCAGGCGCTCCTCGAAGTCACCGCGGTAGCGGGAGCCGGCGACCAGCGCGCCGAGGTCCAGGGTGTAGAGGTGCTTGTCCTTGAGGGTCTCGGGCACCTCGCCCTTGACGATGGCCTGGGCGAGGCCCTCGACGACGGCGGTCTTGCCGACGCCGGGCTCACCGATCAGGACCGGGTTGTTCTTCGTACGGCGGGACAGCACCTGCATGACCCGCTCGATCTCCTTCTCGCGCCCGATGACCGGGTCGAGCTTGGACTCACGAGCGGCCTGGGTGAGGTTCCGGCCGAACTGGTCGAGGACCAGGGACGTCGAGGGGGTGCCCTCGGCAGGCCCGCCGGCGGTGGCGGTCTCCTTGCCCTGGTAACCGGAGAGCAGCTGGATCACCTGCTGCCGCACCCGGTTCAGATCTGCGCCCAGCTTGACCAGGACCTGGGCGGCGACGCCCTCGCCCTCACGGATCAGGCCGAGCAGGATGTGCTCCGTGCCGATGTAGTTGTGGCCCAGCTGAAGGGCCTCGCGGAGCGACAGCTCCAGGACCTTCTTGGCACGGGGGGTGAAGGGGATGTGACCCGACGGGGCCTGCTGGCCCTGCCCGATGATCTCCTCCACCTGCTGGCGGACCGCCTCGAGCGAAATCCCGAGGCTCTCAAGGGCCTTGGCGGCGACACCCTCACCCTCATGGATCAGGCCCAGGAGGATGTGCTCGGTGCCGATGTAGTTGTGGTTGAGCATCCGGGCTTCTTCCTGAGCCAGGACGACAACCCGCCGCGCGCGGTCGGTGAACCTCTCGAACATCGTTAATCGCTCCTCAGAGCGGTCAGGCAGTGGGGGGAACTTCCCCTCCCTGTCCTTCCGCAGCTTAGTCCCGCAAGCGGGGACCGCTCATTCCAACTGCCGACACCGTCGATGGCCTCCTGACCCCGAACGCCGACATCTGCTCCAACCCGATGGTGCGAGACGATGTTCCCGCAGGCCAGGCAGTTACCCCCACCATCAGTACGCCGATGGCGAACGTGAGACGGCCTCACCTGCGTGTCGCCCCCTCCCACTAGGGATGTCTTACCCGCTCGCACCGACAGTCCATGCCGTGCGCCCCCGTTCCCTCCGCTACGGGCGAACAACCTTGCGCCACCCCGCACCCCCACACGCCCCCTTTTTCGCCACTCTGCGCATCAGCGGAAACACCCAGCGTAACCCGGACGCTGCGATGGCGGTTGCGCTTGGCATGGTTGGCGCAACGCCCTGGGTCCCGCCCCCACGGCGCCCTCTCGATCAGGGCGATCGGGTGAGGCGGTGGTACGAGGACGAGCTGGGCTGGGCGACCGTGCCGGGTCCCCCGCTCCACCTGTCGGTGGGCTCGCGCTTCGACGTCCTGGACGTACCGGCCGAGGCGGGCCTCGCGGGCCTGCGGCACCTTGCCCCGGGCTCTCCGGTGGCCGTCCAGGGCGACCGGATGCGGCTGCTGATGGCGCCGGGGAGCGCGGACGAGCTGCCGGGGGTGCTGCACTGGCTGGAGTGGGGTGCCCTGCCGCTGGATCTGCGGGCCGTGGGCGGGGAGGGCGCGGGCGCCACCATGGAGGCTCCGCCGCCGCCGGGGGACGGTGCGGCCGGCCGGGGCGGCGAGGAGGATTCCGCCGGGCCCGCGCAGTCCGTGGAGCCGGGGTGCGCCGGGGGGTGCCGCGACTCCGGAGGGCCCGGGGACTGCGGGAGACCTGAGGGCCGCGCCTGGGGCTCTGTGCAGGGGGCCGCCGTATGGCTGCGGCCCCCCGAGCCGGGGTGCGAGGTCGAGGCCTCGCTGCCGACGCTGTCGGCCATGGTGGGCGGTGGGGGCACCCCCGATCTCGTGCGGCTTGTGGACACGGTGGCCACGCACTGCCACCGAATCCGGCTGCGACGCGTGTGTGCTCAGCCGTTGGCCTTCTCGTAAGCCTCACGAATGGACGCGGGAACACGGCCACGGTCGTTGACCTCGTAACCGTTCTCCTTCGCCCACGCGCGGATCGCAGCGGTGTCCTGGCTGCCGCCGGACGCGGCACGCGGCTTTCCACGCCCACCGGAAGCACGGCCACCCGTACGCCGGCCACCCTTCACATAGGGGTCAAGAAGGCTGCGCAACTTGTCCGCATTGCCGGTCGTGAGATCGATCTCGTACGTCTTACCGTCCAGCGCGAACGTCACCGTCTCGTCCGCCTCGCCGCCGTCGAGGTCGTCGACAAGAAGGACCTGAACCTTCTGTGCCACCGCATTTCCTTTCATCGATAACGTTGAGGGCCGAGGGTCTGCGGCGTCCGCCGTTTCGCCGCCCCCTGTTATATGCAGTACTGCAGTACGTCGGAAAGCAAACCGCTTTTGCTGGAAAAACACAAACCCCCCGGGAGAGACCTGTCCACCGCCCCCGCCCGGAAACATGCGCGTTTCGGACATAGGGAACCTGGGCATCGAGGTCGGGCGGAATACTCCCGGCATAGCTTCCTGATCACAGATGCAGAAGCATCCTGCTGTTGCCCAAGGTGTTCGGTTTCACTCGTTCGAGACCCAGGAACTCCGCCACGCCCTCGTCATAGGAACGCAGCAGCTCCGTGTAGACGTCGGTGTCGACAGGGGTCTCGCCGATCTCCACGAAGCCGTGCCTGCCGAAGAAGTCGACTTCGAAGGTCAGACAGAAAACGCGGCGAACACCGAGCCAGCGTGCCGTCTGCAGCAACTTCTCCAGCAACTGATGGCCGACGCCGGCGCCCTTGAGGCCGGGCTTCACGGCGAGAGTGCGGACTTCCGCGAGGTCTTCCCACATCACGTGCAGTGCGCCGCAGCCGACGACCTCGGCGTTGTCGTCCCGTTCCGCGACCCAGAACTCCTGGATGTCCTCGTAAAGCGTCACCGTCGCTTTGTCGAGCAGGATGCCGTCGCGGACGAAGGCGTCAAGGAGCCGGCGGACGGCGGGAACATCGCTGGTCCGGGCCCGGCGGACGGTGATGGCTTTAGCGGTGACTTCGGGGTTCTCGGCGGAGGGGCTCTCTGCGGACATGAGCGGACGCTATCGCCCGGGACCCTCCGGGACGGAGCCGGGGTTCTCGGCGGGGTTCTCGGCGGGGTTCCCCGTCCGGATGTCCGCGGGCTTGTCGGCGGGCTTGTCGGTTCGCATGCCGGCGGGCTTGTCCGGCGGGATGTCCGGGCGGTTGTCCGTGCCGTTCTCGCCGCGGGTATCGGGGCGGGTATTCGCGGCTTCGGGCGGCTCGGCGCGTTCGGCGCTCTTGACGGGCTCGGGGGGTTGGCTGCTTGGGGTCGCTTCGGCGGCGGGGGCGGATCCGGGGGGTTCCGGGAGACTCACGATGCGTACCGCGTCGCGCAGCGCCTGGCGCTGGTCCTCGCTCATCATGCCGAAGAAGGCGACGAGGGCGGCCGCGGCGTTGTCGCTCTGCGACCAGGCGTCGTTCATCAGGGCCGCGGCGTAGGCGGCACGGGTGGAGACCGCCTCATATCGATAGGCCCGGCCTTCCGCCTCGCGGCGCACCCAGCCCTTCTGATGGAGATTGTCCAGAACGGTCATCACCGTGGTGTAGGCGATGGACCGTTCCTGCTGGAGATCTTCCAGGACTTCTCGAACGGTCACCGGGCGGTTCCACTTCCACACCCGCGTCATGACCGCGTCTTCGAGTTCTCCCAATGGGCGAGGCACAGCTCAGCACAATAGTGGTAAATCCGGGTTATGGCCTGCCGAACAGGCATGTTCCTGAAGGAAGACGAACAAAAAGGGCGTACGACTCGTGGAGTCGTACGCCGCAGGTGGCGGGCCTGTGAGGGCGGAGAGGGCCGAGGGGCGTGTCCGTCAGGCGTCGGGGGCTGTCGCGGAGGGCCTGCGGGTGCCCTCCGCGCGCGCGAGGGCGGCGTCGACGGCCGCGTCCTCCTTGGCCTTGTTGGCGCCGCCCTGGGTCTTCACGATCACCCGGATCACGCCGATGAAGAACACGGCCATCACGACCGGGGGGAGAAGCGCGGAGACGTAGTCCATGGCTCCAGGGTAGTGGCGCCGGGCCGTGCGGTTTGTCCGGGGGTGTGCGCCTCGCGTTCCGACCGCTCCTTCAGACCGCCGCGAGCCGCTGTGCGGGGTTCGCCGGGGGCTGGGGTGGTTTGCGGCGCGGGAAGACCTCGCCCGGGGTGGGGATGGGGCGGCGGGCCGGCTTCGGGGCGGCGGGGGCAGGGGTGGCGGGGTTCGGAGAAGGCTGCGCCGGCTTCTCGGCCGGCCGCTTCTCCGGTTTGCGCTCCGGGGTCTCGGCGTCGGCGCAGGGGGCGTGCGCGAGGCCACCCGGGAGGGCGTGCAGATAGGTGCGGGAGGCCGGGACTCTTGGGGCGAGCGTCATGGGCGCGGGTGCGGGGGCACTGCGGGCGAGACACGCGCGGACGTCCTCTTCGGCGAGGGTCCGGCAGCGGCGCAGGAGCTCGGCTGCCGCGGGGGTGCCGCGGAGGGCGCGGAGGGCGGCCAGGTCGTCCGGGTGGGGGCGGTGTCCGGCGCGCAGTGCCTCGTCCAGAAGCGTGAGGTAGCCGGCCGCGGTGCCCGGAAGGGCGGCGCGGTAGCGGGCCAGGTCGGCCACGAGGAAGGCGCGCAGGCGGGCGCCCTCGCGCATCGCCTCGTCGAGCGACTCGGCCAGGCGATGGCAGTCCTGGACGTCCTCGGCCGAGATCTGGCCGGGATGGAGGGCAAGAGCGAGGGCGCGGCGGAGCACACGCAGCTCCTCCACACCGAACGCCATGCCGCCGCGGGATCCGTGAGGCGTGGGCATGGCGCGACGATACGCGCTAATCAGACAAATCCGGTGTCAGGGGGCGGGTGTGGCGTGGGGTGCCACCCGGGTGGGCGGGGTGGCACCCCACCTGCGGCGGCCCTTCCTGCCCGTGGAGTCTGCTGCGGCACGATTGGTGGCGGGGCCGGGGCCCCGCCGTACGCGACTGCGGGTGCCGGCTACATCCGGGAGACGTTGCGTCCGTACACCAGGCGGAGGCCGATCAAGGTCAGCCAGGGCTCGTGCTCGTCGATGACCGAGGACTCGCCCAGGACCATGGGGGCCAGGCCGCCCGTCGCGATCACCGTGACGTCGTCGGGGTCGGTGGCCAGTTCGCGGGCCATCCGGTTGACGACTCCGTCGACCTGGCCCGCGAAGCCGTAGATGATGCCCGACTGCATGGCCTCGACCGTGTTCTTGCCGATCACGCTGCGGGGCCGGGCCACCTCGATCTTGCGGAGCTGGGCGCCCTTGACGCCGAGGGCCTCCACGGAGATCTCGATGCCGGGGGCGATGACGCCGCCGATGTACTCCCCGCGCGCGCTGACCGCGTCGAACGTCGTGGCCGTACCGAAGTCGACGACGATGGCCGGGCCGCCGAAGAGCTCGACGGCCGCCACGGCGTTGATGATGCGGTCGGCGCCGACCTCCTTGGGGTTGTCGGTGAGGATCGGGACGCCCGTCTTCACGCCCGGTTCGACCAGGACGGCCGGGACGTCGCCGTAGTAGCGGCGGGTCACCTCGCGGAGTTCGTGGAGGACGGAGGGGACCGTGGCGCAGATCGCGATGCCGTCGATGCCGTCGCCCAGGTCGTCGCCGAGGAGGGGGTGCATGCCCATCAGGCCCTGGAGGAGGACCGCGAGCTCGTCCGCCGTGCGGCGGGCGTCCGTGGAGATGCGCCAGTGTTCGACGATGTCGTCGCCGTCGAACAGGCCGAGGACGGTGTGCGTGTTGCCTACGTCGATCGTCAGCAGCATGGCCCGTCGCCCCCCTACTCCGCCGCTCGCAGATCCAGGCCGATGTCCAGGATCGGGGAGGAGTGCGTCAGGGCACCCACCGCCAGGTAGTCCACGCCGGTGCCGGCGTACGCGCGCGCGTTGGCGAGGGTCAGGCGGCCGGACGCCTCCAGGGCGGCGCGGCCCTGGACCAGGGCCACCGCCTCCTCGCACTCGCCCGGCGTGAAGTTGTCCAGCAGGATCAGGTCGGCGCCGGCGTCCACGGCCTCGCGGAGCTGGTGCAGGGTGTCGACCTCGACCTCGATCGGCACGTCCGGGAAGGTCTCCCGTACGGCCTTGAAGGCCTGGGCGACGCCGCCCGCGGCCACCACGTGGTTGTCCTTGACCAGGGCCGCGTCGGACAGGGACATGCGGTGGTTGACGCCGCCGCCGCAGCGGACCGCGAACTTCTCGAGCGAGCGCAGGCCGGGGGTGGTCTTGCGGGTGTCGCGGACCTTCGCCGTCGTGCCGTCGAGGACGTCCGCCCACGCGCGGGTGGCCGTGGCGATGCCCGAGAGGCGGCACAGGAGGTTGAGCGCGCTGCGTTCGGCGGTGAGGAGGTCCCGGGTGCGGGTGGTGACGGAGAGCAGCTTCTGGCCCTCCGCCACGCGGTCGCCGTCCGCCACGTGCCGTTCGACCTCGAACTCGTCCTCGCAGACGATCGACATCACGGCTTCGGCGACCCTGAGGCCCGCGACGACGCCCGCCTCGCGTGCCACGAAGTCGGCCGTCGCCACCGCGTCGTCCGGGATGGTCGCGACCGTCGTCACGTCCACGCCGCCCGCGAGGTCCTCCTGGATGGCCACGTTGGCGATGTCCTCGACCTCCACGGGGTCGAGTCCGGCGTCGGCCAGGAGCTGGGCGAGTGCGGGGTCGAGGCCGCACTCCAGATATTCCTCGTCGGCGCCGCAGGCGCAGCCGTCACCGCAGCCGCCGGAGGGGACGAGGGGAAGGTCGGGGGTGCTCACTGCTGTCACTGCTCCTGGGGACGGTGCGCCGGGTGGTGCGGCCGGACTGGGGGGAAGTCTGCGGTATCGGTGGTGCGTACGGCGAGTGTGCGGTCCGGATTCAGCCGTACGACGATATGGCGGCGCCAGGCGGTGTCGTCGCGGTCGGCGCGGTCCTCGCGCCAGTGGCAGCCGCGGGTCTCCTCGCGGAGCTGCGCGGCGGCCACCAGGACGCGGGCCACGCACAGGAGGTTGGTGGTCTCCCAGGTGTCGACGCCGGGCTCGGCCGTCTTGCCGTTCTCGTGCAGGGCGTCCCGGGCGTCGGCGTGCAGGCGGTGGAGTTGTTCCGCGGCCTTGCCGAGGGAGCCGGCGGAGCGCAGGACGCCGGCGCCCTCGGTCATGGTGCGCTGGATCGTGAAGCGGTCCTCGGGGGCGAGGAGCGGGTACGCGGGCTGCTCCGGGTGCGGGACCGGGGCGGGCACGCGCGCGTGGAGGCCGTCCCGGCGGTGGGTCAGCGCGATGTCGTGGGCGATGCGCTCGGCGTAGACCAGGCCCTCGAGGAGGCTGTTGGAGGCGAGCCGGTTGGCTCCGTGCACGCCGGTGCAGGCGACCTCGCCGCACGCGTACAGGCCGGGGACCGTGGTGCGGCCGTGGGAGTCGGTGCGGACGCCTCCGGAGGCGTAGTGGGCCGCCGGGGCGATCGGGATCGGTTCGTGTACCGGATCGATGCCGTGGGCGCGGCAGGCGGCGAGGATCGTGGGGAAGCGGTGCTCCCACATGGCGGCGCCGAAGTGCCGGGCGTCGAGGAACATGTGCTCGGCGTCCTGCTCCTGCATGCGCCGCATGATGCCCTTGGCGACGATGTCCCGGGGGGCGAGTTCGGCCAGTTCGTGCTGCCCGGTCATGAAGCGCACGCCGGCGGCGTCCACCAGGTGCGCGCCCTCCCCCCGTACCGCCTCGGAGACGAGGGGTTGCTGGCCCTCCGCGTCCGGGCCGAGGAACAGCACCGTGGGGTGGAACTGGACGAATTCGAGGTCGCTGACCTCCGCGCCCGCGCGCAGGGCGAGGGCCACACCGTCGCCGGTGGAGACGGAGGGGTTGGTGGTCGCCGAGAAGACCTGCCCCATGCCGCCGGTCGCGAGCACCACCGCCGGCGCGTGCACCGCCCCCACGCCGTCGTGCTGACCCTCGCCCATGACGTGCAGGGTGACGCCGGCGGTGCGGCCGCCGGCATCCGTGAGGAGGTCGAGGACCAGGGCGTTCTCGATGGTGCGCAGACCACGCGCGCGTACCGCCTCCACGAGGGCGCGGGAGATCTCCGCGCCGGTCGCGTCGCCGCCCGCGTGCGCGATACGGCGGCGGTGGTGGCCGCCCTCGCGGGTGAGCGCCAGTTCGCCCTCGGTGGACTCGTCGAAGTGCGCGCCCGTCTCGATCAGGCGGCGCACGGCGTCGGGACCCTCGGTGACGAGGATCCGCACCGCCTCCACGTCGCACAGACCGGCACCGGCCACCAGGGTGTCGTCCAGGTGCTGCTCGGGGCTGTCGCCCTCGCCCAGCGCCGCGGCGATGCCGCCCTGCGCCCAGCGGGTGGAGCCGTCGTCGAGGCGCGCCTTGGTGACGACGACGGTGCGCATACCGGCGGCCTCGCAGCGCAGCGCGGCCGTCAGGCCGGCGACGCCGGAGCCGACGACCACCACGTCGGCGGAGATGGACCAGCCCGGAGCGGGGGCGTGCAGTCGTATGCCTGTGCCGGTCACGAGGCGGCTCCGAAGGTGAGGGGGATGTTGTCGATCAGCCGGGTCGTGCCGACCTTGGCGGCGACCGCGAGGACGGCCTCCCCCGTGAAGTCGTCCTCGATCTCGGTGAAGTCGTCGGGGTCCACCAGCGCCAGGTAGTCCAGCACCAGGGGCGGGTCGAGGCGGACGGCCTCGTCCAGGACCAGGCGGGCGGCGGCGCGTACGGCGGACGGGCTGCCGGGGGCGGCCTTGGCGACGGCGTGCGCGTCGGCGGCGGCACGGGACTCGCCGATGGCGCTGAGGGCCTCGGCCCGCGCGCGCGTGGCGGGCACCTCACGCGCCCGCGCACGCAGTGCCTCCTGCGCGGCGTGCCGGTCGCGGCCCGCGAACAGGGCACGGGACAGCGCGAGCGCCGTGCGCCGCTCCTGGGGCGAGAGGTAGCGGTTGCGGCTGGACAGGGCCAGGCCGTCGTCCTCACGCACGGTGGGTACGCCGACGATCTCGACGCCGAAGTTCAGGTCCCGCGCCATACGGCGGATCACGGCCAGCTGCTGGGCGTCCTTCTGCCCGAAGAACGCCACGTCGGGGCGGGTGAGGTGGAGCAGCTTGCCGACGACCGTGAGCACACCGTCGAAGTGACCGGGCCGGGACGCGCCCTCCAGGCGGTCCCCCATGGGACCGGCGCTGATGCGCACCTGGGGTTCGCCCCCGGGGTAGACCTCGTCCGCGGCGGGGGCGAACACGACGTCCGCCCCGGCCTGCTCGGCGATCTTGAGGTCGGCCTCCAGGGTGCGCGGGTAGCGGTCGAGGTCCTCGCCCTTGCCGAACTGCAACGGGTTGACGAAGACCGTGACCACGACGAATCCGTCCGGCCCGACGTGCCCGCGCGCGGTGCGGATCAGGGTGGCGTGGCCGTCGTGCAGGGCGCCCATCGTCATGACCACGGCGGTGCGGCCCGGTACGGCGTGGTGTTCGCGCACGTACGTCAGGTCGTCCAGGGTGGGGACGAGTTCGAAGCTCCTGCGGCTCATCGGTCTTCCCCGTTCTCGGGCAGGGTCGTGTCTGCGGCGAGTACCCCGAGCAGGTCCTCCGCGAGTTCCGGCTTCAGCAGGCCGTGCGCGAGCGCGCGGTCGGCGGTCGCGCGCGCCATCGCCAGATAGCCGGCGACGGCCTGCGGGGCGTGCCGGCGCAGTTCCGTGACGTGCGCGGCGACCGTGCCGGCGTCCCCGCGCGCGACGGGGCCGGTCAGGGCCGCGTCGCCGGAGCGCAGGGCGTTGTCGAGGGCGGCGCCGAGCAGCGGTCCGAGCATCCGGTCCGGGGCCTCGACGCCGGCCGCGCGCAGCAGCTCCATGGACTGGGCGACCAGCGTCACCAGGTGGTTCGCGCCCAGGGCGAGGGCCGCGTGGTAGAGCGGGCGGTTCTCCTCGGCGATCCACTCGGGCTCGCCGCCCATCTCGATCACGAGCGCTTCGGCGGCCAGCCGCAGTTCGTCCGGGGCGGTGACGCCGAAGGAGCACCCTGCGAGGCGCTGGACGTCCACCGGCGTCCCGGTGAACGTCATCGCGGGGTGCAGGGCCAGCGGCAGCCCGCCGGCCCGCAGAGCGGGCTCCAGGACGTTCGCGCCGTACCGCCCGGAGGTGTGCGCCAGCAGCTGTCCCGGCCGTACCGCCCCGGTCGCGGCGAGGCCGTCCACGAGGCCGGGCAGGGTGTCGTCCGGCACGGTCAGCAGCACCAGGTCGGCGCGCCGGAGCACCTCGGCGGGCGGGACCACCGGCACGTCGGGCAGCAGCAGCGCGGCCCGCCTTCTGGAGGCGTCGGAGACCGCGGAGACGGCCACCGGGCGATGCCCGGCGAGCTGGAGGGACGCGGCGAGTGCGGGGCCCACCCGGCCGGCGCCGACGACGCCGACGGTGAGCCGCGCGGGACGGTCCTTGGTGTCTGGCTGTTGGCTTGTACTCACGCGACGGTGGCCTTCCCGTTCCAGTCCGCTCCGGGTACCGGACGATTTCTCGTCATGTTAACGCGATTGGTTCGAAGGGCGTTCGGTCGTCCACAGGCTGTGGGTGGTGAAATCCGGTACTCACCCGGGCCCCGGCCCCGGGATGATCGCGGTATGGCTGAGACGGCGGAGCAGGACGGGCGGGACCCGAAAAGTACGGTCGAGGAGCAGCGCAAACAGCGCTTCGGGCGGCGCAGGAAGGCGCATCAGGGCGCGCGGCGCGTCCTCACGCGCTCCGGTGCGCTCGGGACGCTCCGGGAGCGCTTGGCGCTGCTGGAGACCGCTGGGGAGTTGTACGACCTGGACGAGGCGGCGGACCTGTACGGCAACGGCGTCGTGGAGGCCCTGGAGACGAAGGTCGCCGGGCTGCTCGGCACGGAGGCCGCCGCGTTCTTCCCGACCGGCACGATGGCCCAGCAGGTGGCCCTGCGCTGCTGGGCAGGCCGCACCGGGAACCCGACCGTCGCGCTGCACCCGCTCGCCCACCCCGAAGTGCACGAGCGCGACGCGTTCGCGCAGGTCAGTGGCCTGCGCACGGTGCATGTGAACAAGGAGCCGCGGCTGCCGACCGCTGCCGAGATCCGGGAGTTCGAGGAGCCGTTCGGTGCGCTGATGCTGGAACTGCCGCTGCGGGACGCCGGTTTCGTGCTGCCTTCCTGGGAGGCGCTGGGCGAGGTGGTGGAGGCGGCGCGGGAGCGCGACGCGGTGGTGCACTTCGACGGCGCGCGCCTGTGGGAGACCACCGTCCATTTCGGCCGCCCGCTGCACGAGATCGCCGCACTCGCGGACAGCGTGTACGTGTCGTTCTACAAGTCCCTCGACGGCTTCGGCGGTGCGGCGCTCGCGGGCCCGGAGACGCTCGTGGAGGAGGCGAAGACCTGGCGGCACCGGTACGGCGGTCAGGTGTTCCAGCAGTTCCCGACCGTGCTGTCGGCTCTCGCCGGGCTGGAGCGGGAGCTTCCCCGGCTCCCCGACTACGTGCGGCACGCGCGTGTGGTGGCCGCCGCCCTGCGCGAGGGATTCGCGGCGACCGGCGTGCCCTGGGTGCGCGTCCATCCCGAGGAGCCGCACACCAACGAGTTCCAGGTCTGGCTGCCCTACGGCCCCGACGTCCTCGCCGAGGCGGCGGTCCGGCAGGCGGAGGAGACGGGGACCCTGCTCTTCGGCCGCCCGTGGGACGGCCCCGGCCCGGGCCTCGCCGTCACGGAGATCGACGTACGGGCCGCGGGCCTGGAATGGACGGCGGACGACGTGCGGGCGGCGGTCGCGGAGTTCGTCTCCCGGCTGCCGTAGGGGTCAGCAGGCGGCGGGTGCCCGGCGACCGGCGTGTGGCCGCTCGCACACCGGCCGCCTGTGAGCCGTGCCCGGCGGTCAGCGCGGAAGCGGTGACCGCGCGGTCAGCTCGTAGCCCGCCGTCCCGGAAGGAGCCACCGGCCCAGTGCGTGCCGGACGCGTCCCCGCGCCGGGCGGCCGGCGAGGACCGCGCGGAACTCCCGCCGGTCGCGCCACTCGCGCACGACCTGCCGGTCGTGGGCACCGGGAGCGGGCGGGGCGGGCGTGCCGAGTTGCTGGGCGCGGTAGGCGTCGAGGAGGTGCTGCTGGGTGATGCTCATGGCGGTTCGGCCCTTCGGAACGTGGTCACGGGACGGTCGGGAATCCGAGGGCTCCGCGGCTGCCCCGGTGCAGCCAGGCTGCGCCGCACCGGCCTTCGGCGTCGCGTGGATTGACGGCCGGCGTCAATCGGCGGCGGCGTCGCCCGTGCCGGGGTGCACCATGGCGTCATGAGCCTGAGCATCGACATCGCGGGGCTGCGGCCGGAGAGGGTCGCCGTCGTGCCCTCACCCCTCGCCGAGCTCGGCATGGCGCTTCACGCGCTGTCCGAGCCGGGGCACCATCCCGGCCTCCAGGGCTGGGTGACCGGCGTGACCGCCGGGCTCGACTCGCATCTGGCCGACCGGATGTGCGAGGCCGACTTCCTGTGGCGGACGACGTTCTCGGACCTCTTCCTGCCGTACGCGGGCGTCCCGGGCCGCGGCACCCTGCCCGGAGCGACGCTCGCCGAGGACCTCGACCTGCTGGACAAGCTCTCGGACGAGCAGTTCGCGGACGCGGCGCTGGAGTTCACCTGCGCGTCCGCCTACGACGTGCCGGGCGCCGGCGTCCTCGCCCATCCGGGACTGCGCCGCCGCGCCCTGGACCTGGCCGAGTCGCGCGGCCCACGGCAGGTGCGGTTCACCAAGCGGCTGCTCGACGACCCGCCACGCGTGCGTGCCTGGCTGCGCCAGTTCCTCAAGGAGTGCGACGAGGCGTTCTTCGGTGACGTCTGGGCCCGGGTGCGCCACCCGCTCGCCGCGGACGCGCGGCACAAGACGGAGCTGCTGCGGCGCAAGGGCCTCGGCGAGGCGCTGGCATCCGTGTCCTCGGCCGTGACGCTGGCCGAGGACGGCGCCCGGATCGTCGTCGACAAGCTGGTCGAGGGGCGCACGACGACCGCCGGCGGTGGTCTGCTGCTGGTGCCGACGAGCCTCGGCTGGCCCCACCTGATGGTGCTGCACCGGTACGGCTGGCAGCCGGTCCTGCACTACCCGGTGGGCTCCCCGGAGCTGGCTTCGCCGCCGTCCGTCGAGCAGCTCACGCTGCGGATGACGGCCCTGTCCCACCCCCTGCGGATGCGTATCTGCCGCCATCTCGCCCGCAGCGCGTTCACCACCGGCGAGCTGGCCACGGCCCACGGCGTGACGGCGCCGGAGATATCGCGCCACCTGGGCGTGCTGAAGAAGGCGGGCCTGATCACCACGCGCCGCCGGGGACGGTACGTCCTGCACCAGCTGGACGTGACGGTGGTGGCACGGCTGGGCAGCGACTTCCTGGAGGGGATCCTCAGATAGCCGTACGCGACCCGGAGGCACGCCACCCCCGGTGCCGTGCGCGCCCCCTCAGTCGAACCGGATGTGCCTGGCACCCACCCGCGCCCGCCTCAGCCGGGCGCGCAGCGGACCTTCGTCGTCGGGGCGCAGGGTCAGCCCCGCGAGGACGGCGATCCGGTCCGCCGTCTTCGGCACCGTCGTGTGGTCGGTCCACAGATGCTCGGCGAACTCCGGCTCACGCAGCCGCTCCAGGCAGTGGTCGAGCTGCCCGGCGGCCCAACTCCCGCCTCGCGGTCCGGGGTTCCTGCCCGCGACGTACTGAAGGAGGTGCCCGGCTCCGCGTTCCCGCAGCCGGTTCAGCACGGTCTCTCGTTCGGCGAGGAGCGTGAAGTGCCGTACGTCGTGACCCAGTTCGCGCAGCCGCCCGACGGTCTCCGCGAAGTGGCCGGAGTCGGTGACCGTCATCGGGGCGATGACCACACCCTCGTGCCGGGTGAGGGCGAGGTCGAGGACCTCGACGACGCCCTGCCGCCAGGAGACCAGTTCCTGGAAGTCGCCCCGCAGGGCGGGCGGGAGCATGCGGCGCAGGCCGAAGCCCGCGTGCTCCGGGTCGCAGATGACGCTGCCGGGCAGCCGGCGCTGTATCTCGTGTGCGGTCTGTGTCTTGCCGCCCCCGAAGGGGCCGTTGATCCACAGGAGCATGGGCAGACCCTACCGACGGCCCCGGCCCGGCCGCGCCCGGGTCAGCCGTGGCCGCCGGCCCGCACCAGCCCCGTCTCGTACGC
The DNA here is from genome assembly GCF_044548465.1 of Streptomyces sp. NPDC052023. Lineage (NCBI taxonomy): Bacteria > Bacillati > Actinomycetota > Actinomycetes > Kitasatosporales > Streptomycetaceae > Streptomyces > Streptomyces sp. NPDC052023. The sequence goes on along the minus strand of NZ_JBIUBW010000002.1, from coordinate 696,846 downwards.
CAGGACGACCACCTGTACCCGGTCCCGCAGCCCGAGCTTGGTCAGGATGCGGCCCACGTGCGTCTTCACGGTCGCCTCGGACAGCACCAGCCGGGCCGCGATCTCCCCGTTGGACAGCCCCTGCGCGACCAGCACCATCACCTCGCGCTCCCGGTCGGTGAGCCGCTCCAGTTCCTTGTGCCGGGGCTCCTTGCCGGCGCTGGGCAGCATCGGCGCGAACCGGTCGAGCAGGCGGCGGGTCGTCGACGGCGCCACCACGGCGTCGCCGCTGTGCACGGAACGGATGGCAGCGAGCAGCTCGCCGGGCGGCACGTCCTTGAGCATGAAGCCGGAGGCGCCGGCCTTAAGCCCGGAGAAGGCGTACTCGTCCAGGTCGAAGGTGGTGAGGATCAGCACCTTCGGCGGGTTCGGGTCCGAGCAGATCCGGCGGGTGGTCTCCACGCCGTCCAGCTTGGGCATCCGGACGTCCATCAGCACCACGTCGACCTCGGTCGAGCGCAGCTCCTGGAGGGCCTCGACGCCGTCGCCCGCCTCCGCCACGACCTCCATGTCCGGTTGCGCGGCGAGCACCATCCGGAACCCGGTGCGCAGCAGCACCTGGTCGTCGACGAGCATCACGCGAATCGTCATGGGTCCTCTTCCGTATCCGTCTCGAAGGTCGTTGTGCGAAGTCGTCGGGGGGCGTGACAGGTGTCAACGGGGCGCGTGCGGATGCGTCAGTGCGCTGGTTTGAGGGGCAGCAGCGCACTGATGCGGAATCCTCCGCCGGGGCGGGGGCCCGCGTCCAGGGTGCCGCCGACCATGCCGACCCGCTCGCGCATGCCGATCAGACCGTGGCCCTGGCCGTCGAGGCCGCCCTCCTCGTACAGCTCGTGCGGAGCGCCCTTGCCGTCGTCCTCGATGAGCAGGCCGAGCCCGTCGTCGAAGTACACCAGGCGCACGCTGGCGCCCGCGTTGGGCCCGCCGTGCTTGCGGGTGTTGGTGAGCGCCTCCTGCACGATGCGGTACGCGGTCAGCTCGACGCCGCTGGGCAGCGGCCGGGGCGTGCCCTCGATCTTGAAGTCGACGGGCAGCCCGGAGGACCTGCACTGCTCGACCAGGTCCTCGATCTGCTGGACGTCGGGCTGCGGGACGTACTCCCCGCCCTCCTGGTGCTCACCGGTGCGCAGGACGCCGAGCAGGCGGCGCATCTCGGCGAGGGCCTGGCGGCCGGTGGAGGAGATGGTCTCCAGGGCCTTCTTGGCCTGGTCGGGCGCGGCGTCGAGGACGTACGCGGCGCCGTCGGCCTGCACCACCATGACGGACACGTTGTGTGCGACGACGTCGTGCAGTTCGCGCGCGATCCGGGCGCGTTCGGCGGCGACGGCGACCTTGGACTGCGCCTCGCGCTCCTTCTCCAGCCGGGCGGCGCGCTCCTCCAGCTGGGCGAAGTAGGCGCGCCGGGTCCGGATCGAGTCGCCGAGCACCCAGGCCAGGGCGAACGGCACCGTCAGGAAGATCGCCAGCGCGATGTTGCCCGCGACGCTCGTCTGGGGCTCCGGCCAGCGCAGCTGTGCCGCCGGCGCCGCGCACAGACCGCCGACCAGGGCGAACCGGGAGGCCCAGCGCTCCCCGATCGCGGCCACGGTGTAGACGATCACCAGCATCGCGAAGTCGGCGGGCAACTGCCCCACGTCCAGCACCAGCTGCGCCACACCTACGGCGGCGGCCAGCACGAGCATCTTCTCCGGCATGCGCCGGCGCAGCGTCAGCACCAGGCAGAGCGCCAGCGTGATCGGCAGGAAGAAGGCGGGGAGCTCGCTGCGGCTGCTCTCCTCCGTGGCCGCCCCGCCGACGACCGAGATCCCGAACAGGACGAGGGCCCAGAAGCCGTCGACCCATGTCGGGTGTCGGCGGAGGAAGTCGTAGAGGCGCTGCACGTAACCCAGCGTAGGGAAGCGTGGTGCGTGCGGGAGTCAACCGGAGGACCGATCCAGGTGCGATACGTGTACTCCGCAAGGTGGAGGTTCCGCTCTCCTGTGCGCCTAGCCTTGCCCTGTGACCAGGGGTGCGACGGGCGACTCGATGGACGGCGGACGGTCCGCGGGGCAGGGCTGGCGAGGGTGGCGCGCGGCCATGGAGGCGGCGCTGTACGGCCCCGGCGGCTTCTACCGCGGGCCGGAGGGACCGGCCGGGCACTTCCGCACGTCGGTGCACGCCTCGCCGCTGTTCGCCGAGGCGGTGGCGGGGCTGCTGCGCCGGGTCGACGAGGCGCTGGGCCGGCCGGCGTCCCTGGACTTCGTCGACATGGCCGCGGGGCGGGGCGAACTGGTCACCGGGGTGCTCGCCGCGCTGCCCGCCTCGGTGGCCGCCCGCACGCGCGCGTACGCCGTCGAGATCGCGGAGCGCCCGGCCGGTCTCGATCACCGCATCGAGTGGCCGGCCGAGTGCCCCGAGGGTGTCACCGGGCTGCTGTTCGCCAACGAGTGGCTCGACAACGTGCCCCTGGAGGTCGCCGAGGTGGACTCCGCGGGCGTCTGGCGGCTGGTGCTCGTCCGCGAGGACGGGACCGAACGGCTCGGGGAGCCGGTGTCCGGGGCGGCGGCCGGGTGGCTGGCGCGGTGGTGGCCGGGACCGGCCGAGGAGGGGCTACGGGCGGAGATCGGACTGCCGAGGGACGAGGCGTGGGCGTCGGCCGTGGGACGCGTCGGGCGAGGGCTGGCGGTCGCCGTGGACTACGCGCACACGGCGGACGCGCGCCCGCCCTTCGGGACGCTCACCGGCTTCCGGGAGGGGCGCGAGACGCCGCCCGTGCCGGACGGCTCCTGCGACATCACGGCGCATGTGGCCCTGGACGCGTGCACGCTCCCCGGGGGGCGCACGCTGCGCCAGCGTGACGCCCTGCGCGCCCTGGGTGTCGCGGGCGCGCGCCCCCCGCTCGCCCTCGCCACCACCGACCCCGCGGCCTATGTGCGGGCCCTCGCGAGCGCCGGTGAGGCCGCCGAACTGACGGCGCCTGGCGGGCTGGGCGACTTCGGCTGGCTGGTGCAGCCGGTCGGCGTCGCGGACCCGCTCACCGGCTGAGCCCTGCCCGCGCGCGGGCGACAAGCAGCCCGCGCGGGCTACTTGTCGATGTCCCCCACCACGAAGAACATCGACCCGAGGATCGCCACCATGTCCGCCACCAGCGTCCCCGGCAGCAGCTCGGTCAGCACCTGGATGTTGTTGTACGAGGCCGAGCGCAGCTTGAGCCGGTACGGCGTCTTGTCGCCCTTGCTGACGAGGTAGTAGCCGTTGATGCCGAGCGGGTTCTCGGTCCACGCGTACGTGTGTCCCTCGGGCGCCTTCAGCACCTTGGGCAGCCTCTGGTTGATCGGCCCCGGCGGCAGCTCGGCGATCCGGTCGAGGCAGGCGTCGGCCAGGTCGAGCGCGTTGTGCGTCTGTTCCAGCAGGCACTCGAACCGGGCCAGACAGTCGCCCTCGGAGCGGGTCACGACCTTGAGGGTGTCCTGAAGCTCCCCGTAGGCCAGGTACGGCTCGTCGCGGCGCAGGTCGAAGTCGACGCCCGAGGCGCGCGCGATAGGGCCGCTCACGCCGTACGCGTGCACGGCCTGCGGGGCGAGGTTCCCCACGTCCCGGGTGCGGCCCCGGAAGATCTCGTTGCCGAGCACCAGGTCGTCGAACCGGTCCATGCGCGAGCGCACTCCCGCGACCGCGGTACGCGCGCGTGCGGTCCAGCCGGCCGGCACGTCCTCCTTGAGGCCGCCGACGCGGTTGAACATGTAGTGCATCCGCCCGCCGGAGACCTCCTCCATGACGTTCTGCAGGACCTCGCGCTCCCGGAACGCGTAGAAGACCGGCGTGATCCCACCCAGCTCCAGCGGGTACGAGCCCAGGAACATCAGGTGGTTCAGCACCCGGTTGAGCTCCGCGAGCAGCGTGCGCGTCCACACCGCGCGCGCGGGCACCTCCATGCCGAGCATGCGCTCCACGGCGAGGACGACGCCCAGCTCGTTGGAGAAGGCCGACAGCCAGTCGTGACGGTTGGCGAGCATGATGATCTGGCGGTAGTCACGCGCCTCGAACAGCTTCTCCGCACCCCGGTGCATATAGCCCACCACCGGCTCCGCGCTCGTGATGCGCTCACCGTCGAGGAGCAGCCGCAGGCGCAGCACGCCGTGCGTGGACGGATGCTGGGGGCCGATGTTGAGCACCATGTCGGTGCTCTCCGCGGCGCCGCCGATTCCGACCGTGGTCTCCGTAGGGGGAGTCATGGACACAGTCTGTCGTACGTAGGCTGGCCGTATGGAGACGGGGAGCCCTCAGGGCGACGGAACGGCAGGTCCGGCGGGTGGCGGGACGACGGGCCCGGCGGACGGCGGGGCGGCGGGTACCGGGCAGGTGGTGACGGCGGAGGCCGAACCGGCCTGGACCGCGCTGCCGCCCGGCCTGCTGCGCATGCGCCGATTGTTGCTGGTGGTGTGGCTGGGTCTGCTGACGCTGGCCACGGCTCTGCTGCCGGGGCTGCTGGCCGGTCCCGCGTGGGCCGCGTTCGCGCTGCTGCCGCTGGCGCTGACGGTGTGGGGCTGGGATCTGATCGCCCGCAACTGGCGCTCCTGGCGGTACGCCGAGCGCGCCGACGACCTGCTGATCAGCCGGGGCGTGCTGTGGCACACCGTGACGGTGGTGCCGTACGGGCGGATGCAACTGGTCGAGGTGACCTCCGGGCCCGTCGAGCGGCACTTCGGGCTGGCCAGCGTCCAGCTCCACACGGCCGCCGCGGCGACCGACGCGACCATCCCCGGCCTCGACCCGGCCGAGGCGGAACGGCTGCGCGACCGGCTCACCGAGCTGGGCGAGGCACGATCGGCGGGGCTGTGACGACGCCGGGCACCGAAGACGCGGTACGCCGCGAGGTGACGGTGACCGAGCGCCGGCTGCACCCGGTCACGCCGTTCCGGCGGGCGTGGGCACCGGTCGCCGTGCTGATCGGCTGGGCGCTGCACGACCCGGACGGCGCCCACCGCCAGCTGAGCCGGCTGACGACGACCACGATCCTGATCGCCCTCGCCGTGGTCGTGCCGGCCGCCGCGCTCTACGGGTTCCTCAGCTGGTGGTTCACGCACTTCGCGGTGACCGGTACGGAACTGCGCATCCGCACCGGGCTGCTGTTCCGGCGCACCGCGCACATCCGCCTGGAGCGCATCCAGGCCGTCGACGTCACGAGGCCGCTCCTCGCGCGCGTGGCGGGCGTCGCGAAACTCAGACTCGACGTCATAGGCACCGACAAGAAGGACGAGCTCGCCTACCTGGGTGAGGCGGACGCACGCGCGTTGCGGGCCGAACTCCTCGCGCGTGCCGCCGGTTTCGCGCCCGACACGGCCCACGAGGTGGGCGAGGCACCGGAGCAGCGGCTGCTGAACGTGCCGGGGGGCGTGCTCGCCGTCTCGCTGCTGCTGACCGGCGCGACCTGGGCCACGCTGGCCGGCGCAGTCGTCGTACCGACCGTGCTGTGGCTCTTCACCCACAACCTGTGGACGGTGGTCGCGACCGCGGTGCCGCTGTTCGGCGCCGCGGGCGCGAGCAGCGTGGGGAGGTTCGTCGCCGAGTACGACTGGACGGTCGCCGAGTCGCCGGACGGAATCCGGATCGACCGCGGGCTCCTGGACCGCGCGCACGAGACGGTGCCGCCCGGCCGGGTGCAGACCGTGCGGATCGTGGAGCCGCTGCTGTGGCGGCGGCGCGGCTGGGTGCGGGTGGAGCTGGACGTGGCCGGTTCGTCCAACTCCCTGCTGCTGCCGGTCGCTCCGCGCGAGATCGCGGAGTCCCTCGTCACGCGCGTGCTGCCCGGCGTGACCGTGCCACCCGCCGCGTCCCTGTCCCGCCCGCCGCGGCAGGCGGGCCGATGCGTGCCGCTGTGGTGGCGGGGCTACGGCTTCACCGTCACGGACACGGTGTTCGTCGCCCGGCACGGACTGCTCCGGCGCAGCCTCGCACTCGTCCCGCACGCCAAGGTGCAGAGCGTCCGGCAGGAGCAAGGGCCCTGGATGCGGCTCTGGCGGCTCGCCGACGTCCATGTGGACACCGGCGCCGGCAAGACCGTCACAGCCCGGCTGAGGGACGCCGGGGAGGCCGCGGACCTGCTGCGCGCCCAGGCCGAACGGTCCCGTACGGGACGCAGGGACGCCCGGCCGGACCGCTGGATGGCGTGAGAACACCGGGCGCGGCGCGAGGTGGACGCCGGGCCCGCACGACACGGAGAACGCCGTGCCCGGCGCTGATGCGCCCGGCACGGCGTTCCGGGGAAGCCGTCCGAGAAGTGCCGTTCGAACGTGGTTTCCGGTGAGCGGTCAGGAAGCAGCGCTGCGCAGCCCCTGCACGTCGATCTGCTCGGTCTCGTCGTGTGCCGTCAGGTCGATCACCTGGCCGACACCGCGCGACTCCGCGGTGACGGGCTTGAACTCCGCCTCCGAGTCCGCCTTGTGCAGATCGAGCGCCTCCTGGCCGACCACGTCGGCGAGGTCCTCGTTCTGCACGGCCTCCAGGGCGGCGCTCGCCTCACCCTTCGCCTTCGTGCCGAAGAAGTCGAAGCCGCCCTCGACCCTGGGACGGCGCACCGTCGCCTGCGCCGGCACGACGGCCACCGCGGTGGGCACGGTGTAGTGCCCGGAGGGCTGGCGCATGGTGGCCCGGCCGGTGGTGGCGACCGCGTGCTCGTGCACGTCGGCCGCCTCGGTCTTCCCCCGCGCCTCGTCCTCCTCAGCGGCCTCCGCCCCGGCACCGCGCTCGGCGTCGGCCGGCACGGGCTGTTTCGCGGGCGCCTCCGTCCCGTCCGCCGGGTCCTGTCCGGGCCCGGCCTCCCGGTCGGCGTCGAAGCGGACCAGCGCGGCCTGCGCCCGCAGGAACAGCCGGGAGCCCTCCGGGGAGAACAGCTTCGGGGCCTCGGGCTCCTCCTCGGCGGCCACCTCCGGGGCGCTGTCCCCGGCGGTGCCGTCCGCGGTCCCCTCGGTTCCGGTGACGGCCCGGTCGATCCCGTCGGCCGTCCCGTCGGCCTCGGGGGCGACTTCGGCGGCCTCCTGCGCGACCGGCACGGGCGGCAGCGCACGCGCGGGTGCGGTGGCCTCGATCTCCAGCTGGCGGCGGCCCTCCAGGGCGCTCGCGCGCTCGGTCTCGGCGGTGGCGTAACGGCGCAGCAGTGCCGCGTGCTCGTTGCGCAACCCGGCGAGTTCGGCACGCTTGGCCCTCAGGCGCTGTTCGAGCTTGCCGCGCAGTTCGCGCGACTCCTCGAGATCGGTCTCCAGTTCGGCGACGCGTTCCTCGTGCCGCCACTCGTCGCTCGCCCGCGCGCGCGTGAGGTCGGCCACCTGCTTGCCGGCCTGGATGTCCCAACGGCGCATGACGACCGCACCGACGGCAGCCGTCACCGCGGCGGCGGCCGCCAGCCCACGGAGCAGCGCCGGCTGGGTGAACACCCAGGGGCCGAGGGCGCAGACGACCGAGACGCCTGCGATCGCCGACGGAGGCAGCAGCCTGTGCAGGGGCGGTGAATGGCGATGACGTCCACGTGGCATGGCCAGAAACTTACCGCGCGTAGGCGAATCGTGGTGCCCCCGGCGGTAAAAACACGGCCACCGGACGGCCTTGAAACGGCGCCGCACCCGGCCTGCGGGGCAACGCCGCCCCCATGGGCGGGGATCGGCCCGCCCCCGTACCCCGGAACGCAGCAACCCCGTGGCCTTGGAAACGGCTTTGCGAAACGGAGTGAACCTCCCCCTCCGTCCCACCGTCCTAGAGGGCGCAATGTCGCCGGATGCCCGAATCGGCACCGGATGCCAACTCTCGCGCAGAACTACAGGATGCGATGTCTGTCAGAGAAGTCAGGGAAGAGGGGGAAATGCCGCGGCGCCGGCGCCTGCGCGCGCCGCGCCCCGAGTCCGTTCCCCTTCTCGTCGGCAGGGCCTGTGCCCTCGTGGGCGTCGTGGACATCGCCGCGGGCGTCTTCCCACGCTTCCGGTACAGCCGCATGCACGCGCCGGCCGAGGTGCTGCCCGGCGCGCTCGGCCCCTTCGCCGCCGCGCTCTCGCTCAGCGCCGGCGTGCTGTTGCTGCTGCTCGCCCACGGCCTCAAGCATGGCAAGCGGCGGGCCTGGCGGGCCGCCGTGGTGCTGCTGCCGGCCGGGGCGGTCGCGCAGTTCACGTACCGGCACTCCCTGGCCGGCGTGATCGTCTCGCTCGCGCTGCTCGCGCCGTTGCTGCGCCACCGCGACCAGTTCGCGTCCCTGCCCGATCCACGCAGCCGGTGGCGGGCGCTGGCCAACTTCGTGCTCATGGGGGCCGGTTCGCTCGCCCTGGGCCTGGTCGTGGTCAGCGCCCACCCGCACAGCCTGGTCGGCGACCCGTCCCTCGCGGACCGCATCACCCATGTCCTGTACGGCATGTTCGGCTTCGAGGGCCCGGTCGCCTACGAGGGCACCACCTCCTGGACGGTCGGCGTCTCCCTGGGCGCCCTGGGCCTGCTCACCGCCGTCACCACGATCTACCTGGCGCTGCGCCCCGAGCACCCGGCGGCGCGGCTGACCGAGGACGACGAGGTCCGGCTGCGCGCCCTGCTGGAGCGGCACGGCGGCCGGGACTCGCTCGGCCACTTCGCGCTGCGCCGCGACAAGGCCGTGGTCTTCTCCCCCAGCGGCAAGGCCGCGGTCACGTACCGCGTGGTCTCCGGGGTGATGCTCGCCAGCGGGGATCCCATCGGTGACGTGGAGGCATGGCCCGGCGCCATCGAGCGGTTCATGGACGAGGCCCGCGCGCGTTCGTGGACGCCCGCCGTCATGGGCTGTTCCGAGACGGGCGGCGAGGTGTGGACCCGCGAGACCGGCCTCGACGCACTCGAACCGGGCGACGAGGCGGTGGTGGCGGTCGCGGATTTCTCCCTCGCCGGCCGTGCGAGGCGCAACGTGCGGCAGACGGTCGGGCGCATCGAACGTGCCGGTTACGAAACCCGGGTACGACACGTCCGTGACCTGGGCGAGGCCGAGCTGGAGCGGATCCGCCGCGCCGCCGGCGACTGGCGCGGTACCGACGGCGAGCGGGGCTTCTCCCTGGCACTGGGCCGCCTCGGCGTCCCACCGACGGCGACTGCCTCGTGGCCACCGCACACAAGGCGGACGGCGAACCGGGCCCGTACGGCGACCTGAAGGCGATCCTGCACTGCGTCCCGTGGGGCGCGGACGGGGGTCTCCCTGGACCTGATGCGCCGGGACCTCTCGGCCGACCCGGGCATGAACGAGCTGCTGATCGTGGCCGCGCTGCGCGCCGTGCCCAGGCTGGGCATCGCACGCGTGTCGCTGAACTCCGCGATGTTCCGTTCCGCGCTCGCGCGTGGCGAGAAGATCGGTGCCGGCCCCGTGCTGCGCGCCTGGCGCGGGCTGCTGGTCTTCCTCTCCCGCTGGTTCCAGATCGAGTCCCTGTACCGCTTCGACGCGAAGTTCCGGCCCCGCTGGGAGCCCCGCTTCGTCGTCCACCGCGCCTCCGGCGACCTGCCGCGCATCGGTCCGGCCGCCCTCCAGGCCGAGGGCTTCCTCGACCTCGGCCGCGCCGTGCCGCGCCCCCTGGGGCGCCCGGCGACCGCCGCGCGCCCCTGCGCGCACGCCGTCGCGGAACGCCACGCCCGCCCGGCCTGACCCGGACCGGCCCGAGCGGCGGGCCCGCCCCTCCACCGGGGCCCCCGGCTCGGGCCCCCGCCCTCGGGTCACCGCTCGGCCCCCTCCATCCCCCGAGGTCACTGCCCGGGCCGCGCCTGGCCGCCGCCGCCCGGTCAAGGCCGCCCAGGTGAGGAGCCCGGCCCCACCCTGGGCCTACGCTGAACGTATGAGCAACCACAGCGGGCGCGGGCGGATCGCGGGCCTTCCGGAATGGGACCGCTGCGCGGTCATGGGAGTCGTGAACGTCACCCCCGACTCCTTCTCCGACGGCGGCCGCTGGTTCGACACCACCGCCGCCGTCAAGCACGGCCTCGACCTCGTCACCGAGGGCGCCGACCTCGTGGACGTCGGCGGCGAGTCCACCCGCCCCGGCGCCGCCCGGGTCGACGAGGCCGAGGAGCTGCGCCGCGTGGTCCCCGTCGTCCGCGGCCTCGCCTCCGAGGGCGTCGTCGTCTCCGTCGACACCATGCGCGCGTCCGTCGCCGAGCAGGCCCTCGCCGGCGGCGCCGCCCTCGTCAACGACGTCAGCGGCGGCCTCGCCGACCCCGCGATGATCCCGGTGGTGGCCCGCACCGGCGCCCCCTTCGTCGTCATGCACTGGCGCGGCTTCCTGGAGGGCGGCAACGTCAAAGGCGTGTACGACGACGTCGTCACCGAGGTCGCCGACGAGCTGCACGCGCGCGTGGAGGCCGTCCTGGAGGGCGGCGTCGCCCCTGACCGGATCGTGATCGACCCCGGCCTCGGCTTCTCCAAGGACGCCGGGCACGATCTCACCCTGCTCGCTCACCTCGACCGCCTGCGGGCCCTGGGCCGCCCCCTGCTCGTCGCGGCCTCCCGCAAGCGTTTCCTCGGCCGCGTGCTGGCGGGACCGGAGGGGGCCCCGCCCCCGGCGCGGGAGCGGGACGCTGCCACGGCCGCCGTCTCCGCGCTGGCGGCGCACGCCGGCGCATGGGCCGTGCGCGTCCACGAGGTCCGTGCCACCGCGGACGCCGTACGCGTCGCACGCGCCGTGGAAGGAGCCCGGTGACCGCCCCCCACACCGATGTCGAAGAGGTCGAACTCGCCAACACCGCTTTCTACGAGACGCTGGAGCGGGGCGACTTCGAAGAGCTGTCCACGCTCTGGCTCACCCCCTCCGACCTGGGCGTCGACGAGACCTACCACGACCCGGCGGACAGCGGCGTGGTCTCCTGCGTGCACCCCGGCTGGCCGGTACTCACCGGCCGCGGCGAGGTCCTGCGGTCGTACGCCCTGATCATGGCGAACACCGACTACATCCAGTTCTTCCTCACCGACGTGCACGTCTCCGTCACCGGCGACACCGCCCTGGTGAGCTGCACGGAGAACATCCTCAGCGGTGGCCCCGCCCCCGAGGACGGCGACGGCCCGGGCCCCCTCGTCGGCCAGCTGGTGGTCGCCACGAACGTGTTCCGGCGCACGCCCGACGGCTGGAAGCTCTGGTCGCACCACGCCTCCCCCGTGCTGACCGAAAACGCCGAGGACGAGAACGACGAGTCAACCGCCTGAGTGGGTAGGCGCCCGGTAGAGGGGCTGAGAGGCCGAACAGGGCCCGAAGGAACCAAGGAGTGGTTGGAATCACGAACCCGGGGGTATGGGCGGCTACCAACCCGTGAGCCGCCGGATTCCCCAGGGGAAACACACGATGAAACCTCCCGGCCCCCGCCGTGGCCCCTGGCCCCGTGTCCGGGGGCTGTCGGTGTCCGCAGGTAGATTCGTCCGAGGCCGGTCTACCGCCCGCACACGGTACGGACCGGTCGCACCCGACGATTGCAGGAGTGATTCGCGTGGATCGTGTCGCGCTGCGCGGCTTGAAGGCCCGCGGGCACCACGGTGTGTTCCCCCGGGAGCGCGAGGAGGGCCAGACCTTCATCGTGGACCTCGTCCTCGGCCTGGACACCCGGCCGGCCGCGGCCGACGACGACCTGGCGAAGACCGTGCACTACGGCATCGTGGCGGAGGAGGTCGTGGCCGTCGTCGAGGGCGAGCCCGTCAACCTCATCGAGACCCTCGCCGAGCGCATCGCCCAGGCCTGTCTGAAGCACGAGGGAGTTCAGGAGGTCGAGGTCAACGTCCACAAACCGGACGCACCGATCACCGTCCCCTTCGACGACGTGACCGTCACCATCATCCGGAGCCGAGTATGACTGCCTCGTTCACCGAGGGTCACAGCGACCCGACCGTACAGCCGGTACCCGCCTCCGTCGTCGAGAGGGTCGACGCCGCCGACACCACCCTGCACAACCCCAAACGCGCCGTGATCTCGATCGGCTCGAACCTCGGCAACCGCCTGGAGACCCTCCAGGGCGCCATCGACGCCCTGGAGGACACCCCGGGCGTCCGGATCAAGGCCGTCTCCCCCGTCTACGAGACCGAGCCGTGGGGCGTCCAGCCCGGCAGCCAGCCCGCGTACTTCAACGCCGTCGTGGTCCTGAAGACCACCCTGCCCCCGTCCTCGCTCCTGGAGCGGGCGCACGCGGTCGAGGAGGCCTTCCACCGGATCCGCGACGAACACTGGGGCCCGCGCACGCTCGACGTCGACATCGTGTCGTACGCCGATGTCGTCTCCGACGACCCCGCGCTCACCCTCCCCCACCCGCGCGCCCACGAACGCGCCTTCGTCCTCGCCCCCTGGCACGACGTGGACCCCGACGCCCAGCTGCCCGGCCGCGGCGCCGTCGCCGAACTGCTCGGCACGGTCACCCACGACGGGGTGGCCGCCCGCGGGGACCTGGAACTCCGGCTGCCCGAGTAGTCGTTAAGGTCGAGACGACCACAGTCCGGGGATCCGGGGAACCGAAGGGACACCGTGAGAGAGCTGCGCATCAGGGTGCTGGCGGGAGTCTTCGTCGTGGCCGGCATCCTGTCCTGGGCGGGCGCCCGCCTGTGGAACTCGATCGGTACGCTCCCGAGCGTCCCCCTCGCCGCCCCCGTCGTCCTGGCCCTGATCGCCGCGGTGCTGCTCGCCACGGCACTCTCGCTGCGCGCCCGGCTGCGGGCCCAGCGCGAGCGCCGTCCCGGCGCCAAGGGAGTGGACCCGCTGATGGCGGCCCGCGCCGTCGTCTTCGGCCAGGCCAGCGCTCTGGTGGCCGCCCTGGTCGCCGGCATGTACGGCGGCGCGGGCGCCTTTCTCCTGGAGTCTCTGGACATCCCGGCCCGCCGCGACCAGGCCATCTACGCCGGCTGTTCGGTCGTGGCGGGTGTCGCCGTCGTAGCGGCCGCCATCTTCCTGGAGAAGGTCTGCAAACTCCCGGAGGACGACGAACACAACGGCACGGGCACGGCACCGGCCGCGTGAGACCGCGCGGCGCCGGCCGCGTCAGTGAGCCATGATCAGGCTCATCGCCTCGTTCCGCGTCGCCGCATCCCGCAGCTGACCCCGGACCGCGGACGTGATGGTCTTGGCGCCCGGCTTGCGGATACCCCGCATCGACATGCACATGTGCTCGCACTCCACGACCACGATCACGCCCCGCGGCTCCAGTATCTCCATCAGGGAGTCAGCGATCTGCGTGGTGAGTCGTTCCTGCACCTGCGGACGGCGGGCGTAGACGTCCACCAGCCGCGCCAGCTTGGACAGCCCGGTGATCTTGCCGGAGGTGGCCGGGATGTACCCGACGTGAGCCACGCCCCGGAACGGGACCAGGTGATGCTCACAGGTCGAGTACACCTCGATGTCCTTCACGAGCACCATCTCGTCGTGCCCGATGTCGAACGTCGTCGTCAGCACGTCCTCGGGCTGCTGCCACAACCCCGCGAATATCTCCTTGTACGCGCGCGCCACCCGCGCCGGAGTCTCCCTCAGGCCCTCGCGGTCCGGGTCCTCGCCGACCGCGATCAGGAGTTCGCGTACGGCGTTCTCGGCGCGCTTCTCGTCGAACTCGCCGATCGTGCCCTCGCCGTCCAGCGTCACCGGGTCGGTCATGTGGTGCCTCGTTCCTGTGCCTGACGCGTACGAAGAACGCGTCCCCTCTGTGCGCATACGTCTGTGCGCATACGTCGATGCCGCGCCACCCAGGCTAGAACCTGGGTGGCGCGGCATCCATTCCGGGCCTGCGGGGCCGCGGGAAGCGGCCCTGGGCTCAGGCTTCGGGACGGTCCTCCGGGGCGGCCGGCTCGGCAGCCGGGGCGGGCTCCGCAGCCGTGCTCTTCGCGGTGATCGCCGCCGTCGCGCCGTTGGCGCCGTTCGTCAGTGCGAGCTCCTTCGGGGAGAGCACGGGCGGACGGGTCGACGGCGTGCGGCGGGAGGAGCCGGTCCACGCGGGACGCGGCGGCCGCTTGACGATCGGGGCGAAGATCTCGGCGATCTCCTCCTTGCCCAGGGTCTCCTTCTCCAGGAGAGCCAGGACCAGGTTGTCGAGGATGTCGCGGTTCTCGACCAGGATCTCCCACGCCTCGTTGTGCGCGGTCTCGATGAGCTTCTTGACCTCTTCGTCGACGAGCGCGGCGACCTCCTCGGAGTAGTCGCGCTGGTGAGCCATCTCACGGCCGAGGAACGGCTCGCTGTTGTCGCCGCCGAACTTGATCGCGCCCAGACGCTCCGTCATGCCGTACTGCGTGACCATCGCGCGGGCCAGGTTGGTGGCCTTCTCGATGTCGTTGGCGGCACCGGTGGTCGGGTCGTGGAAGACCAGCTCCTCGGCCGCGCGGCCGCCCAGCATGTAGGCAAGCTGGTCCAGCATCTCGTTGCGCGTGGTCGAGTACTTGTCCTCGTCCGGCAGCACCATCGTGTAGCCGAGGGCGCGACCACGGGACAGGATCGTGATCTTGTGGACCGGGTCGGAGTTCGGCGAGGCCGCCGCGACCAGGGCGTGTCCGCCCTCGTGGTACGCGGTGATCTTCTTTTCCTTGTCCGACATGATCCGGGTCCGCTTCTGCGGGCCCGCCACGACGCGGTCGATGGCCTCGTCGAGCATCTTGTTGTCGACCAGCTTCTGATCGCTGCGGGCGGTCAGCAGGGCGGCCTCGTTCAGCACGTTCGCCAGGTCGGCGCCGGTCATGCCGGGCGTGCGCCGGGCGACCGCGGACAGGTCGACGTCGGGCGCGACCGGCTTGCCCTTCTGGTGGACCTTGAGGATCTCCAGACGGCCCTGCATGTCCGGGCGGTCGACGGCGATCTGCCGGTCGAAGCGGCCGGGGCGCAGCAGCGCCGGGTCGAGGATGTCCGGCCGGTTCGTCGCGGCGATCAGGATCACGCCGCCCTTGACGTCGAAGCCGTCCATCTCGACGAGCAGCTGGTTCAGGGTCTGCTCGCGCTCGTCGTGACCGCCGCCGAGGCCGGCGCCGCGGTGGCGGCCGACCGCGTCGATCTCGTCGACGAAGACGATCGCCGGGGCGTTCGCCTTGGCCTGCTCGAACAGGTCGCGGACTCGGGAGGCACCGACACCGACGAACATCTCGACGAAGTCGGAGCCGGAGATCGAGTAGAAGGGCACGCCCGCCTCGCCGGCGACGGCACGCGCGAGCAGCGTCTTGCCGGTGCCGGGCGGGCCGTACAGCAGCACGCCCTTGGGGATCTTGGCGCCGACGGCCTGGAACTTGGCCGGCTCCTGGAGGAACTCCTTGATCTCCTGGAGTTCCTCGACCGCCTCGTCGGCACCCGCGACGTCCGTGAACGTCGTCTTGGGGGTGTCCTTGGTGATGAGCTTGGCCTTCGACTTGCCGAAGTTCATCACCCGGGAGCCGCCGCCCTGCATCTGATTCATCAGGAACAGGAAGACGACGACGATGAGGACGAAGGGCAGCAGGGACAGCAGGATGCTGACGAACGCGTTCTGCTTGGTCGGCGAGACCGTGTATCCGTCCGGGATCTGCTTGTTCTGGTACTTGTCCTGCAGGGTGCTGGCGAGGTTGGCGCCCTGGTCGCCGATGTAGCTGGCCTGGATCTTGGAGCTGTCCTCGATCTTCTGGCCGTCCTTGAGCGTGACCTTGATGGTCTGCTCGTCGCCGGTGGTCAGCTTGGCAGCTTCGACCTTGTTGTCATTGATCGCCTGGACGACCTGACCGGTGTCCACCGTCTTGTAGCCCCCGGACGAGCCGACGACCTGCATCAACACGACCACGGCAAGGACGGCCAGCACGATCCACATGACCGGCCCACGGAAGTATCGCTTCACGTCCATCCATACGGAGCGGTGCCGCCCCGTCCCTCCTGCCATAGTGAGTTTGATAAGACAGTTCTTCTGACGGTACCCCAGCAATGGTGCCCGAAGCCGCACGGGACGGCTGGCGAACCCGTCTGCATGCTCCAACGGCGCGAAACCCGCCGGGGTTCCCGATCGTCCTACAAGGCTTGGGCCAACTGGCTCAGCCGCCGTAGACGTGGGGCGCGAGCGTACCGACGAAGGGGAGGTTGCGGTACTTCTCGGCGTAGTCGAGGCCGTAGCCCACGACGAACTCGTTGGGGATGTCGAAGCCGACCCACTCCACGTCGATGGCGACCTTCGCGGCCTCCGGCTTGCGCAGCAGCGTGCACACCTTCAGGGAGGCGGGCTCGCGGGAGCCGAGGTTGGAGATCAGCCAGGAGAGGGTCAGGCCGGAGTCGATGATGTCCTCGACGATGAGGACGTGCCGGCCCTTGATGTCGGTGTCGAGGTCCTTGAGGATCCGCACCACACCCGAGGACTGGGTGCCCGCGCCGTAGGACGACACCGCCATCCAGTCCATGGTGAGCGGGGTGGACAGCGCCCGGGCGAGGTCGGCCATGACCATCACCGCGCCCTTGAGCACTCCGACGATCAGCAGGTCCTTGCCCGCGTACTCCGCGTCGATCTTCGCGGCCAGCTCGGCCAGCTTCGCGTCGATCTCTTCCTTGGTGATGAGCACCTGCTGGAGGTCGGCACCCATGTCTTTCGCGTCCACCCGCATCACTTTCGGTCGTCCCACCGGCCGTCCCCGGGCGTCCCGGCCGCGTGTGCGGCTTTCGCGGGACCGTGTGCACGGTCCGGTGGGAGCGTCCCGGATTCAGCCTTGCCGAATCACCAGTCTGCCACCCTGGCGCTGGGCGACGACTTTGCCCGGCAGGTTGATGGCTCGCTGACCGCGCCACCCGGTGATCAGACGGTCGACTTCCTCGATGTGACGGGCGAACAAAGAACCGGCCGGCGCACCGGCCTCGATGGCGGCCCGGCGCAGGATCCGGCGGCGTACCGCGGGCGGCAGGGCGTACAGCTTGGCGCACTCGAGGCCACCGGCGGCGTCGCGGACGGAGACCTCGGCCTGGCTGGCCCATGTGTCCAGGGCGTCGGCGTCGTCGCGGGAGAGCTGGGCCGTCCGCGCGAGCGCCTCGACGACGCCTTTGCCGAGCGCCTTCTCCAGCGCGGGCAGTCCCTCGTGCCGCAGCCGCGATCTGGTGTACGCCGGATCCGCGTTGTGCGGGTCGTCCCAGACCGGCAGGGACTGGACCATGCAGGCCTTGCGGGCGGTCTGCCGGTCGAGTTGGAGGAAGGGCCGCCGGTAACGGCCGTCGGCCCCCGAGACCGCGGCCATCCCGGACAGGGAGCGGATGCCGGAGCCACGGGCGAGGCCGAGCAGGACGGTTTCGGCCTGGTCGTCGCGGGTGTGGCCGAGCAGCACCGCGGCGGCACGGTGGCGGGCGGCGGCGGCGTCGAGGGCGGCGTACCGGGCGTCCCGGGCGGCGGCTTCGGGGCCGCCGTCGCGGCCGACGTGGACGGCGGTGGCCTCCACCGGGTCCAGCCCCAGTTGGCGCAGCCGCAGCACGACCTCCTCGGCGCGCAGGTCGGAGCCGGGTTGCAGGCCGTGGTCGACGGTGACGCCGCCCGCGCGCATGCCGAGTTTGGGGGCCTCGAAGGCGAGCGCGGAGGCCAGCGCCATGGAGTCGGCGCCGCCGGAGCACGCCACGAGCACGAGCGGCGAGGGGGGACGCTCGTGGGGATCGGCGGCGTGGGCGGTGGAGTTGTACTCGGTGAGGATGTCGTGGAGGACGCGGCGGACCGCCAGGCGTATCGCCGCGACCGCAGGATGGGGACCCATTGTCCGGTTCCCTTCATGAAGTTTTCGGGGGGTGAACCCGAGCTCGGTCACTCAGAGTGTGTAGATGGTGACAGAACCGGGCCGTTCCCCGAGCATTGCACGCCTACCCATGGCTCACGGTCCCTCGGACGGGTGATTGAAGGGGCGTTCGCCTGCCGTCGGCCGGATCCGGTTCACCACGTCTCACCCCAGGTTCATGTCGCACTCCTGCGGTGCACCCGCGTGATCCAGTCCGCCGGTTTGGCGATCTCCGACTTGGTGGGGAGGGTGTTGGGGGAGGTCCAGATCCGGTTGAAGCCGTCCATGCCGGCCTCGTCGACCACGGCTCGTACGAAGCGCTCGCCGTCCCGGTACTGCCTGAGCTTGGCGTCCAGGCCGAGCAGCTTGCGCAGGGCGAGGTCCAGGCGGGAGGCGCCCTTGGCGCGCCGCTGCTGGAACTTCTCGCGGATCTCCCCGACGGTCCGCACGACGTCCGGGCCGACCCCGTCCATCACGAAATCGGCGTGGCCCTCCAAGAGGGACATGACGGCGGTGAGCCGGCCGAGGATCTCCCGCTGGGCGGGGGTCTGCACCAGCTCGACCAGCGACCGGCCGCCGTCGTCCTCCTCGCCCTCCGGGCGGCCCCCGGCGAGCGTCTGGGCCGCTTCGCGGATGCGTTCGAGGACGGTCATGGGGTCCACGTCGGTCTCCGCCAGGAACGACTGGATTTCACCCTGCAGGTGGTCACGCAGCCACGGCACCGCGGAGAACTGGGTGCGGTGGGTCTCCTCGTGCAGGCACACCCACAGGCGGAAGTCGTGCGGGTCCACGTCGAGTTCGCGCTCCACGTGCACGATGTTCGGCGCGACGAGCAGCAGCCGGCCGCCGCCGTTCTCGCCTGCCGGGAGGTCGCGGGTGGCCGGCGCGAAGGTCTCGTACTGGCCGAGGACGCGGGAGGACAGGAAGGACAGCAGCATCCCCAGCTCCACGCCGGTGACCTTGCCGCCGACGGCACCGAGAACGGCGCCGCCCGGGCTGTTGCCGCGCCGCTCCTGCATCTTGCCGAGGAGCGGCTTGAGCAGTTCCCGGAACCCGGCGACGTTGGCCCGGACCCAGCCGGGCCGGTCGACCACCAGGACCGGGGTGTCGTGGGTCTCCTCGGTGCCCATCCGGGTGAAGCCCCGGACGTGCCCCTCCGAGGCCTTGGCGTGCCGGCGAAGCTCCGCGACGACGGCCCGGGCCTCGTCGCGGCTGACTTCTGGGCCCGGCCGCACGAGCCGGGTCGCGGTCGCCACCGCGAGGTTCCAGTCGACCATCCCGGAAGAAGCACCGATGCTCGTCATGCGTCAACGGTACGTGAGCGGCACCACTTCGGGCAGGGCGTGACGGCCCGTGAGGCCGGTGCCCCGGCCCGGGGGCGCCGGCTCAGCGGGTCGTCGTCAGCGCCGTCGCGGCCCGGTCCAGGGCGGTCCGGGCGGCCGTAACGTCGTATCCCCCGGACGTGAGGAACGCGAAGCCGAGGACATGACCGTCCCGGGTGACGGCCGTCCCGGCCAGGGTGTTCACGCCACGGAGGGTGCCGGTCTTGGCGCGGACGATGCCGGCCGCGCCGCCGGCGTACCGGTCGGTCAGCGTGCCCGTGAAACCGGCCACCGGCAGTCCGGTGAGGGTGGGGCGCATTTCAGGGCGGGCCGGGTCGGCGGCCTTCAGCAGCAGGCGGGACAGCAGGTTCGCGGTGAGCCGGCCCTCGCGGTCGAGGCCGCTGCCGTCCTTGAAGCGGGCGCCCTGCAACGGCAGGCCCAGCTTCTTCAGCTGGGCCTGGATCGCGCGTCCGGCGCCGCCGAAGTCGGCGCGCTGACCGGTGGCGACGGCGGTGTGCCGGGCGAGGGCCTCGGCGATGTCGTTGTCGCTCTCCGTCATCATCCGCTCGACCAGGGCGGACAGCGGTGGTGACTGGACCTCGGCGAGGGGCTGGGCCCGCTTGGTCGCCTTGGACGGGCCGGGCGCCGTCGTCGTGATGCCGTGCTTCTTCAGGAACTCGGCGAACCGCCCGGTGGCGTGCGCCGCGGGGTCCGGCACCCGCTGCACCGGCCCGCTGGTCGAGTTGTCGACCCGGGCCTCGTCGGCCATCAGGGGGCTGACCGGGGCGAGGTTGGCGTTGACCCCGATGGGGTGAAGTTCGGGCCCGGCGTACAGGGTCTTGTCGTACGACAGCGTCACCTGTCGCACCTTGCGCTCCTTCAGGGCGGCCGCGGTCCTGGCGGCCAGGGTGCGCAGACTCGCCTGGCCGGCGCTGTCCTTGCGGGCCGTCAGGGTGGGGTCGCCGCCGCCGACCAGGACGAGTTCCTTGGTGTCGGGCTCGTAGACGGTGCGGGTGGTCAGGCGGTGCTCGGAGCCGAGCGCGGAGAGGGCGGCGACCGCGGTGGCGATCTTCGTCGTGGAGGCGGGCGTGAGCGCCTCGTCGGCGCCGCTGCCGTGGAGCCGCTTGCCGGTGGTCAGGTCGACGACCACGGCGGTGCGGCGGTCACCGAGCGCGGGATCGGCCAGCAGGGGGTCCAGGACGCCCGCGAGCGCCCGGCCGTTCGGCGCCGACCTGACGACGTTCGTGGCGCCGCCGAGGCCCGTCAGGACCGAGGCCGCGCTGGGCGCGGGCTTCGGCGCGCCCGCCATCCCGGAGCCGCGGCCGTGATCTGCGCCACCCGCACCGTCCTGGGCGGCGGCCCGGTCCCGCTCCGCCGTACGCTGGCCTGAGGAGTCCCAGGGCCCTGCGACGGTCACCACACCGGCGGCCAGCACCAGGCCCGCGGTGGCGGCGACCGCGGTGTACGGCCACGGATTCGCCCCCACCGACCTCCCGACCTGCGGTTTCGTGGCCGACGCCCCCCGGGTGACCCGGGGCGCGACAGCCGCGCGGGCCCGGGCGAGACGGGGACGTACGGCGTTCGCGACCCGCGCCACACGCGCTCTCGCGGCCTGCCAAGGCCTCAGCTCGGGCACGACCACCAGCCCCTTTCGCGATCACACTCCTGCGTGAGGGACACTTAACCACCAGAACTGTGTGTTGATCATGGAGGAGCCACCGGTGGAGTTCGACGTCACGATCGAGATCCCGAAGGGTTCGCGCAACAAGTACGAGGTGGACCACGAGACCGGTCGGATCCGCCTGGACCGCCGCCTGTTCACGTCGACCAGCTACCCGGCCGACTACGGCTTCGTCGAGAACACCCTCGGCGAGGACGGCGACCCGCTGGACGCCCTGGTCATCCTGGACGAGCCGACGTTCCCCGGCTGCCTCATCCAGTGCCGTGCGATCGGCATGTTCCGGATGACCGACGAGGCCGGCGGTGACGACAAGCTGCTGTGCGTGCCCGCCCACGACCCGCGTGTGGAGCACCTGCGCGACATCCACCACGTGTCCGAGTTCGACCGCCTGGAGATCCAGCACTTCTTCGAGGTGTACAAGGACCTGGAGCCCGGCAAGTCCGTCGAGGGCGCCAACTGGGTCGGCCGGACCGAGGCCGAGGCCGAGATCGAGCGTTCCTACAAGCGCTTCGAGGAGCAGGGCGGTCACTGAGTCCGCGCATCCCGGGTAGACGGGCCGCACGCGTGCGTGTGCGGCCCGTCCGCTTGTCTGTGCGCATACTGAGGCCTGTTGGGTGTGTCGTACAGGGAGCGCTGCCAAGGTGACGGAGGCGGAGGACCGCAAGCCACAGTCGGACGAGGCCAGGGGCACGTTCGACCCGGAGGTCACATCCGAGTTCGCGATCCCCGAGGGTCTGGGACTCCACAGGGCGCCTGCCGAGCCGGAGACGACGTCCGAGTTCGCCCTGCCGGACGGGCTCGACGTCCCGTCGCCGCCCGCCGCCGAGCCCGAGGGGTCGGCGTTCAGCCCGCCGAGGACGTACAGCTCGGGCAGCGCGCCGGCCGCGTTCACGCCGGCGAGCGGGATCCCCGTGGTGCGGCTCACCAAGGACGTGCCGTGGCAGGACCGGATGCGCACCATGCTGAGGCTTCCGGTGGCCGAGCGGCCCGCCCCGGAGCCCGTGCAGAAGCACGAGGAGGAGGGCGGCCCGGCCGTCCCGCGCGTCCTCGACCTGACCCTGCGTATCGGTGAGCTGCTGCTGGCCGGTGGTGAGGGCGCCGAGGACGTGGAGGCGGCGATGTTCGCGGTCTGCCGCTCCTACGGCCTGGACCGCTGCGAGCCGACCGTCACCTTCACCCTGCTGTCGATCTCGTACCAGCCGTCCCTCGTCGACGACCCCGTGTCGGCGGCCCGGACGGTACGCCGGCGGGGTACCGACTACACCCGCCTGGCAGCGGTCTACCAGCTCGTCGACGACCTGAGCGACCCGGAGACGCATCTCTCCCTGGAGGAGGCGTACCGGCGTCTGGCGGAGATCCGGCGCAACCGGCACCCGTACCCCACCTGGGTGCTGACGTCCGCGAGCGGGCTGCTCGCCGGTGCGGCCTCGGTGCTCGTCGGCGGTGACCTGATCGTGTTCGTCGCGGCCGCGCTGGGCGCGATGCTCGGCGACCGGCTGGCCTGGCTGTGCGCGGGGCGCGGGCTGCCGGAGTTCTACCAGTTCACGGTGGCCGCGATGCCCCCGGCCGCGATGGGGGTCGCGCTCAACCTGCTGCACGTCGACGTGAAGGCGTCCGCCGTGATCACCGGTGGGCTGTTCGCGCTGCTGCCCGGGCGGGCGCTGGTGGCCGGCGTGCAGGACGGCCTGACCGGCTTCTACATCACCGCGGCGGCGCGTCTGCTGGAGGTCATGTACTTCTTCGTCGGCATCGTCGCCGGCGTGCTCGTGGTGCTGTACTTCGGCGTTCAGCTCGGTGCCCAGCTCGACCCCGAGGCGGCGCTCCACATCGCCGAGCGGCCGGTGGTGCAGATCGCGGCGTCGATGCTGCTGTCGCTGACCTTCGCCGTGCTGTTGCAGCAGGAGCGCTCCACGGTGATCGCGGTGACGCTGAACGGCGGCGTCGCGTGGGTCGTGTACGGCGCGATGCACTACGCCGGGGGAATCTCGCCGGTCGCCTCCACTGCGGCGGCTGCGGGGCTGGTGGGGCTCTTCGGGCAGTTGCTGTCGCGGTACCGGTACGCGTCCGCGCTGCCCTACACGACGGCCGCCATCGGGCCGCTGCTGCCGGGTTCCGCCACGTACTTCGGGCTGCTGTCGATCGCGGGGGACGACGTGGATTCCGGGCTCGGGTCGCTGACCAAGGCCGCGGCGCTGGCGATGGCCATCGCGATCGGGGTCAACCTGGGATCGGAGATCTCGCGGCTGTTCCTGCGGCTGCCGGGTGCTGCCACCGGTGGGCGGCGGGCGGCCAAGCGGACGCGGGGATTCTGACGGCGGCCCCGGCGGCCACGGCGCCCGGGGCGCCCACCAGGCGGTGCGTCCGCTCGGTGCGTGCGGCTGGCGGGCGCCGGCCGCGCAGTTCCCCGCGCCCCCTGAGGGCCGTCAGCCCTGCCGGTGGGGGTCGTACGGGTACTGCTGCCCGCCTTGGCCGCCGTACTGCTGCTGTGGGTACTGCTCTTGCTGCGGGTACGGCTGCGGGTACTGCTCTTGCTGCGGGTACTGCTGCTGCGGGTACTGCGGGGCGTACGGCTGCTGAGGCTGCTGCTGGTATCCCTGCTGGCCGTATCCCTGCCGGCCGTACCCCTGCTGGCCGTACCCCTGGCCGCCGTACTGCTCGCCGTACTGCTCGCCGTAGCCCTGGTCGTCGCGGTGGTCCGGCTCGATGCGGCGGAGCTGGGTCGTGGCGTCGTCCATCACGGGCTGCTGGGTCGGCTGGTGGTGCTGAGCGGTCCGGGGCTGCTCGGGCGGGTTCTTCTTGTTGTTCGCGCGGGCTCGCCAGAACTCGATGATGATCGGCAGCACCGAGACGAGGACGATCAGGATCAGGATCGCCTCGATGTTCTGCTTGACGAAGCCGATGTTGCCCAGCCAGGCGCCCAGCATGGTCACGCCCGCGCCCCACAGGATGCCGCCGAGGACGTTCCAGATCAGGAACGAGCGGTAGCGCATGCCGCTGACGCCCGCGATGATCGGCGTGAACGTGCGCACGATGGGCACGAAGCGGGCCAGGACCAGGGACTTCGGGCCGTACTTCTCGAAGAAGTCGTGGGCCTTCGTCACGTTCTCCTGCTTGAAGAAGCGGGAGTCGGGGCGGGTGAAGAGCGCCGGGCCGACCTTCTTGCCGAACATGTAACCGGCCTGGTCGCCGAGGATCGCGGCGATGCAGATCAGCACGATGGCCGCCCACAACGGGAAGTCCAGCTGCTTGGACGTGATCAGCAGACCGGCCGTGAACAGCAGCGAGTCGCCCGGCAGGAAGAAGCCGATGAGCAGGCCCGATTCGGCGAAGACGATGAGGAGCAGGCCCCAGATGCCGAAGCTGTCCAGCAGATAGTTCGGATCCAGCCAGCTCGGTCCGAGGGCAAGCGTCGTCACGGTTCCGGGCTCCTGAGGGGTCGGGAAGTACGGCGTCCAATACGGCCGGACAAAGCTATCAACGGAAAGTGTCCGGCCCAGGTTCCACCGGGGTCCCCAGGATGCACTGTGGGCGGACTGCGGCAAAGCCGTGGGGTCATGGGCGTCCGCTCGGCGCCGGTCCCGCTCCCCGGCGGCGGTGGTCCTGGCCCGGGAGCAGGGCTCCCGGGCCAGGACTCCTAGGACTCCCGACGGGCCGCGTTGGCCTTGATCGCGTCCCGCAGATAGACCGCGAGGCCGGGACGGATCTTGTCGTACGTCGCCGTGAACCGGGGGTCGGAGACGTACATCTCGCCCAGGCAGCCGTGCATCTCGTGGGAGCAGTCGTAGTACGACCGCGTGATGAACAGGCGGTGCTCCTCAGCGGTGTCCATGGCCGCCTCGGAGTCGGCCGGGGTGCCGGCCGCCATCAGCTCGGCCATGCGCAGGTGGATGGCGCCGAACTCCTCGTTGACGCGCTTCCAGTCCTCCTTGGTGTAGGAGGCGGTGCGCTCGCGCGACTGCCGGTAGGCGTCCGTGTTGCCCCAGCGCTCGCGCACCTCGTCCTCGTACTGGTCCGGGTCGTGATCCCCGAACACCTCGAACTTCTCCTCGGGAGTGAGGTTGATGCCCATGTTGCGTGCCTCCATGGCGTGCTCCACGGCCGCCGCCATCTTCTGCAGCTTCTCGATCCGGGCGGTCAGCAGTTCGTGCTGGCGGCGCAGGTGCGCGCGCGGGTCCGCGGCCGGGTCGTCGAGCAGGGCGGCGACCTCGTCGAGCGGGAAGCCGAGCTCCCGGTAGAACAGGATCTGCTGCAGCCGGTCGAGGTCGGCGTCGCTGTAACGCCGGTGGCCCGCGTGGCTGCGCTCGCTCGGGGCGAGCAGGCCGATCTCGTCGTAGTGGTGCAGGGTGCGCACCGTGACCCCGGCGTACCCGGCGACCTGTCCCACGGAGTAGCTCACTTCCGCTCCTTTCTCGGTACGCCCTCCACGCTGAGCCCTCACGCCACGTTAGGTGCAAGCCGGAATCGGCGGTCTCATCGGCTGAGGCGGGCGAAGCGCCGTACCGCCAGCGGGAAGAAGAGCGCGAGCAGCGCCAGGGGCCAGACGATGGCCGCCCAGAGGTGACCGGACTCACCGCCGGGATTGCCGAACAGGTCGCGCACGGCGGTCGCCGTCTGGGACATCGGGTTCCACTGGACGACCGTGCCGAGCCAGCCGGGCATGGCCTCCGGTGTGGCGATCGCGTTGGACAGGAAGCCGATCGGCCACACGAGGATCTGCACGGCCTGCACCAGCTCCGGCTTCCCGGCGACCATCGCCAGGTGAATGCCGATCCACAGCATCGCGAACCGGAACAGCAGCAGCAGCCCGACGCCACCGAGGAAGGCCACCGGCCCGCCGTGCGCACGCCAGCCCAGGGCGAGGCCCACGCCGATGAGGACGGCGAGGGCGAGTGCCGACTGGAGCATGTCGGCGACCGAACGGCCCACCAGGACCGCGCCGTTGGTCATGGGCATCGACCGGAAGCGGTCGATCACCCCCTTGTTGAGGTCCTCGGTGACGGCGATCATCGTGCCCTCCAGGCCGAAGGCCATGGTGAGCGCGAGCATCCCGGGCAGCAGATAGTCGATGTACGCGCCGGTGACGGCACGCCCGCCGCCGATCAGGTAGCCGAACATCACCAGCAGCATCACGGGGAAGGCGACATTGACGGCGACCTGGACCGGTTGCCGGGCCCAGTGGGCGAGTTCACGGCGGGTCATGGTCCAGGAGTCGGTGAGGGCGTGGGTGGTCATACGGCCTCCTTCGTACGGTCGGCGGTCAGGTGCAGGAACGCCTCGTCCAGGGTGGGGCGGCGCAGGGCCACGTCCTCGGCCTCGATCCCGGCCTCCGCCAGCGCCCGTACGACCCCGGCGAGCGCCGCCATCCGGTCGGTGACCGGTGCGCTGAGCAGCCGCCGGTCGGCATCGACGGTGATCTCGTCCTTGGGTACGGGCAGGAGTGCGACGGCGGTGCCCAGCTGTCCCGCGTCGCGCAGGACGACGTCGATCCTGTCGCCGCCGGTCAGTGCCTTGAGCTCGTCCGTCGTGCCCTCGGCGACGACCCGGCCGAGGTCGACGACGGAGATACGGTCGGCCAGCTGATCGGCCTCCTCCAGGTACTGCGTGGTGAGCAGCACCGTCGTACCGCCGCCGGTCAGGGAGCGGACCGACGCCCACACCTCGGCGCGGCCGCGCGGGTCGAGGCCGGTGGTCGGCTCGTCCAGGAACAGCACCTCCGGTTCGGTGATCAGGGACGCGGCGAGGTCCAGGCGGCGCCGCATGCCGCCGCTGTACTGCTTGACCGCCTTGCGGCCGGTGTCCGCGAGGCCGAAGCGCTCCAGGAGCTCACCGGCCCGCACGCGCGCGTGCCGGGCGCCCAGGTGGTAGAGGCGGCCGAACATCTCCAGGTTCTGGAACCCGCTCAGCTCCTCGTCCACGGCGGCGTGCTGGCCGAGCAGGCCGATGCGCACCCGCACCTCGTACGCCTCCCGCACCACGTCGCGGCCGGCCACCTCGACCCGGCCCGCGTCCGGGCGCAGCAGCGTGGACAGGATGCGGACCAGGGTGGTCTTGCCGGCGCCGTTCGGCCCGAGCACTCCGTGCACCGCGCCGCGCCCGACCGTGAGGTCGAGCCCGTCCAGTGCGTGTTTGACGTCTTTTCCGCTGCCGTACTTCTTGCGTGCTCCTACGACGGTGATCGCCGTGTCGGCCACTGAGCCACTCCCTCGCCGGTCGAGACCACTAGTCAATCTTGACTACCGGGAGGACCATAATTCCCACCCCACGGGTTGGTCAAACTTGATTAGTGTGGAGCGGATGCGGTCACCGGAGATCGTCCGGATGCCGCTCCCGTGTCGCGTACGGGTTCTCCTCGCCCTCGGCGAGCACAGCCACGAACGGCTCACCCTCGCCGGCGAAGGTGTAGGCGCCGCCCTCGAGACGGCCGATCACGCCCCTGGCCCACTCGGCCTCGGCGTCGGCCGTGTGGATCCAGAGGTTCATGATCTCGCCGATGTGGCCCAGTTGCCCGGGCCCCTCCTCGGGGACGTAGTGGTCGGTGACGGCGTCGCGCCACTCCTCGATGCGCCGGATGCGCTCCTTCAGCAGCGCGACCGCCTCCGCCCTCGGCAGGTCGACCATGAAGCCGATGGCCGCCGACTTGACGTCGACCTTCTGGTCGTAGGAGGTCAGCGCGTCGCGCAGGAGCGTGAAGTACTCCTCCTCGCCCGCCGGCGTGATCTCGTACTCGGTGCGCGGCGGGCCCCCCGCGGTGGAGGGGGCGATCTCGTGCGCGTGCAGCAGGCCCTGCTTGGCCATCTGCTTCAGGGCGTGGTAGATCGAGCCCGGTTTCGCGTTGGACCACTCGTGGGCGCCCCAGTACTCCAGGTCGTTGCGCACCTGGTACCCGTGGGCCCGCCCGTGCTGGCGGACGGCACCCAGCACCAGGAGACGGATCGCTGACATGCCGTCCAGGTTAGGCCGCGCGCCGGGCCGCCCGGGGGCCGGTCCCGGACGGCCGGCCCACGACGCGGTCACGCGAGGTGCGGCCGACGCGACTTCCCCCAGGCCTCCACCTCGGCGGGACCCTCAGAACGGGAACGTACTCCGCCCGTGCTGCACCGAGATCCACTTGAGCGTCGTGAACGCGTCCAGCGTGGTCTCGCCGTTCAGGCGGCCGAGCCCGGAGTCCTTCTCGCCGCCGAACGGCACCAGCGGCTCGTCGTGCACCGTGCCGTCGTTGACGTGGAACATCCCGCTGTCGATGCGCTGGGCGAAGCGGACGCCGCGCTCGACGTCGGCGGTGTGCACGGCACCGCTCAGGCCGAACGGGGTGTCGTTGACGAGGCGCACGGCCTCCTCCTCGCCCTCGAAGGGGACGAGGAGCGCGACCGGGCCGAAGATCTCCTGGCGGAGCAGCCCCGAGTCCGCCGGGACGTCCGTGAGGACGGACGGCTCGACCAGGTTGCCGCGCGTGGAGCCGCGCAGCAGTGCCGTGGCGCCCTCGGCGACCGCCTGGTCGACGACGGACGTGATCGCCTCGGACTGCGAGGAGTTGATCAGCGGGCCGATGACCGTCTCCGGGTCGCCCGGGTCGCCGGCCTTCAGGCCGCGCACCTTGGCGACGAACTTCTCGGTGAACGCGGCGGCGACCGAGCGGTCCACCAGGATGCGGTTGGCGGCCATGCAGACCTGGCCCTGATGGACGTAGCGACTGAAGACGGCCGCGTCGACGGCGTAGTCGAGGTCGGCGTCGTCGAGGACCACCAGTGCGCTGTTGCCGCCGAGTTCGAGGATCGCGCGCTTGAAGTGCTGGGCGCAGACGGTGGCGACGTGCCGGCCGACCCTGTCGGAGCCGGTGAAGGAGATGACCTTGGGGACCGGGTGCTCCAGGAAGGCGTCGTTGATCTCCGCTATGTCGGTGACCACGACGTTCAGCACCCCGGCGGGCAGTCCCGCGTCCTCGAAGAGCCGGGCGATGACCGTGCCGCCCACGACGGGGGTGTCCTGGTGGGGCTTGAGGACCACGGCGTTGCCCAGGGCGAGGGCCGGGGCGACCGACTTCAGGGACAGCAGGAACGGGAAGTTGAACGGGCTGATCACCCCGACGACGCCGACCGGGACGCGGTAGAGACGGTTCTCCTTGCCGGGGTCCGGAGAGGGGATCAGGCGGTGCTCGGCGCGGGTGGTGAGACTCACGGCCTCGCGCAGGAACTCCTTGGCGAGGTGCAGTTCGAAGCCGGCCTTCACGCGCGTGCCGCCCAGCTCGGCGATGATCGCCTCGGTGAGCTCCAGCTCGCGCTCCTCCACCAGCCGCAGCACCTTCTCCAGGACGGCGCGGCGGGCGTGGGGCCCGGCCCCGGCCCAGTCCCGCTGGGCGCGGGCGGCGGCGCGATAGGCCTGATCTATCTCGCCGGCCGTGGCTATGGTGATCGCGGCCAGCTTCTCACCGTCGTACGGGTTGAAGTCGATGATGTCCCAGGAACCGCTGCCCGGACGCCACTCGCCGTCGATGTACTGCTGCGCCAGGTCGGTGAAGTAGGACGACATGTGACTCCTCAATCCCTGCCGGTGAAGCAGTGCCTGATCACACGTCATCGTACTTGTGTTGCAACAGAGTTGGAGTAACTCTCCGGGAACCCTTCAGGACAGCTGGAGCAGCCCCCGCAGCAGGTCCCGGCTCTCGTCCGGGCCCGGGCTGTCCCGCTGGAGCTCCGTCAGCGCCTTCTCGTACTGGGCGACGTCCTCCGCCTTGTCCAGGTAGAGCGCGCTGGTGAGCTGCTCCAGGTACACCACGTCCGACAGGTCGGACTCCGGGAAGCCGAGGATGGTGAAGGCACCGGACTCGCCGGAGTGCCCGCCGAAGCTGAACGGCATGATCTGCAGCCGTACGTTGGACCGCTCGGAGAACTCGATCAGGTGCTGCAGCTGGCCGCGCATCACCTCGCGGTCGCCGTAGGGGCGTCGCAGCGCCGCCTCGTCGAGGACGATGTGGAAGTCGGGGGCGTTCTCCGCGACGAGGTGCTTCTGGCGCTCCAGGCGCAGCGCGACGCGCTTCTCCACGTCGGCCTCGCTCGCGCCCTTCATGCCGCGCCGGACCACGGCACGGGCGTAGGCCTCCGTCTGGAGCAGGCCGTGCACGAACTGCACCTCGTACGCGCGGATCAGCGACGCCGCGCCCTCCAGGCCCACGTATGTCGGGAACCAGTTCGGCAGGACGTCCGAGTAACTGTGCCACCAGCCCGCGACATTGGCCTCGCGGGCCAGGGACACCAGCGACGTACGCTCCGTCTCGTCCACGATCCCGTACAGCGTCAGCAGGTCCTCGACGTCCCTCGTCTTGAAGCTCACCCGGCCCAGCTCCATCCGGCTGATCTTCGACTCGGAGGCACGGATGTGATACCCCGCCGCCTCGCGCGTGATGCCCCGAGCCTCTCGCAGTCTCCTGAGTTGCGAGCCGAGCAGCATGCGCCGCACCACCGATCCGGGCTCTCCCGCGCTCACGTTCCAGCCTCCCCAACCGTCTTTCCGGGCCCGCAGTCTGCCACTAAAACACTCCGAGCTGTACTCGTCCGGTTACACAGATGGAAAGAAGCCAAAGATTCCGGATCCCTTGAGGAAGTCCAGGGCAAGGAGAAGGCAAGCAGGCGAGGTGAAGATGGCGGAAAAAATGACCAACAAGTGGTACGGGAGGGTCCAATTCGGTCGCGTGCACGTGCATCTGCCCTTGCATCTGCTGTACGCATCCGAAACCATGGTCCCGCGCCACCGCTGCATCGCAACGACCGCGAACTCCCGGGGGAGTGCCTCGCATGGGGACGAATGGATCGACCATGCTCGAGCCTTTACGGCAGGGCCTTCCGCCGCTGGATCCCACGGCCGTGTCCAGCGCCGCCTCCTGCGCCCTGCCCGCCCGCTACGAAGCGGTGCGCGAGGCACGGCAGTTCACCCGCAGAACACTCGACCAGTGGGATGTGGGCCACCGCTTCGACGACGTCTGCCTGGTGGTCTCCGAACTCGTCACCAACGCCCTGCGCCACGGCCTGTCGTCCGTCGCCCCGCGCCCGGCGGCCAGGAACGGTGACCACGAGCCACCACAGGTGCGCCTGCACCTGATGCGCTGGACCGAGCGACTGGTGTGCGCCGTGCGCGACCCCAGCAACGACAGCCCGGTCGCGCGCGAGACCGACGACTTCTCGGCGGAGTCCGGTCGCGGGCTGTTCCTCGTCGACTCGTTCTGCGACAGCTGGGGCTGGCACCCGCTGGCCGGCACGCTGAGCGGCAAGGTCGTCTGGGCGATGTTCCGGCTCCAGACCGACGGCTGAGAAACCCAGGCACCTCTTGGTGCCCGGGTTCTACGCGCGTCACTGCGCGTCGCCCGTCACTCACGGCATGCTGTGGCCGGCACTCAGCCCGCGACCAGGTGGTCGAACTCGCCGTCCTTCACGCCCAGGAGCATCGCCTCGATCTCCGCGCGCGTGTAGACGAGGGCCGGACCGTCGGGGAAGTTCGAGTTGCGCACCGCCACTCTTCCGCCCGGCAGCTGCGCGAACTCCACGCAGGACCCCTGCGAATTGCTGTGCCGGCTCTTCTGCCAGGCAGCCCCACGCAGCTTCGTGGCGGCCATGCCGTTGTACACGCCGGACGCACCGGCGCCGTGGTGCACGTCACCGTCGTACACGTCACCGTCGTACACGTCGTGATCCACAGGTCGCTCCCCGGTGGTGCACTGGCTGGTATGGCCATGGATGCAGTGGTCAACTGAGGCGGATCATAACCTTGTTCATGTGCAGATGCGCGGGCAGATGCACGTGCACGGGGGGTGTTCCTGCGGTTACAGCTTTGACGGCCGCGCTACCGAAGCCGTTCCAGCACCTGCCCCAGGGCGCGCATGACATGCGACCGCCAGCCCCCGTCCATGATCTTCCGTGCCATCGACTGCGCCGGATCGTCCGGATCGAATCCTTCGTGCACTAGGAACAGACGCGTTCCGCGCCCTTCCTGTTCCAGCGTCCACGTGATGGTCCAGTCCGCCGTGCCGGCGGGGCCGGGGTCCGCCCACCGGACGCGCAGCATCCGCTCGACGTCGTAGCCGAGCACGGACACCTCGACGACACCGGAGAAGCCGGTGTTGGGGCGGGGCACGGAGGTCATCCGGTACCGGTGGCCGACCTCCAGGCGGAACTCCTCGGAACCCGGCATCTGCCACTGCGCCAGCAGCCCGGGGTCGGTCAGCGCCCGCCAGACCTTCGCGGGCGGGTGGGGGAAGAACTGATCGACGCGAATGACGGTGAGGTCGTCACCGTCTGCGGCCGTCGGCGGGATGCTCATGTCGGCTCATCGTCGGGCATGCGGTCGAGCAGATCACCGAGACCCGTCAGTCGCTCGCGCCAGAACCGCTCGTACGGATGGAGCCAGTCCTGTACGTCGGCGAGCGGAGCCGCCTCCAGTCGGTAGATGCGCTGCCGGCCGGAACGCTGCTCGGAGACCAGCCCGGCGTCCCGGAGCACCTTGAGGTGCTCGGAGAGACTGGGCCGGCGCATGGCGAAGTGGTCCGCCAGGGCCTGGACGGGCTGCGGCCCGCCGTCGCGCAGCAGGCGCAGCACCTCGCGACGCGTGGCGTTGGCGAGCGCGGCGAACACGCGGTCGGCCGTAGCGGCGGTGTCGACAGCACTCGTCCCGGCCCCGGTGGTGGTCATGGCGTCGTCAGAAGCCTTCCTTCTCCGTCAGCAGCATCAGACCGTTGCCGTCGGGGTCGCGGAAGGCGGCCATGCGCCCCCAGGGGTGGTCGTCCGGGCCCTCCACCTGGACGCCCGCCTCCGCGAGCCGGGCGCAGTCGGCGTCGACATCGGTCGTGACCAACATGATCCCCCGGGCGGAACCGGGCTCGAAACCGCCCATCCCGGGGCCGGAGAGCGTGAAGACGGTCTGCGCACCGCGCGGCGCGACCTGGAGCCAGCGGCCGGGCGGCATCAGCAGATCGGCGGCGACCTCGAACCCGAGCACCTCCGTGTAGAAGCGCAGGGCCCGGTCCTGGTCGGTGACGGGGAGCGTCAGGAAGGAAGCGTGGGTGATGTTCGTGGGATTGCTCATGGACCCGAAGATAGGTAGGAGATCCCCTACGAGTCAAGCGTAGGGAATCTCCTACCTAAACGGGTCGGCCGGCCCTGGCAGGCGGGGTTACGTGCTGGTAGCTTGCTGCGATCGTCAGGATGTAGGGCTGTAAGGCCGTGCGCCTTTGTGGCGATAGGGCCATATGGCGATAGGACTTTGTGGCAGTCGGGCTTTGTGGAAAGAGGGCTTGAAGGAAGTACGGCCGTGAGGTCGTAGGGCGATGTGGCTGTGTGTCCGTAGGGCGATATGGCCGTGCGGTTATCGGGCTGTGTGGTCGTCGGGCTGTGTGGCTGTACGGCCATGTGGTCGTACCGCTGTGTTGTTGTCCGCCTGTGCTGTTGTCCGGCTGTGTGGCTGTACGGCCATGTGGTCGTACCGCTGTGTTGTTGTCCGCCTGTGCTGTTGTCCGGCTGTGTGGCTGTGCTGTCATCCGGCAGTACGGCAAGTACGGCTGTACGGAAGTACCGCTGTGCGACTGTCCGCCGGACGGCCGCGCGGCTCGTGCGGCCGTTCGGCTACCGGCTCACCTCTGGGGGCATGCAGTGACTTCCGCGACGACTTCGGCGGGCCACGCGCACGGTGCGATGCGCGGGCGGGTGCGGATCGTGGCCGTGGCCGCGGTCGTGGTGGGGGCGGTCACGCTGACCGCCTGCAGCGGGGGCGGCGGCTCGGACTCGGATCCGGGCGGCTCGACGCCGAGCCCCGGCACGTCGTCGGCGGTCAGCGGCGGAAGTGGGGCTTCACCGACCGCGGCTGCCGGGAAGCTGGAGGGCAGCTGGCTCGCCACCAGCGAGGGTCAGGCGGTGGCACTGGTGGTCACCGGCGAGTCCGCCGGGCTGTTCGCCACCGGCGGCGTCGTCTGCAGCGGTCGCGTGGGCGAGGCATCCGGAAACCGGACGATCCAGCTCACCTGTTCGAACGGCGAGGACGAGCGCAGCACCGGCACGGTCGACTCCGTCAGCGCCGAGAGCCTGAAGGTGACGTGGGACGGCGGCCTCGGCCAGGAGACGTACACCAAGGCGGAGGGCGGGAAGCTGCCGCCGGGGCTGCCCACCCCGGGGCTCGGCTCGTGAGGTGACGCCGGTGGGACGGGCCGGGTGACCGTACGGCGCCCGCGTACGTGATGATCCAGGGGAATCGTCACGAACCCAGGGGACCCATCCATGCGCGCCACATCGCTCACCGTCGGCTCCGCCGCCCTCGCCGCCACCCTGCTGCTGACCGCCTGCGGGGGCGGTGACAGCGGCGGCGAAGCCGAGGACGGCGGCCAGGACACGTCCGCCTGCGTGCTCGACGAGGTCGGCGTGGAGGTCGGCCCCGCCAATGCCGCGCCCGTCGCCGGGGACACGGGCAACATTCCTGTCACGGTCACCAACCAGGGCGCCGAGTGCACCCTGGACGGATTCCCCACCGTCGGACTCCAGGCCGACGCCGGCTCCGTCACCGTGCCGGAGGAAGAGGCGGCCCAGGCGCAGAAGCTGACGCTCGCCGAGGGCACGGCGGCGACGTTCACGATCACGTACGTACGGGGCGAGACGGGCGGCGCCGGCAGCCTCGACGTCACGAGGCTGAAGATCGGCCTGCCGGGCGCTCCGCAGACGCGGGGCTTCGCGTGGTCGTACGGTCCCGTCGTGCTCGTCGAAGGGGACGCGCCGGAGGCCTCGGTGGGGGCGTTCCAGCAGGCGGGCGACTGAGGACGCTCCGCCCGCACGCGGGTCAGCCGAGCCGGCGGCGGGTTCTGACCTCCGCCCGGTCGGCCGCGCGTGATCCCTCCGTCCAGCCCGCCGCGTCGGTCACTCCGCGCAGCCGCGTCGTGGTCGTCTCCGGGAACATGCTCTCGGTCCGCTCGGTGACCGCCGCCTCGCGGGAGGCCAGGACCGGGAGCAGGCCACCGTCCGGCCGGTCTTCGGCGCCGGCCTGCCCCGCGGCCTCTCCGGCAGCCTCTTCGGCCGCCTGTCCGGCGGCCTCCTCGGCGGCCGAGGCGAGCCGGATCCCGATGCGGTGGGCGTAGGCGGCGAGGAAGGACTGCCGGAACGTCTTCGTGCGCCTGCGGCCGCCCGCGCGCTGAGCGGCCTCGGCCTTGGTCATCGCGGTCGTGGCCTGCACCAGGAGCGAGGTGTAGAGGAGTTCGGCCACCTCCAGGTCCGGTTCGAAACCCACGACGGTGGAGAAGCCGAGGGGTTCGTTCCACACCGCGCGGCAGCGGTTGGCGGTGGCGACCGCGTCCAGCAGCACCGCCTTGGCCTGCTCGTAGGGCTGGTCGACGCCGATCCGCCAGGCCGTCGGCCCGGCCCCGCCCTGTGCCTGACCAGCGAGGAGCGCCTCGTCGATGCTGTGCCGCGCCATCAGTTCCTGCGCCTTGGCGCTGAGGGCCTCCGCCTCGTCCGGGAACTCGGTGGCCTCGGCCTTGGCCAGGAGGGCGCGGATACGGGTCAGCATGCGGGACTCGGACGACTGCGGCGTGGTCGTGATCGTGCGCCCGGCTCGCGTCTCCCCCTGAGTCTGCGGCTCGTCCAGGTCCTCGAGGGTGGGGAGGCGGAGCAGGACGCGGTACAGCTCCAGGAGGGCCGTGGCGTGCGTGAAGCGGTCGGGGCGGGCCGGGGCGGCGGGAGCGTCGTCGGCGAGCTGGGCCAGCTGCGCCGCCCAGCGGGGGCCGCGCGGGCGGTCGTGCGGGGCCTGTTCGAGGATCAGCGCGGCTACGAGGCGTTCGTGTACGTCGTCCAGTTCGCGGCGGACGATCCGTACGACGTCGGCGGGCTGCCAGCCACGGCGCCAGGCCCCGGCGACGAACTCGACGCCCCGCCGGGTGACTTCCCCGTCCGCCGCCGGGTCGGCCGCGAGCAGGGACGCGCCCGTGTCGAGGGCGGCGTGGTCGTCGGCGGAGGCGTAGAGGGCGGCCCGGAAGGCGCGGTCGACGGTGCTGGTGTCCACGGTGGGATCGTGTCATGCGGATTGCCGTCAACTCAGGGTTGACGCTCCCTGACTGTCAACCTACGGTTGACGCATGACGAAGAGCCCCGACTTCACGTCATCCATCCGTCTCGACGACCTCATCGCCGCCATCAAGAAGGTGCACGACGAACCCCTCGAGCAGCTCCAGGACGCGATGCTCGCCGGGGAGCACCTGGGCGACGTCGCCGACCACCTGATCGGCCACTTCGTGGACCAGGCCCGGCGTTCCGGCGCGTCCTGGACGGACATCGGCAAGAGCATGGGCGTCACCCGGCAGGCCGCGCAGAAGCGGTTCGTGCCGAAGGAGTCCACGGACCTGGACCCGAGCCAGGGCTTCAGCCGCTACACCCCCCGCGCGCGGAAGGTGGTCGTGGCCTCGCACGAAGCGGCCAAGGCGGCACACCACTCCGAGGGCCTGCCCGCGCACCTCGTCCTGGGCCTGCTCACCGAGCCGGAAGGGCTGGCCGCGCTGGCCGTCACGGCACAGGGCGTCAGCCTGGACGCGGTCCGCGAGGCGGCGAACGCCGCGCTCCCGCCGGCCGCGGAGGAGGGCCCGGAACTCGTCCCGTACGCCTCGGACAGCAAGAAGGTCCTGGAACTCACCTTCCGCGAGGCCCTCCGCCTCGGCCACAACTATGTCGGCACCGAGCACCTCCTGCTGGCCCTCCTGGAGTTCGAGAACGGCGAAGGTCTGCTCTCCGGTCTCGGCATCACCAAGGAAGGGGTGGAGCGCTACGTCACGGAGGCACTGGAGAAGCTGGTGCGGGAGCGGGAGGGGGGCGCGGGGGAGGCTGCTGGGGGGAGCTGAGGGGAGCCGGGCCCGCAGGGAGAACCCGCCCGTTGTCAGACCCTGCTGCGACACTCGCAGGCATGGCCGATCGGTGGGCGCTCGCTCCGGCCGAGGACGGTGGCGTGGACGTCGCCCCCCTCGGTCCGGGAGGGCTGCCCGCGGGGCCGGTGCGGCGGGAGGGGGACCTGGCGGAGGCGGTGCGCAGCCGGCCGTACGTCACGCGGTGGGTGTGGCGGTCCACCGCCGAGGTCTACCCGCGACTGCTCGCCGCGGGGGTGCGGGTGGAGCGGTGCTACGACATCGAGGACGCCGAGACCCTCCTGCTGGGCCACGAGGGGCGGTACGGCGAACCTCGCTCGGCCGCCGCCGCCCTGGCCCGGCTGCGCGGCGGCGCCGTACCGCCCGACCCCCCGGCCCGCGCTGCCGAACCGGGCGCGCAGTCGCCGCTCTTCGAGCCCCAGGGCACGCACCTCCCCCTCGAGGACCTGCTCGCCGTGTACGCCGAGCAGCAGCGGCGGCACGACCGTGCCGCGCACCCCGACCGGATGCGGCTGCTGACGGCCGCCGAGTCGGCGGGGATGCTGGTGGCGGCCGAGATGAACGGCACGGGGGTGCCGTGGAGCGCCGTGGTGCACCGCGAGGTGCTGCACGAACTGCTCGGCGAGCGGTACGCCGGCGGTGGCGAGCCGCGCCGCCTGGCCGAGCTGGCCGACGAGGTGTCCGCCGCGTTCGGGCGCCGGGTGCGGCCCGATCTTCCCGCCGACGTGATCAAGGCCTTCGCACAGGCCGGGATCAAGGTGAGCTCCACGCGGCGCTGGGAGATCGAGTCCCTCGACCATCCGGCGGTCAAGCCGCTGGTGGAGTACAAGAAGCTGTACCGCATCTGGGTCGCCCACGGCTGGTCCTGGCTCCAGGACTGGGTGCGTGACGGGCGGTTCCGGCCGGAGTTCCTGGCGGGCGGCACGGTCACCGGCCGCTGGGTGACCAACGGCGGGGGCGCCCTGCAGATCCCCAAGGTCATCCGGCGTGCCGTGGTCGCCGACCCCGGCTGGCGGCTGGTCGTCGCCGACGCCGACCAGATGGAACCCCGCGTGCTGGCGGCCATCTCCCGCGACCCGGGCCTCATGGAGGTGGCGGGCCGCGAGACCGACCTCTACCAGTCCGTCTCCGACCGCGCCTTCTCCGGCGACCGCGCCCAGGCCAAGCTCGCCGTGCTCGGCGCGATCTACGGCCAGACCTCCGGGGACGGCCTGAAGAACCTCGCCGCCCTCAGACGCCGCTTCCCCAAGGCCGTGGCGTACGTCGACGACGCGGCCCGCGAAGGCGAGGAGGGGCGGCTGGTCCGGACCTTCCTCGGCCGGACCTGCCCACCGGCCGCAGGGTCGGGCGAGGACGCGGCGGAGGAGGCGGGCATCCCGGTCACCACGGCGGCGGAGGAGTCCGGCGCCCAGCAGTGGGTGCCCGGTTACGCCTCCACCGACGCCCGCGCCCGTGGCCGCTTCGCCCGCAACTTCGTGGTCCAGGGCAGCGCGGCCGACTGGACGCTGCTGCTGCTCGCCGCCCTGCGCCGCGCCTGCGCGGACATGGCGGCCGAGCTGGTCTTCTTCCAGCACGACGAGGTGATCGTGCACTGCCCGCAGGCGGAGACCGAGGCGGTCGTGGCGGCGATCCGGGAGGCGGGGGCGCTGGCGGCCAGGCTGACGTTCGGGGAGACGCCGGTGCGGTTCCCGTTCTCGACGGCGGTGGTGGAGTGCTATGCCGACGCGAAGTGATCAGGCAGCGCCCGAGAGCAGGGACCGGAGTTCCGTGACGACCGCCCGTTCGTCCGTGCCGTCCAGATCGGCGAGGGCGGTGCGCCACGCCTCGCGTGCCTCGTCCTCACGACCCTGGTCGCGCAGCAGCAGACCGTGCTGGTGCCGGCCGAGCCCCCCGGTGTACCGGTCGGAGCGGGCTTCGGCGCGGCGCAGCAGCTCCGCGCACTCGCGCTCGGCCCGGGCGGTGCTGCCCAGCCGGTGCAACGCGCGGATCAGTCCGAGCCGGGTCCGGGACTCGCCGTGCCAGTCGCCGTGGCCGCCGAGGATGCGCAGGCTCTCCTCGAAGTGCCCGGCGGCGGCGGCCGGTTCGCCGAGGGTGAGGTGGGCGTAGCCGATGTTGCAGTGCGCGGAGTGCTGCACGATGACGGCGCCGATCCCGACGCCGAGGGCGAGCGAGCGGCGGTGGTGCTCGATGGCGGCGCGAGGATCGGTGTGCTCGTGCAGGTTGCCGAGATGGCTGTACGTCACGGCCTCGCCGTACGGATCGTTCAGCCGGCGCGAGTACCCGAGGCTCTGGCGCAGCGCGTCCTCCGACTCGGCGTACTGTCCAAGGCCTTCGAGCAGCAGCCCGCGGTTGTTGAGACAGCGGCGGATCCAGGAGACGGCCCCGAGCCGTCGCCAGATCGCCAGCGCCTCGTCGTTGAGCGCGAGCGCCTCGTTCTGCCGGCCGGTGAGGAAGTGCATCCCGGCAAGATCGACCAGCGCGGTCGCCTCTGCCGCCGCGTCCCCGAGCCGCCGCGCCAGCTTCAGCGCGGCGCGCCCGAGCAGCTCCATCTCGGGGATACGGCCGCTGCGGTGGAGACAGGGGGCGAGCAGCCGCAGGAGAGTGGACAGGTAGGCGGTACGGCGCTCACAGGCGCCGTCGGCATGGGCCTTGACCAGCGCGACGATGTTGCACAGCTCGCCGCCGGCCCAGGCGAACGCCGCCTCGGCTCCCTCGAAGGGGGCAACGGTCGCCACGTAGACCGCATGCCCGGGGGGCTGCGCTGCGGTCGGGCGACGGCGGTCGTCCTGGTCGAGCCCTGGTTCGACGATGGCGGTGAGGGTGCGCTCGGCGGTCGCTGCGTACCAGCGGAGAGCGTGGTCCACCCAGTCCTGGACGTCGTCGGGGCCTTCGCGCTCTTCGCGGTCGACGAGGCGGTGGGCGCTGCCCTTGCCGGCGTCCCCGCCCCTGCCGGCTCCCCCATGGCGCGGTCCTGCCGATGCCAGCTCGCGGGCGAAATCGCGGACCAGATCGTGGGGCGCGTAGCGGGCGTACGCCGTCTCCTCCAGAAGGGCCACGTCCACCAGCCGGTCCAGCGCGGCCTCGGCGCGGCGCTCGCCGGTGCCGGTGAGGCGGGCGATCAGGGGGGCGCCGTACGACGGCAGATCGAGCGCGCCGAGGCGGCGCAGCGCGAGGGCGGCGTCCCGGTCGGCCTCGCGGTCGGACGCGGCGAGCGCGTCGTGGGCGACGGCCAGGGAGCGCCGTACGCTCAGGTCGTCGTACTCCAGATGATGCAACCTGCCTTCGGTCGCGGACAGTTGATCCGCGAGTACGTCCGGTGTGAGTGCCCGGCGTGCGGCGAGCCGGGCGGCGACGACCCGCAGGGCGAGCGGTAGCCGGCCGGTGAGCTCGACGAGCGGGTGAGCGGCGTCGAGCCCGTCCCGTCCGGACACCGCGCGCAGCAGCGCCGCGCTCTCCGGGCCGCTCAGCGGCGTCAGCGGGAAGCGCCGGGCACCGTCGAGGGCGGTCAGCGGCGAACGGCTGGTGACGATGACCGCGCATCCGGCGCCGGCCGGCAGCAGCGGGCGTACCTGCGCGGCGCTCGCGGCGTCGTCCAGCACCAGGAGCGTGCGCGTCGGCGCGAGCAGCGAGCGCAGCAACGCGGTGGCGGCATCGGGGTGTTCGGGGATGCGGCGGGGCTCGACGCCGAGGTCGCGCAGGA
The DNA here is from genome assembly GCF_044548465.1 of Streptomyces sp. NPDC052023. NCBI lineage: Bacteria > Bacillati > Actinomycetota > Actinomycetes > Kitasatosporales > Streptomycetaceae > Streptomyces > Streptomyces sp. NPDC052023. Next base: position 656,565 of record NZ_JBIUBW010000002.1, on the reverse strand, counting down.
GCGCGGTGAGTGCCTGGCCGGAGCCGAGGGGGGTCATGCCGGGGGTGGCGCCGCGCAGATTGACGTACAGCTGACCATCGGAGAAACGTTCCGCCAGTGTGTGCGCGGCATGCAGCGCGAGCGCGCTCTTGCCTACGCCGGCCATGCCGGTGACGACGGCGAGAGCAGCGGGCCGGGTGAGGGTCCGGAGCAGGGTGCCGCGGACAGCGGAGCGGCCGGAGAAGTGTGCGGGTGGTGGGGGGAGTTGGGACGGCCGGAGTCCGCCCGGGGCCGGGCGGCCGGACTCCGGCCGGCTCGCCTCCGGGCGGCATGGCGCCGGGCCGCACGCTTCCGGACCGCATGGCGCCGGGCCGGCTGCCTCTGGTCCGCACGACACCGGGCGGGCCGCCTCCAGGCCGCATGACACCGGGCCGCACGCTTCCGGGCCGCATGACTCCCGGCCGCCCGTCTCCAGGCCGCACGGCGCGGGTCCGGCCGCCTCCGGGCCGCACGACACCGGGCGGGCCGCCTCCGGGCCGCATGACTCCCGGCCGCCCGTCTCCAGGCCGCACGGCGCGGGTCCGGCCGCCTCCGGGCCGCATGGCGCCGGGTCCGCTGCCTCTGGTCCGCACGACACCGGGCGGGCCGCCTCCGGGCCGCATGACACCGGGCCGCACGCTTCCGGGCCGCACGACACGGGTCCGGCCGCCTCCGGGCCGCGCGACACCGGGCGGGCCGCCTCCGCCCGCGCCGCACCTGCGCCGGACACCGCAGCGCCGCCAGAGTCGTTCCGCCCCGCCCCTCCCCTCTCTGCCGAAGGGCCCCGCAACACCTCCACATGGGCCCCGCGCACCCCCTCCCCCGGCTCGACCCCCAACTCCTCCACGAGCCGCAAGCGGAGATCGCGATGGACGGCGAGGGCCTCGGCTCGGCGGCCGGTGCGGTGCAGGGCGAGCATGAGCTGGCGGTGGTAGGCCTCGCGGAGCGGATACTCGGCGGCGAGTTCCGCCAGCTCCGGGACGAGCCCGGCCAGCCGGTCCCACCCGGACGCCCCCTCTGCCGCCAGGGCGAGTTCGGCGTCGTACCGCCACTCCAGGACCAGCAGCCGCGCCTCGACCAGCCGTTGCACGAACGCGTACCCGCCCACCTCGGCCGGCAGCCCGCTCAGCGGCGCACCCCGCCACAGCGCGAGCGCCCGCACGCACTCGCGCACCGTCCGTTCCCATTCCCGCCCCGCGTGCGCGGCGCGCGCCGCGGCGACGTGCGCCTCGAAGACATGGACGTCCAGCTCACCCTGCGCGACCTGCAGCAGATAGCCGGGCGGCACGGCACGCAGCCGCCCGGGATGATCGAGCATCCGGCGCAGCCGGGCGACGTGGTTGTGCAGGGAGGCGTGCGCGGAGGCAGGCGGGGCGCCACCCCACAAGGTGTCCTTCAGCGTGGAGACGGGCACGACCCGCCCGGCGTCGAGCAGCAACGCGGCGAGGAGAACACGCGCCATCGGACTACTGACGTCCCGCACGGCAGGACGGGGCCGCGCGTCCTCCGCTCCGCTGGCGGCAGTCGCCCTTGCGCCGGTATTACCCGCCGACGTATCCGGACGTTCATCTCCACCGGGCCCATCTCCGCCACCGGGCCCATCTCCGCCACCGGGCTCATCACCGCCTCCGGGCTCGTACAGCACAGGCGACCCCAACAGCCCGAACCGCAGTCCGAACCGAGGCCCGCCCCGCATCACACCGCCCACAGCCTTCCCACGCATGCGCCCACGCCTGAACCCGGGCCCGAGCCGGGCCACGCTCCACCACAACGGGACGGACCACTCCTGGCGGATTCCCGCCCCTGCCCCGGCGCCCTCCCGCCGCCCGAACCCGGGCGGCCACCACCGGAACCCGCCACCGTACCGGCCGGTGAACGCACCACCGCCACCACCGCTACGGCCGTTTCCCGCTTCCGGCCGACGGCTTCACGCCAACCCCGGCCCACATCACGGGAAACCGTTGGCCACATGTTAGCGATCCGTTGGTGTGGCCTGATGTGATCACATCATCGGATCTGGCCCGACGGTGCGCGCGTACGTCGCGCAGCTCGGGGGAGTGTCGCCGCCGTGGCCGGGTCCGGGACGCCAGTGGGCCCCGGTCGGCAGAGGTGAACGACGGGGGCCCGCGTCCGAACCGCGCGGCGCGCCCGCCACCCTGGGGAGAGACACCGGCCCCGGGAGGACGAGACATGCGATACCGCTGCGCCGTACTGGACGACTACCAAGGCGTCGCCACCACCGTCGCCGACTGGACCCCGCTGGGCGACCGCGTGGAGGTCGTGACCTTCCCCGACCACTTCCCGGCCGAGGACGAACTGGCAGCGGTCCTCGCCGACTTCGACTTCGTGGTCACCCTGCGCGAACGCGTCCCGTTCCCCGCCTCGCTCCTCGGCCGGCTGCCCCGCCTCAAGCTCCTCGTCGCGTCCGGCATGCGCAACTCGGTGATCGACTACGCCGCCGCGCACGCGAACGACGTCACCGTGTGCGGCACCGAGAGCTCCTCCACCCCGCCGGTCGAACTGACCTGGGCCCTGATCCTGGGCCTGGCCCGCGGCATCGTCCAGGAGCACACCGCCCTGCGCACCGGGGGCCCCTGGCAGTCCACGGTCGGCGCGGACCTGCACGGACGCCGCCTGGGTCTGCTCGGCCTCGGCAAGATCGGCAGCCGGGTGGCCGGGGTGGGCCTGGCCTTCGGCATGGAGGTCACGGCCTGGAGCCAGAACCTCACCAGGGCGCGTACGGACGAGGTCGGGGTCCACCTCTCCCCCTCGAAGGAGGACCTCCTGGCGACCAGCGACGTCGTCTCCGTCCACCTGGCCCTCAGCGACCGCACCCGAAACCTTGTGGGCCCGGCCGAACTGGCCCTCCTCAAGCCCACGGCCCACCTGGTCAACACCTCCCGCGCGGCGATCATCGACCAGGAGGCGCTCCTGGCGGCCCTCCACGAGGGCCGTATCGCGGGCGCGGCGGTGGACGTCTTCGACACCGAGCCCCTGCCGGCCGGTCACCCGATGCGCCAGGCCCCCCGCCTCCTGGCCACCCCGCACCTCGGCTACGTCTCCCAGGCCAACTACCGGCGCTACTACGGCCAGGCGGTCGAGAACATCCAGGCCTACCTCGCCGGCGCACCCGTCCGCACCCTCGGCTGACCCGCGCCCTCACCGCTCATCGGTCTCCGGAGGCCAGCAGGTCGGCGACAGCCTGCTCCGACCAGTGGCCGAAGGCGCCGGGACAGGCGGCGACGTACGACGCGACCGCCGCCAGGTCCCACGCGCCCGCCGACAACAGGCCCGAGGACAGGAACCTCACATAGGCGCTCGACGGCGGGACCCACCGCACCTCGTTCATCCGCCACGGAGCGGTGAAGGTCAGCACCGGCAGCCCGTCGACCTGACCTGCGCACACCAGCGTCTCGTAGCGCCCCTCCCCCAGCACGGCACGCCCGTTCGTGAGTACGTCGACCAGATCGAGGTCCATTCCCGGATCCCGGTACATCTCCTGCGCGGCGATGTCGAAGAACTGGTCCGCGGTCACCAGGTGGGCCCTGGCCAGCACCCGGCCGCCGGCCTGCGGGTCGTAGAAGGCCCGGCCACCGCCCCACACCGGGGACCTGGTGGCGAAGTACATGGCCCCGGTCAGCTCCACCGGAATCGACCGGGAGGGCATCGCCGGATTGCGGCACCCCGGGTATGCCCGCGCCCCACCAGGCGGTTGACCGCCCTTGAGATAGAAGGCGAGCCGCTCGAGATGCGTGTTCGAGCCGTAGGAGGTGTACCAGACCCGCTTCGGGTGCCAGTCGGTCGGCAGGGCCGGATCGATGCCGGGGAGAGCCTTCACGCTGACCCGCTCCTGTCAGACAGCGGCGGCGGTCGCCACACACGGCGCGTCCTTGCTGACCGACGCGGGAGACGACCTCTCGGCCGTGACCCGCCGCTTCCTGAACGATTGTCCTGTCTCGCTGAGGTCTGGTCACGTCTCATCGAAGTATGAGTCTCATCAAAGTATGAGTCTCATCGAAGTATGAGCGAGTTCCTTCCCCCATGTGAGTACGCGTACTCACGTGCAGGGGGAGGCTTGATCGGAGACTGTGCGCATGACAAGAACTCCTGCCTTGACCAGCACATTCGCCCGCTCCTCGCGGCGCCTACGGCTCACCCTCGCGATCACCGCCATTGCTGCGCTGACACTCGGCGCCTGCGGCACCGAGAAGACGAACACCGGCGGAGAGCAAACCAAGCCCGCAAACGCCATCGGAGACGGGCCCGAGACGGCTTTCACAGAGATGCTGGACAAGATCGCGCGGTCGTGTCCCCCGAGCGCCCCGCCAGAGGCGCCGCCTACCGGCCCGGCGGAGACACGGCACTCCGGTGGGATCGAGACACCGCCGAGCGACGCGATCGAGCCCATCGCCCCCACGGCGGGGCCGGAGGTGGAGTTGAACGCTCGTGACTGGTGCGCGAGCCACCTCCATGAAGAGCGCATCGCCCAGGCGCTGTGGGGCCTGGTGAAACCCACCCCCACCAAGGTCGAGGCGATCCTGAACGACCTCGGCTACATCGACGAGCGCATCCACGACCTCAAGCAGTCCGGTGCAGCCACGCGGTTCTTCCTCGACCTCCGTGACAAGGGTGGGCGGCTCTGCCTGGAGGGCTCGGCAGCCGGCGAGAAGACCGTCGTCGACAAGTGTGTAGCCCCCAAGACGGGCCCGTTCACGGCTGGAGATCGCTACGCGTGAGGCCCGGTCAATGATCTTGACCGGGCCTCATCACGTACCGCCGTTGACCGACGGATTTGCCACTGAGCCGCCTTCGGGATTCGAACCCGAGACCTACGCATTACGAGTGCGTTGCTCTGGCCATCTGAGCTAAGGCGGCGCGCTGTCCGCACTATGGTGCGATCAGCAACGTCGGTAAGTCTACACAGTTTCCGGGGGTGCTCCGCACCGGCCCCGGAGCAGGGAGCTCCGGGGCCGGGGGCGGCTCTAGGAGCAGCGCTTTCCGTCCGCGGGCGCGGTGCCCCGCAGGAGGTACGCGTTGATCGTACGGTCGATGCACGTGCTGCCGCGGCCGTACGCGGTGTGGCCGTCACCGTCGTAGGTGAGGAGGCGGCCGGAGGAGAGCTGGCGGGACAGGCCCCGGGCCCAGTGGTACGGCGTCGCCGGGTCGCGGGTCGTGCCGACCACGACGATCGGCGCCGCGCCCTTCGCTTCGATCCGGCGCGGCTCGCCCGTGGGCGCGACCGGCCAGTACGCGCAGTTCAGGGCGGCCCAGCCGAGGGACTCACCGAAGACGGGAGACGCCTTCTCGAAGGCGGGCAGCGACTTGCGGACGTCGTCCGGGGTGTCGAAGGAGGGCGGGAGGTCCAGGCAGTTCACGGCGGCGTTGGCATACATCAGGTTCGAGTACCGGCCGTCGGCGTCCCGCTCGTAGTAGCCGTCGGACAGGACGAGCAGGCCCGCCCCGTCGTTCTCCTTCATCGCCGCCGTCAGCGCCTCGCGCAGCTGCGGCCAGGCCGCCTCGTCGTACATCGCCGCGATCACGCCCGTCGTGGCCAGCGACTCGGTCAGGCGGCGGCCCGCCGCGTCACCCGCGGGCAGCGGCTTGGCGTCGACCCTGTCGAAAAAGGCCTTGAGGTTCCGGCCGACCTGGGCCGGCTTCGCCCCGCGGCCTCCCAGCGAGCAGTCCTTGTGCCGTACGCAGTCCGTCGCGAAGGCCTGGAACGCCGTGTCGAACCCGGCCGTCTGGTCCAGGTTCAGCCGGCGGGCCGGCAACGTCGGGTCCATCGCGCCGTCCAGCACCAGCCGCCCCACCCGCTTCGGGAAGAGCCCGGCGTACGTCGCACCGAGGAGCGTCCCGTACGACGCCCCGACGTACGTCAGCTTCTGGTCCCCCAGCGCCGCCCGCACGATGTCCATGTCCCGGGCCGCCTCGACAGTGGAGACGTGCCGCAGCAGCTCGGGCGCATCCGCGCCGCACCCCTCGGCGAAGCCCTGGTACGCCTTCACCAGCCCGTCGACCTCGCGCCGGTCGTCGGGCGTGACGTCCGTCTGCGTGTACGCGTCCATGCCCGGACCGTCGAGACATTCGACGGGCTCGCTGCGGGCGACTCCGCGCGGATCGACCGCGACCATGTCGTAGCGGGCACGCACCTCCTGCGGGTAGCCGATCCCGGCGTACGTCTGGAGGTAGCCGACCGCCGAACCGCCGGGCCCGCCCGGGTTCACCAGCAGCGATCCCAGCCGCTTGCCCGGCCCCGTGGCCTTCTTCCGGGCCACCGCGAGGCGCACGTCCCCGGCGTCGGTCCTCGCGTAGTCGAGCGGCGCCCGCACCGTGGCGCACTCGAAGCCGGGGACACCGCAGGAACGCCAGCCCGGCTTCTGGCCGTAGTACCGCGCCAGGGCGGACGACGTCGTCTCGGGCAGCGCCGCGAGCGCCGCCTGGGCCGCCGGAGAGCTGGCGGAACTCGTCAAGCTGCTGGAGGAACAGGCGGATACGACAAGCGCCGCGAGGGCGAGGAAGGTGGCTCCGGTGCGGGACCTGACGCTGAAGACGGTCCTGGACCTGCGGTGGGTGCGCCTTGTGTGCATCCCGCGAGCGTAACGCTGTGCGATCGTCTGGGTGCACTGTGTACGGCTTGTGCCTCGGACGAGTACGCGCTGTCCCACGGATGTCCCACGGACGAGGGATGTCGTCAACGGAGGTGAGCGGGGGGTGAGCTGGTCCAGCGTGGTGAGGCAGGCAGGGGTCGCGGGGGGCAGCCGGTCGCGGGGGTTCCGCAGCCGTTCGCGCCGGCGTGCGGTAGTAGTTCGCGGTGGGTGAGGCAGTCAGTCCCGCGCGGTGGTGGGGCCTCGTTCGCGGTGGGTGAGGCAGTCAGTCCCGCGCGGTGGTGAGGCGTCGTTCGCGGCGAGGGAAGGAGTAGCCCGCGGTGAGTGAGCAGGCGGGCATGGTCGTCCCCCGTGACCGGTCACGCGGCGCTGATGCTGTGGTGTGACCGCGTGCCGCGTCGGCTCAACCCGCTCTGAGCGCCATGGTCATCGCCTCCACGGCGAGCAACGGCGCCACATTCCGGTCGAGCGCGTCCCGGCACGCGCCGATTGCCTCGATGCGGCGCAGGGTGGATTCGGGTGCGCTGCCCCGGGCGAGGCGCTCCAGCGCGTCCTCGGCGTCCGTGTTGGCGAGCGCGACGCGGGAGCCGAGCTGCAGGGCGAGGACGTCGCGGTAGAAGGCGGTGAGGTCCGTGAGCGCGAGGTCGAGACTGTCGCGCTGCGTCCGGGTGCGCCGGCGTTTCTGCTTGTCCTCCAGGTCTTTGATCACGCCCGCCGTGCCCCGCGGCAACCGGCCCCCCTGAGCCGCGCCCAGCGCCGCCTTCAGCTCCTCGGTCTCCTTGACGTCGACCTCCTCGGCGAGCTGCTTGGCGTCCTCCGCGGCCGCGTCGACCAGCTCCTGGGCCGCCTTGAGGCACCCACCGACGTCGTCGACGCGTAGCGGCAGCTTCAGAACGGCCGCCCTGCGCTCTCGTGCCGCCGGGTCGGTGGCGAGGCGGCGTGCCCGGTCGACGTGCCCCTGGGTGGCGCGGGCAGCGGCGGCCGCCACGTCGGGCTCGACGCCCTCACGGCGTACGAGCATGTCCGCGACGGCCTCCACCGAGGGCGTGCTCAGGTTCAGGTGGCGGCAGCGGGAGCGGATGGTGGGCAGGACGTCCTCGATCGAGGGGGCGCACAGCAGCCAGACCGTGCGGGGGGCGGGTTCCTCGACCGCCTTGAGGACGGCGTTGGCCGACTTATCGTTCAGCCGCTCGGCGTCCTCGACGAGGATGATCTGCCAGCGCCCGTTGGCCGGTGAGGTGAAGGACTTGCGGACCGTGTCCCGCATGTCGTCCACGAGAATCTGCGCGCCCACCGCGACGACCGTGGAGACGTCGGCGTGCGTGCCGACCAGCGCCGTATGGCACCCGTCGCAGAATCCGCACCCCGGGGCGCCGCCCAGCGCGCGGTCCGGGCTGACGCACTGCAACGCCGCCGCGAACGCCCGCGCCGTCTGCGTCCGCCCCGCTCCGGGTGGTCCCGTGAACAACCAGGCGTGCGTCATCCTTGACGCCTCCGGCGGCGGGGCGCCGGCCGCGGCGGCGGTGACCAGCGCGTCGGCGTCCCGGGCAGCGGCGGTGAGCTGCTCGCTCACCCTCTCCTGCCCGACGAGGTCGTCCCACACGCTCATGGGTCACGCCACCCTTCCGTCACACTCCGCGGTACGCCCTCCATTGTGCGGGCGGCCACTGACAACGCCGGCCGGCCCTGGCCCACCGGGGGCGCCGCCTCCCTCGCGGGCAGGTGAGCGTCGGCTCTCCGGCCCGCGTGGCCGCCTTGCCTCAGCGCCCGCGGCCCCCGCCGTGCCGGTCCCGCTCGTCGTCGTACCCGTCCTCGTGCGGCCCGAGCAGCTCGTCCGCCAGCGACGGCAGATCGTCCAGCGGCGTCTCCTCGGCCCAGTCCGGGCGCGGCCGCCGCTGCGGCCTGCCGTCGGCGTCGACCTGCGGCAGCTCCCGCGTACGGTCCTCGGTCCCGTCCGGACCCGCTCCCGGCCGCTCGTCCCGGAAGAATCCCGGCGGCACCCGGTCGGCGGGATCCTCACCCCGCACCGGCGGCAGCACGGCCGTCTCGTCCACCGCACCCGACGGTCCGACGGACGGCAGCACGGCCGTCTCGTCCACCGCACCCGAGGGCTCTCCCGCCCCACGCCGCTGCTCCACCGGCGGCAGCACGGCCGTCTCGTCCGCCGCCCCCGGCGTCACCCCCGGCTGCGGCAGCTCCGCGGTCACCTCGGCGTCGGGCCCACCGGCGCCGGCCCGGGCGTCCGGGTCCTGCGGCTCGGGCCGCACCGGGCGCAGGACCGCCGTGTCCTCGACGGGCCCGCCGGAAGCGTTGGTCGGCGTCACCACCGGCGTCGGCACGGTCGCCGCGTCCGCCGGGGCCGCGGGCGTCACGGGAGCCGCCGGCCGGGGCCCCGCCGCTGCCGCCGACGCGGCCTGCTCGGCCGCCCGGCGCGCCTCCTCGGCCCGCAGCAGCGCCTCCTCGGCCTTGCGCTGCTTCTCCAGGCGGCGCTCCTCGGCCTCGGCGCGCAGCCGGGCCTCCTCCTCGGCCTGCTGCCGGCGCCGGTCCTCCTCGGCCTTGCGGCGCGCTTCCTCCTCGGCCCGCGCCTGTTCCTCGGCGAGCAGCCGCAGCCGCTCCTCCTCGGCGCGGCGGCGTGCCTCCTCGGCCCGTTGCCGGGCCTCCTCCGCCTGCCGTTCGGCCTCGCGCCGCTGCGCCTCCTCCAGCTCGCGCCGCTTGCGCTCCTCCTCCTCGGCGCGCAGCCGGGCGAGCTGCTCCTGGCGCTCCCGCTCCAGGCGCTCCTCCTCGGCCTTGCGCGCGGCCTCTTCCTCGGCCTTGCGGCGGGCTTCCTCCTCGGCCTTGCGGCGCGCCTCCTCCCGGGCCTTCACCTCGGCCTCGGACAGCGGCAGCAGCTGGTCGAGCCGGTGCCGGATCACGGTGGTGACGGCCTCGGGCTCCTGCCCGGCGTCCACCACCAGATACCGCCCGGCGTCGGCCGCGGCCAGCGTGAGGAAACCGGACCGTACGCGCGCGTGGAACTCGGCCGGCTCCGACTCCAGCCGGTCCGGCGCCTCCGTGAACCGCTCGCGCGCGGCCTCCGGCGAGACGTCCAGCAGGACGGTCAGGTTCGGTACGAGGCCGTGGGTCGCCCAGCGGTTGATACGGGCGATCTCGGTCGGGGACAGGTCGCGACCCGCCCCCTGGTAGGCCACCGAGGAGTCGATGTAGCGGTCGGAGATCACGACCGCGCCGCGCTCGAGCGCGGGCCGCACCACGGTGTCCACGTGCTCGGCGCGGTCCGCCGCGTACAGCAGCGCCTCGGCGCGGTGCGACAGACCGGCGCTGGAGACGTCGAGGAGGATCGAGCGCAGCCGCTTGCCCACCGGCGTGGCCCCCGGCTCTCGGGTCAGCACGACCTCGTGGCCCTTGGCCCTGATCCACTCGGCGAGCGCCTCGGCCTGGGTGGACTTGCCGGCGCCGTCGCCGCCCTCCAGGGCGATGAAGAACCCGCTGGTGGCGGGCGTCGGCTCCGGGTCGTCGCCGCCGAGCAACGCGTGGCGCACGTCCTGCCGCAGCGGCACCCCGGAGCGGTCGTCGAGCTTGGCCAGCACCAGCGCGGCCACCGGCAGCAGCAGCGCACCGACCAGCATCAGCGTGAACGCGGCACCGCCGTGCGCGAACACGAACTTGCCGTTCTCCAGCCGGTGCGGCCCGATCAGCGCCGCGACCAGGGGCGCGATCAGCACGCCGAGCGCCACGAAGACCCGCACCACCGCGTGCAGGTGCTCGGTCGTGCGGGCCCGCCGGGAGTCCTCGGCCTCCTGGTCGAGCAGCGTGTGCCCCGTGTTGGCGGCCACACCCGCGCCCGCGCCCGCCAGCGCGACGATCAGCAGCACGGTGGCGACGTCCGGGACGAGCCCGGCGGCCAGCAGCGCGACGCCGGTGAAGGCGATCGCAAGCGCCAGCAGCCGGCGCCGCGACAGCGACACCATCACCTTCGGCGCCGTACGGATACCGGCGGCGACACCGCCGGTCAGCACGCACACCAGCAGCCCGTACGTCACCGGGCCGCCGCCCAGGTCCTTGGCATGCAGGACGGACACCGCCACGACAGCGGCGACCGCGCCGGCGACGGCCGCGCAGGCGAGCACGAGCAGCGGCATGGCGCCCGTACGGCCGTTGTCGGCGCCCCCGGCCGTGCGAGGACGGCGCAGCCCCTCCAGCGGGGACCGCGCGCGCGGCGTGCGCGTGCCGGGCACCTCCAGGAAGGTCAGGACCGACAGGGACGCGGCGAACAGGCCCGCCGCGACGTACGAGGCGAGGGCCGCCTGGTGCTCGCCGAACCAGTCGATCCCGGCACCGAGCAGGTTGTTGAACAATCCGGCGACGACCAGGGCGGCGGCCGCGAGGGGCACGGCCACGAAGGTCGTACGCAGGGACAGGCGGCGCAGCGCGTCCATGTGGTCCGGCAGCGGCCGTACCGTCGCGCCCTCCGGCGGTGGCTCGGGCAGCAGCGCGGGCGCCGCGCTCTCGCGGCACACCGTCCAGAACCGCTCGGCGACGCCCGTGACGAACACGGTCACCAGCAACAGGGCGAGCGCGTCGTCGGGCGTCCAGTCGATCCACAGCGGCGCGATGATCAGCAGCGCGGCACGCAGCCCGTCCGCCCCGACCATGGTCCAGCGGCGGTCGAGCGGGCCGTCCTGCGAGGTCAGCGAGGAGAGCGGGCCGAGAAGTACGGCGCCGAAGAGCAGGGTCGCGAGAACGCGCACCCCGAAGACGGCCGCCACCGCGAAGGCCACGCCCCGGTATCCGCCGCCGAACGACCCGTCGGCGATCGCCGCCTGGAGGACGAGGAGGACCAGCACCAGGAGCGCGAGCACGTCGCCGACGCCGCTGACCAGCTGCGCGCTCCACAACCTCTTCAGCTGTGGGCGGCGCAGCAGGGCGCGCACGGCCCGCTCGCGGGAGTCCGCGACCAGTGCTTCGTCGGGGGCCGGGTGATGGGCCGTTGGCTGCTCGGCTCGCGTCATGCGTTCAGCCTATCGGGCCGCACCGACACTCCAGTGCGTCCGCCCGAACGTCCGCACGCCCCGGCACCGATGTGGTGCCGGGGCGTGCGTCGCGCGAACGTCGTGTGAAGAAAAGGCCGTTGCCGAACGGGTGCGCCGACCCGCCCGGTACACCGACCCGGCCGGAAAAGGAGACGGCCGGGAGAACCGGAAAAGGAGACAGCCGGGAGAAGAGGCGTCCGCCTCAGTCCTCCGACGTGGTCTTGGAAGCGGTCGTCGTCTTCGCGGCCGTCTTCTTCGCGGCCGTCTTCTTCGCGGCCGTCGTCTTCTTCGCCGCCGTGGCCTTCTTGGCCGCGGTCTTCTTCGTGGCTGTCGCCTTCTTCGCCGGGGCCTTCTTGGCGGGGGCCTTCTTCGCCGTCTTCTTGGCGGGCCCCTTCGCGCGCTTCTCGGCGAGCAGTTCGAAGCCGCGCTCCGGCGTGATCGTCTCGACGCTGTCGCCGGACCTCAGGGTCGCGTTGGTCTCGCCGTCGGTGACGTACGGACCGAAGCGGCCGTCCTTGACGACCACCGGCTTGGCGCTGACCGGGTCCTCGCCCAGCTCCTTCAGCGGCGGCTTGGCGGCGGCGCGGCCACGCTGCTTCGGCTGGGCGTAGATCGCCTGCGCCTCCTCCAGCGTGATCGTGAAGAGCTGGTCCTCGGACTGCAACGACCGCGAGTCCGTCCCCTTCTTCAGGTACGGCCCGTAGCGCCCGTTCTGCGCGGTGATCTCGACACCCTCCGCGTCCGTGCCGACGACACGTGGCAGCGACATCAGCTTGAGGGCTTCCTCCAGCGTCACCGTGTCCAGCGACATCGTCTTGAACAGCGAGGCCGTCCGCGGCTTCACGGCGTTCTTGCCGGTCTTCGGCGTCCCCTCGGGCAGCACCTCGGTGACGTACGGACCGTAGCGGCCGTCCTTGGCGACGATCGTGTGGCCGGTCGACGGGTCGGTGCCCAGCTCGAAGTCGCCGCTCGGCTTGGCGAGAAGTTCCTCGGCGAGCTCGACGGACAGCTCGTCCGGCGCCAGATCGGCCGGGATGTCGGCACGCTGGTGCTGCTCGGTGTCCTTCTCACCACGCTCGATGTACGGGCCGTAACGCCCGACGCGCAGCACGATGTCGCTGCCCACCGGGAACGAGGACACCTCGCGCGCGTCGATCGCGCCCAGGTCGGTGACCAGTTCCTTGAGGCCGCCGAGGTGGTCCCCGTCGCCGTTGCCGGCGTCCGCGGCGACGCCCGCGCCGGTGCCCTCGCCGAAGTAGAACCGCTTCAGCCACGGCACCGCCTGCGCCTCACCGCGCGCGATGCGGTCGAGGTCGTCCTCCATCTTGGCGGTGAAGTCGTAGTCGACGAGCCGGCCGAAGTGCTTCTCCAGGAGGTTGACCACGGCGAAGCTCAGGAAGGACGGGACGAGTGCCGTGCCCTTCTTGAACACATAGCCGCGGTCGAGGATCGTGCCGATGATCGACGCGTACGTCGACGGGCGGCCGATCTCGCGCTCCTCGAGCTCCTTGACCAGCGAGGCCTCGGTGTAGCGGGCCGGGGGCTTGGTGGCGTGGCCGTCGACCGTGATCTCCTCGGCGGACAGCGGGTCACCCTCGCCGACCTGCGGCAGCCGGCGCTCGCGGTCGTCCAGCTCGGCGTTCGGGTCGTCGGCGCCCTCGACGTAGGCCTTGAGGAAGCCGTGGAACGTGATCGTCTTGCCGGACGCGCTGAACTCGACGTCCCGGCCGTCGGCCGCGGTGCCGCCGATCTTCACCGTCACGCTGTTTCCGGTGGCGTCCTTCATCTGGGAGGCGACGGTCCGCTTCCAGATCAGCTCGTAGAGCTTGAACTGGTCGCCGGTCAGGCCCGTCTCTGCGGGCGTGCGGAAACGATCACCCGAGGGCCGGATCGCCTCGTGCGCCTCCTGCGCGTTCTTGACCTTCCCGGCGTAGGTCCTGGGCTGCGGCGGCAGGTAGTCGGCGCCGTACAGCTGCGTGACCTGGGCGCGGGCGGCGGCGACCGCCGTGTCGCTCAGCGTCGTCGAGTCCGTACGCATGTAGGTGATGTAGCCGTTCTCGTACAGCTTCTGCGCGATCTGCATGGTCGCCTTGGCGCCGAAGCCGAGCTTGCGGCTGGCCTCCTGCTGCAGTGTCGTCGTACGGAACGGCGCGTACGGCGAGCGGCGGTACGGCTTGGACTCGACCGACCGGACGGAGAACCGGGTGTCCTCCAGGGCCGCGGCGAGGGCGCGGGCGTTCGCCTCGTCGAGGTGGAGGGTGTTCGCGCTCTTCAGTTGTCCCAGGGAGTCGAAGTCGCGGCCCTGCGCGACCCGCCTGCCGTCGACGGTCTGCAGGCGGGCGACCAGCGACGACGGGTCCGACGAGTCCCCCGCGCGGCCGGTCGCGAAGGTGCCCGTCAGGTCCCAGTACTCAGCCGAACGAAACGCGATGCGCTCGCGTTCCCGCTCGACCACGAGCCGGGTGGCGACCGACTGGACACGGCCCGCCGACAGCCGCGGCATGACCTTCTTCCACAGCACCGGCGAGACCTCGTAGCCGTACAGGCGGTCGAGGATGCGGCGGGTCTCCTGGGCGTCGACGAGCTTCTGGTTGAGCTGGCGCGGGTTGGCCACGGCGGCCTGGATCGCGGCCTTGGTGATCTCGTGGAAGACCATCCGCTTGACCGGGACCTTGGGCTTGAGCACCTCCTGGAGGTGCCAGGCGATCGCCTCGCCCTCCCGGTCCTCATCGGTGGCGAGGAAGAGCTCGTCGGAATCCTTCAGCAGGTCCTTGAGCTTCTTGACCTGCGCCTTCTTGTCGGCGTTGATCACATAGATGGGCTGGAAGTCGTGTTCGACGTCCACGCCGAGGCGGCGGACCTCGCCGGTGTACTTCTCCGGCACCTCCGCCGCGCCGTTGGGGAGGTCGCGGATGTGCCCGACGCTCGCTTCGACGACGTAGCCGGGGCCGAGGTAGCCCTTGATCGTCTTCGCCTTGGCAGGCGACTCGACGATGACGAGTCGGCGGCCGCCCTGTGCGGTCTCGCTGGTCGGGGACAACTTCGCTCTTCTCTCCGGTCGACGCTGGGGCCTCCCCAGGCCTTGCACTCCCGGGGTCAGGGCACCTTTCATGGCTCACTCGCTGGTGACGCTGCGGAGTGTGACGGTACATCCCGCCCCCGTGTCAAACGGGAAAAGCCCGCAACGGCCACTCGAACGGTAACCCGACTACCGCCATTCCTGCCGCCCGGCGTGTCCGCCGGGACGACCGGTTCTATCCGGAGCGTGTCATGCCGATTACCCCAGGTGGAACGCCTTCCTGGTCGTCAGAGCCGGCTGAAGCACCCCGCTCCGAGGGCCAGCGCGATCACCGCGGCGACGCTCGCGAGGGTCGCCGATGCGACCGGGTTCACACCGTGGGCGACCGGTTCACGACGGCGCACCCGAGTCGCCGTCCACACCAGCAGGCCGCCTCCGAACAGGGCGAACACCGCTCCCGCGAAGATCGCCGGTCCACTCTCCATGGCTCCGCGTGCCCCTTCTTGCCGTCGGCGGGTGTCCATTTACCCGGAGGTTGACACGCACGGGCTGCGCCCAGGCGAACCTGACGTGAACGGGGGGTCGACGGGACTGTGCGTCTACTTTCGGCCAGAGTCCGGATTCGACCCGACAGGATCTTCGAAAGTTTTTTCAGCCGTTCTTGTCCACCGCTTCCGCAGACTCCGCCCAGCCATGATCACGACGCACGACGCCGCGCGGCGTGCGACGCCTCGCGGTGTGCGACGCCTCGCGGTGTGGGCATGCCTCGCGGTGTGGGCATGCCTCGCACGGGCGGGCCACCGTCGCTGGGGCCTCGCGGGGAGGCGGGCTACGCCTCGCACCGGATGGGCTACGCCTCGCAGGCGGTGGGCCGCGCCCTCGCGGGCGCCGGGCGGCGCGCTGGTAGCGGCCGGCACCTGGAGCTCGGCTCAGCCGGCACTCACAGCACACGAACCCCTCGCAGGCGTGGCCTCCCCGGCGCCTGCACCCCCTGCAGGTGGCCCGCCCGGCACCGGCGTCCCCGCCGGACGCACCCGCCCGGCGCACGATCCCTCGCGATCACGCCGGCTCCGGCACACGAACCCCCGCAAACCCCCGCCGCCCCGGCGCACGGCCCTCCACAAAGCCCCGCCGCCCCGGCGCACGACCCCTCGCGATCACGCCCGCCCCCGGCACACGCTCCCCACGGACGCCCCGGCGCACCCCCGCGCGCCCCCACCGGGACCGCGGACTCGGCTCACCCCGCCGGCTCCAGAAACCCCTGCTCCACCAGCAACCGGATCTGCGCCGGCGTCCGGTCCCGCAGCAACACCGGGTCCTCCCCGACCAGTTGGGCGATGGCGTCCAGAATCCGCCCCGCGGTCAGCGAGCCGTCGCACACGCCCGCGAACCCGGCGCCCACCGTGTCCACCTTGGCGGCCCGCCGCATGCCGCGGTTCTGCCGCAGCACGACATGCTCCGGATCCTCCGCGCCGGGCAGCCCGACCTGCTCCTGCACCACCTCGGCGGCCAGCCGGAAACGCTCCTCCAGCAGGGCCGCGTCGTCCCGCGACCGCAGATAGTCGAGCCGCTCGAAATGCGCGCGGACCGCCTCACCGAGCGGCTGCTCGACCGGATGCGGCCACTCCTCCACCGTGATCGAAGGCACCGCGGTCCCCCGCTTCCGCAGGGTGATCCACCCGAACCCGACCGCACGCACCTTGCGCGCCTCGAACTCGTCCAGCCAGGCGTCGTACCGCGCCTGGTACTCCGCCACGTCACCCCGGTGGTCCCCCGCGTCACGCAGCCACAGCTCGGCGTACTGCGTGACGTCCTGCACCTCCCGCTGCACGATCCACGCGTCGCAGCCACGCGGCACCCAGGACTGCAGCCGCTCCTGCCAGTCCTCGCCCTCGACGTGCTGCCAGTTGGCCAGGAACTGCGCGAACCCGCCCTCGTTCAGCCGCTCCCCCGCCCGCTGAACGAGCGTGCGGCACAGATCGTCCCCGCCCATCCCGCCGTCGCGGTACGTCAGCCGGGCACCGGGAGAGATCACGAAGGGCGGGTTCGACACGATCAGGTCGAACGTCGCGTCGTCCGCGAGCGGCTCGAAGAGGGAGCCCTCGTGCAGGTCCGCGGCGGGCGCGCCGGACAGGGCGAGGGTGAGCGCGGTGATGTGCAGCGCACGCGGGTTGACGTCGGTGGCCGTCACGCGCGTGGCGTGCTGTGCGGCGTGCAGCGCCTGGATGCCGGACCCGGTGCCCAGATCGAGGGCCGCGGAGACGGGCGTACGGACCGTGATCCCGGCGAGCGTCGTCGACGCGCCCCCGACGCCCAGGACGACGCCCTCGTCCCGGCGCCCGATGCCACCGGCACCGCCGACCGCGCAGCCCAGGTCGGACACGATGAACCAGTCCTCGCCGTCCAGCCCGCCGTACGGCCGGACGTCCACGGTCGCCGCGACCTCGTCACCGCCGACCCGCGTCAGCCACCCGCTCTCCAGGCACGCGTCGACGGGCAGCACCCCCTCCACGCGCGCGTGCGGCACGGGCTGCTGCAACAGGAACAGCCGTACGAGCACTTCCAGTGGTGTGTCCCCGCGCGTGGCCCGCAGCGCGGGGACGACCTCGCTGCGCGCCAGCGCCGCGTAGGCGGGGGCGCCGAGCAGTTCGAGCAGTCCGTCGGCGGTGAAGGCGGCCCCCAGGAGGGCGTCGCGCAGTCGTGCGGTGACGTCGGGGCGGTCGGTGGCGGGCAGGGCGGAGAGGCTGGCGTTGCTCACGCCCTCCATTGTGACCGTGCGGCAGGGCCGCCGCGAACGTCAGCCCTGGGTGGACGACGGCGCGGACGACGCGCTCTTGCAGGTCTCCTGCTTGGCCATCGCCTGGCCGACCTCGCCCTCCTCCAGGGTCGTCAGCGCGTTGCTGCCGCTCTGGCTGAGCTTGTCCAGCTCGGTGGCGATGTCCTTGAGACCGTCGGCGAACTTCGCCTGGTCCTTGGTGTCGAGGGCGTCGACCTGCTTCTTCAGGGACGCGTAGGACGAGGAGATGGTGTTGAGCTCCTTGACGGCGTCCTGCTGCTTCTTGTCGCCGTTCTCGACATCGGGCGCGCCGGCCTTGCTGACGGCCGCGCCGATCGCCTTGTAGGCGTCGGACATGTCCTGGAAGGCGGCTGCGTCGGTCTTCTGGACCTCTTCCGGCGTGCTGCTGTCCGAGGTCTCCTTCTGGATGGCGGAATTGGCAGCCGCGATCTTCTTGGCCTGCGGCTGCACCGCGTCACAGACCTGCTTGGCCCACGCGTCCAGCTTCTCGTCGCCGTCGTCGCTGGTGCATCCCGACAGCGCCAGCACCAGTACCGCACCGCCGGACAGTGCGGCCGCGAGCTTCTTGTTCACCGGTTTGGCCCCTTCCATGGCTCTCGGCCCCGGAACATACACGCCAAGCGCACAGCAAACGCATGACCGAGGTCCGATATTCACCTTATTGCAGCCATTTACACCAAGGGAGAGAAGGCTCACGGTGGAGGCGTCCACGACGGAGCGGGCGGGTGACGCGCCAATGCGCGCCTCCCGCCCGCTCCTTGGGCCGAGCCGGGTGCGACGAGCTACGAAACCACCGCCGGATCCGCCGACTTCGCGGTCGGCTCGGGGTCGTCGTCGCCCATGGCGATGCCGCGCCGCTTGGAGACGAACACCGCTGCGACGATCACGGCCAGGGAGAGTACGGCGACCAGGATCCGTATGCCGAGACTCGCGTCGTCGCCGTAGCTGAACTTGATCACCGCGGGCGCGATGAGCAGCGCCACCAGGTTCATCACCTTCAGCAGCGGGTTGATCGCCGGGCCGGCGGTGTCCTTGAAGGGGTCACCGACCGTGTCGCCGATCACCGTCGCCGCGTGCGCCTCGCTGCCCTTGCCGCCGTGGTGACCGTCCTCCACGAGCTTCTTGGCGTTGTCCCAGGCGCCGCCGGAGTTGGCGAGGAACACCGCCATCAAGGTGCCGGCCCCGATCGCGCCCGCCAGATACGCGCCGAGCGCGCCGACGCCGAGCGTGAACCCGATGAAGATCGGCGCCATGACCGCGAGCAGACCTGGCGTGGCCAGTTCCCGGAGCGCGTCTCTCGTACAGATGTCGACGACTTTCCCGTACTCCGGTTTCTCGGTGTAGTCCATGATCCCGGGCCGCTCGCGGAACTGCCGCCGCACCTCGAACACCACCGAACCCGCCGACCGCGAGACCGCGTTGATCGCCAGTCCGGAGAAGAGGAAGACGACCGCCGCGCCCGCGATGAGGCCGACGAGGTTGTTGGGCTGCGAGATGTCCATCGCCAGCGTCATCGGCGAACCCTCACCGCTGAGCTTCTCTCCCACGTCCCGTGCGCCGGTGGTGATCGCGTCACGGTACGAGCCGAAGAGCGCCGACGCCGCGAGGACGGCGGTGGCGATGGCGATGCCCTTGGTGATGGCCTTGGTGGTGTTGCCGACGGCGTCCAGGTTGGTGAGCACCTGCGCGCCGGCGCCCTGGACGTCGCCGGACATCTCGGCGATGCCCTGCGCGTTGTCGGAGACCGGCCCGAAGGTGTCCATGGCGACGATCACACCGACCGTGGTGAGCAGACCGGTACCGGCCAGCGCGACCGCGAAGAGCGCCAGCATGATCGACGTACCGCCGAGGAGGAAGGCCCCGTAGACGCCGAGGCCGATCAACAGGGCGGTGTAGACGGCCGATTCGAGGCCGACGGAGATACCGGCGAGGACGACGGTGGCCGGGCCGGTGAGCGAGGTCTTGCCGATGTCCCTCACGGGGCGCCGGTTGGTCTCGGTGAAGTAGCCGGTGAGCTGCTGGATCACGGCGGCGAGCAGGATGCCGATGGCCACCGCGACGAGCGCGAGGATCCGCGGGTCGCCGTCCCTCGCCAGGATCGCCGCATCGGTGACGCCGTCGAGCTCGGCGTACGACGACGGCAGGTAGACGAAGACGGCCACGGCCACCAGGGCGAGCGAGATCACCGCGGAGATGAAGAACCCCCGGTTGATCGCGCTCATCCCGCTGCGGTCGGCACGCCGCGGGGCCACGGCGAAGATGCCGATCATCGCGGTGACCACGCCGATCGCGGGCACCAGCAGCGGGAACGCCAGTCCGAAGTCGCCGAAGGCCGCCGTGCCCAGGATCAGCGCGGCGACCAGGGTCACGGCGTACGACTCGAACAGGTCGGCGGCCATGCCCGCGCAGTCGCCGACGTTGTCGCCCACGTTGTCGGCGATGGTCGCGGCATTGCGCGGATCGTCCTCCGGAATGCCCTGCTCGACCTTGCCGACCAGGTCGGCGCCGACGTCGGCGGCCTTGGTGAAGATGCCGCCGCCCACCCTCATGAACATCGCGATGAGGGCGGCCCCGAGGCCGAAGCCCTCCAGCACCTTCGGCGCGTCGGCCGTGTAGACCAGCACCACGCAGGAGGCGCCCAGCAGACCGAGGCCCACCGTGAACATGCCGACGACGCCGCCCGTGCGGAAAGCGATCTTCATGGCTTTGTGCGAGACGAGAGTGAGATCCTTTTCCGGCTCACCCTCTGCCGGAGTCGCTTCACGGGCAGCCGCGGCGACCCGGACATTGCTGCGCACGGCGAGCCACATGCCGATATAGCCGGTGGCCGCCGAGAACGCCGCACCGATCAAGAAGAACACCGATCGTCCGGCGCGCTGATTCCAGTCGTCCGCGGGCAGCAACATGAGCAGGAAGAACACGACGACGGCGAATACGCCGAGCGTCCGCAACTGCCGGGCCAGATAGGCGTTGGCGCCTTCCTGCACGGCCGCCGCGATCTTCTTCATGCTGTCGGTGCCCTCGCCTGCCGCGAGCACCTGGCGCAGCAGCACGCCGGCGACGACCAGAGCGGCCAGGGCGACGGCCGCGATGACCATCACCATGACGCGGTTGCCGTCGGTCAGCACTGCGGCTGCGAAGGTTGTGGAGTGGTCCAGATGGTCCAACCGATGAGGGGTAGAAAGCCCCGCCATTCGTCCTCCTTGACGCTTGGGCTGAGCTCAAGATGTGGACGGATTGTAGGGAGCCGGTCCTGATCAAAACAGGGCGCGGCAAGCGGAATTAGTCGTCCCGTGCTTCACCGCAAATGATCGCAGGAAGCCTACGAACCCGAAAGTAGTAATGCCCCAGAAGTGTGGGAGCTTGATCGAATTGCGGCGCCGCCGATCAGTCAATTGATCGCCCGCTGATCGTGAATTCCTTCACGAATCCCGGGCCGGTTCCCGCGCAAGAACAACGAGGGCCCTGCTGAGCAGGGCCCTCGTTGTGCTTACTCCGATGGAGTGACGACGTCAGGGGAGCACCGCGGTCGGCGGCGGCGTGGTCGGCCAGGTCATACGGATCAGGCCGCCGTGCTCCCCCGCGGTCACCTCGACGTCGTCGACGAGACCGCTGATCACCGCGAGGCCCATCTCGTCCTCCTCGGCCTCCACGTCGGGGTCGTCGGCGGCTGCGCCGGACATCCGGACCCCGGTCGGCGCGTGCGGTGCCTCGTCGCCGACCTCGATGGAGAACTGTTTCTCCTCCTCGATCAGCGCCACCTTCACCGGCGCCGTGATCCCGATGAGCTGGTGCAGCCCCACTGCGCGGGAACAGGCCTCGCCGACGGCGAGCCGCACCTCGTCGAGGACGGCCTCGTCCACCCCGGCCCTGCGTGCCACCGCCGCCGCCACCAGCCGGGCGGTCCTTACGTGCTCGGGCAGCGCGCTGAAGCGGAGTTCGACGGTGGCCATGCATCCCCCTCGGAGCTACGGGCGTGCTCGGGGTCCGGGCCGCCGAAAGCCCGGACCCCCTGTGCGAATCTGCCGCCCCGGGCCCACGGCCCGGGCCGGTGATCAGTCGGTGGCCGCCACCGCTTCCTCGACCGAGGTGTGAATCGGGAACACCTTGGTGAGGCCGGTAATGCGGAAGATCTTCAGAATGCGCTCCTGGTTGCAGACCAGGCGCAGTGAGCCCTCATGGGCACGCACCCGCTTCAGGCCGCCGACCAGCACGCCGAGCCCGGTGGAGTCGAGGAAGTCCACGCCCTCCATGTCGACGACGAGGTGGAAACTGCCGTCGTTCACCAGCTCGACCAGCTGCTCGCGCAGCTTGGGCGCGGTATATACGTCGATTTCGCCACCGACCCTGACGATCGTGCGATCGCCGATGGTCTCGGTCGACAGGGACAGGTCCACGGATCCTCCAGCACCTTGCTATCGAGCGGTCGTCCTTGGGACATCTCGGCAGATCCCCCTGGACGGTTCGCCAGCCGCGATGGCATTCAATCACTTACCGGCAGGCGTGCACGACGCCTTGGTCCCATTGTCCGTCAAGCCGGTGACACACTCGGTGCCGATGGCCAAGAATCACCGATCCGATCGATCCCCGACGGACACCGCGTCCCGCCCCGCCCCGGGCACGGTCCTGGACCGGCTCGCCTCGGGACCGAACAGGGCTTCGCGCATCACTCATACGGAGCACTTGCCCCCGCGTGCGGGTCGGCATGCAGCCTGGCCGGACCGGATCCGATCCGAGGTGATCGCCGCGGTACGGGCCGCGGGCATCGAACACCCCTGGGCCCACCAGGCGCAGGCGGCCGAACACGCGCTGGACGGCCAGTCGGTGGTCGTCGCCACCGGCACCGCGTCCGGCAAGTCCCTGGCGTACCTGGTCCCGGTCTTCTCCACACTCCTGGACGGCGCCGAGGCCCCCAACGGCCGTGGCGCCACCGCCCTCTACCTGGCCCCCACCAAGGCCCTGGCGGCGGACCAGTGCCGAGCCGTGAAAGAACTTTCACATCCGCTGGGCCAATCGGTGCGGCCGGCCGTCTACGACGGCGACACCCCGTTCGAGGAACGTGAGTGGATCCGCCAGTACGCCACGTACGTCCTGACCAACCCCGACATGCTGCACCGGGGCATCCTGCCGTCCCATCCCCGCTGGGCCTCCTTCCTGAAGTCGCTGAAGTACGTCGTCATCGACGAGTGCCACACCTACCGCGGCGTCTTCGGCTCGCACGTCGCCCAGGTACTGCGCCGACTGCGCCGCCTCTGCGCCCGTTACGGCTCCTCCCCCGTGTTCCTGCTCGCCTCCGCGACCGCCGCCGAGCCGGCCGTCGCCGCCCGCCGCCTCACCGGCCTCCCGGTCGTGGAGGTCGCCGACGACGCCTCCCCGCGCGGGGAACTGGTCTTCGCCCTCTGGGAGCCCCCGCTCACCGAACTCCAGGGCGAGAAGGGCGCACCCGTCCGCCGTACCGCCACCGCAGAGACCGCCGACCTCCTCACCGACCTCACCCTCCAGAACGTCCGCACCGTCGCCTTCGTACGCTCCCGGCGCGGCGCCGAGCTGATCTCGGTGATCACCCAGGAGCGGCTCGCGGAGATCGACCGCTCCCTGCCCCGGCGTGTCGCGGCGTACCGGGGCGGCTACCTCCCCGAGGAGCGCCGCGCCCTGGAACGCGCCCTGCACTCCGGCGAACTCCTCGCCCTCGCCGCCACCACCGCCCTGGAACTGGGCGTCGACGTCTCCGGCCTGGATGCCGTCGTCATCGCCGGCTACCCGGGTACGCGCGCCTCCCTGTGGCAGCAGGCGGGCCGGGCCGGCCGCTCGGGGCAGGGCGCGCTGGCCGTGCTGGTGGCCCGCGACGACCCGCTGGACACGTTCCTGGTCCACCATCCGGAGGCCCTGTTCGACCAGCCCGTGGAGTCGACCGTCCTCGATCCCGACAACCCCTACGTCCTCGCGCCCCACCTCTGCGCCGCCGCCGAGGAGCTTCCCCTGGTCGAGGAGGACCTGGAGCTGTTCGGCCCGGCCGGCGCGGAGCTGCTCCCGCAGCTGGAGGCCGCGAAACTGCTCCGCCGGCGCACGAAGGCCTGGCACTGGACCCGCCGGGAGCGGGCCGCCGATCTGGCCGACATCCGGGGTGAGGGCGGCCGGCCGGTCCAGATCGTCGAGGCGGGCACCGGCCGTCTGCTGGGCACGGTCGACGCGGGCGCGGCGCACACGACCGTCCACGAAGGCGCGGTCCACCTCCACCAGGGCCGCACGTACCTCGTGCGCTCCCTCGACCTGGACGACTCGGTCGCCCTGGTCGAGGAGGCCGACCCGCCGTACTCCACGGTCGCCCGCGACACCACGACGATCTCCGTCCTGGAGACGGACGTCGAGGTGCCGTGGGGCCACGGCCGCCTCTGCTACGGCTCCGTCGAGGTGACCAACCAGGTCGTCTCCTTCCTGCGCCGCCGTCTCATCACCGGCGAAGTGCTGGGCGAGAGCAAACTGGACCTTCCGCCCCGAACGCTCCGCACGCGCGCGGTGTGGTGGACGGTCACCGAGGACCAGCTCGACGAGGCCCGCATCAGCCCGGAGATCCTCGGCGGCGCCCTGCATGCCGCCGAGCACGCGTCGATCGGCATGCTGCCCCTCTTCGCTACCTGCGACCGCTGGGACATCGGTGGCGTGTCGGTCCCGCTCCACCCCGACACGCTCTTGCCGACGGTCTTCGTCTACGACGGCCACCCGGGCGGCGCCGGCTTCGCGGAACGCGCCTTCCACACCGCCAAGGCCTGGCTCTCCGCCACGCGCGAGGCCATCGCCTCCTGCGAGTGCGACAGCGGCTGCCCGTCCTGCATCCAGTCCCCCAAGTGCGGCAACGGCAACGATCCGCTGCACAAGCGGGGGGCCGTGCGTCTTCTCACGGTGCTGTTGCGGGGGGCGCCGGCGGAGGAGCAGGCGGATGCGGCTGGGGAAGCGGAGGGAGCCCGGGAGGCTCCTGCGGGAGCCCGGCCGGCACCGGAGCACCCCGGGGAACCGGCGTCACCGCCTCCGCAGGGCCCGCCCGTGCCCTGACCTCCACGGTGAACGGCCCCCTTCCCGACGCCGCCGTCACGTCCGAGATCTCGCCCACCAGCGCGCACCGCACCAGCCGCGTGCCCTGGTCGCCGGCCGCCCGTTCCGCCCGTGCGCAGGCCGCCTCGGAGCCCTGCGCCCAGTGGTCCGCCGCCGCGAGAGCGGCGAGGTCCGCGCCACCGGCCGCGCGGTGCCGGGTCACGGCGGCCTGCCCCAGGGCGAGCAGGACGCCGAACACGACACACAGGACGGCGATCGCACCGACGCTCCAGACGGTGGCGGATCCCCGGTCCCCGTCACCGCCCCTGGGCCCGCCGCCACCGCCCCTGACGGACCGGCGACCGCCCCAGCTGGACACGCCTCCGCCTCTCATGGACCCGCCTCCGCCACTCGTGTAGCCGCCACCGCCCCTCAACGACCCGCCTCCCGTCCCGCCACCGCCGTCCCCTCCACGACCGCGACCGCCTCCTCCCGCAGCTCGTAGGACAGTCGTCCCAGCACCGGCGACCTGGCCACGACCACGACCCGGACCCGGTCGCCCTCCCGGCTCAGCGCGACCTCCGCCCCGCGCGGTGCCACCTCGCGGGCGACCTGGACGACCGCGTCCTGCGGGTCCTGCCGGGCCGCCGCGCGGGCGCCTGTCCGGGCGGCGTCCACGCACTGGATCTGCGCGGCCGCCACGAGCAGCGCCCAGACCAGCCCCATCGCGAACATCACCAGCACGGGCAGCACCAGCGCAGCCTCCGCCGTCACGAACCCCCGGTCCGCGCCCCGCCCCCGCCACCTACATCCGCGCATCGAGGGCCTCTTTGACGATGTTCTGCAGCTCCGCGCTGACCTGACCGCTCGTCACGACCTTGTAGAGCAGCACCGCGAAGGCCGCCGCCGCGACGATTCCCACCGCGTACTCGGAGGTGACCATCCCGGCCTCCTTCCGCATGCCGCGCATCCGCCACACCAGGGCACGCACGCGTGCCCGTACCGCCTTGCACATCTCAACCCCCGTGAGGTTCCGTTCCATCTGTCCGTCCGCCAGTAGCCGTTCGTCCCTGCGCGAGCCGCTCTCGCGCGCGGTCAGGCGCCCATCAGCCGCAGCCCGTCAGCCGCCACCCCCTCCCAGCACCCCACCCGCCAGCCCGATCACGACGGGCAGCACACCGACCGCGATGAAGGCGGGCAGAAAGCACAGCCCCACCGGCGCCGTGACCATGACCGCCGCCCGCCGCGCCCGTGCCGTGGCACCGCGGGCCCAGTCGGCGCGGGCGTCCGCGGCGATCCGCGCGACCGGTGCGGCCGCGGGGAGACCGGACACGCCGGCCCGTTCCAGCAGCCGCGCCAGCGGCGCCGCGCCCGGTGCGGCGGCCAGCCGGCGCCACGCCTCCGCCGGTTCACCGCCGAGCCGTACTTCCGCCGCCCCACGCGCCAGCGCCTCCCCCACCGGGCCGCCCAAGGCTTCGCCCACGGCCTGCGCGGCGATCACCGGACCGGCGCCGGCCGCGATGCACGCGGCGACGAGGTCGGCGGCCAGCGGGAGTTGCCGGGCCGCCTCGCGCGGGTCGACAGCCTCCTTCGCGGCGGCGCCGGCTGTCTGCCGGCCACGCCATCGCCACACCCCGAGGGCGGCGGCCAGGCCCACGAGGACCCCCAGGCCCCCGCCGACCAGCGCCCACCCGGCACCGACCACCGCGGCCGTCGGCCACCAGCGCCGTACCGCGTCCCCGACCTCCCGACGCGGCCGTGGGGCAGCGGCCTCACAGCCCAGCAGCCCGGCCACCCGCCTCCGCGCCCGGCGTTCCCGCCGTGCGCCGACCGCCCAGTGCGTGACACACGCCAGGGCCGACACGACCCCCAGGGCCACCCCCAGCCTGTGGACAACTTCCGTACTCACGACGCCTCGGCTCCCCTCACGATGCGCAGCGCCCACCACAGCCCCACGCCCTCCAGCACCGCGCCCACCAGCAGGCACCCGAGCCCCGCGCCGGTGTGCAGCAGCACGCGCAGCGGGTCGGCGCCCAGCGCGGTGCCCAGGAGGATGCCAAGGGCCGGCAGCGCCGCGAGCATCACCGCCGTGGAGCGCGAACCCGCCAGTTGAGCGCGGAACTCGGCACGCTGGTCCCGCTCCGCCCGCAGGGCGGCCTCCAGCCGGTCGAGTCCCGACGCGAGACCCGCGCCCCGGTCGACCGCGACCCGCCAGCACGCAGCGAGTCCCAGCAGCCCCTCGGCCCCGGGCTGCCGTGCCGCCGTCGCCAGCGCTCCCGGCACGTCCCCGCCGAACCGCGCCGCCGCCAGTACCGCCGGCTGCGCCTCACCGAGCCCTGCGGAGTCGCGCGCGGCCCGTAACAGGGCCTCGCCCGGCTGCCGTCCGGCCCGCACCTCGCCCGCCAGTGCCGAGCACAGCGCGATCACCGCGGCGCCTCGCCGCTCCCGCGCGCGCCGCGCCTCCCCGGCCAGCCGTACCCGCCTCAGCACTGGCATCCCGGCCGCCCCGGCGACGGCCGGCAGCACCGACGACCCCAGCACCGCGAGCACCAGCCCGGCCACCGGCGCCCACCACTCGGCCCGCAGCCGCCCGCGGATCCGCCGCAACTCCTGCGCCCGGCGCCGCCACGCGGGAGGCCCGCTGCCCACCACCCCGCCACCGGCCAGCAGCAGTTGCGCCCGCCGGGCCGCCCCCGAATGCCACCCGCCCATCAGCCACGCGGCCGCCCCGGCACACACCAGCGCCGCACTCATCGCCATCTCACCCATGCCGTTCGCCCCTCATCCCGTCACTCGCGCACGGCAGTCGCGCCTCGTCCTCGACCGGCCCCGGCCCTGACCCGCCACCACACAGCAGCTCCCGCAACCGCCCCCACCCCCGCTCCCGTACGAACGCCTCCGGTCCCCACCGCAAGGCCGGCAGGGTCCGCACCAGTCCCGAGGGGTCACGCTCCAGCACGTGCACCTCAGCGATCCGCCGCCTCCCGTTCCGGTCCCGCACCAGGTGCAGTACGACCGACAGCGCGGCCGCCAACTGGCTGTGCAGCGCGGCGCGGTCGAGACCGGCCGCCGTGCCGAGGGCCTCGAGGCGGGCGGGGACGTCGGCTGCGGCATTGGCATGTACGGTCCCGCAGCCGCCCTCGTGGCCGGTGTTCAGAGCGGCCAGCAGATGCACCACCTCGGCCCCGCGCACCTCACCGACCACCAGCCGGTCGGGCCGCATCCGCAACGCCTGCCGGACCAGGTCCTCCAGAGTCACGAGCCCGGCGCCCTCCTGGTTCGCGGGCCGGGTCTCCAGGCGCACCACGTGCGGATGGTCGGGGCGCAACTCCGCCGAGTCCTCCGCGAGCACGATCCGCTCGTCCGGCCCCACCAGCCCCAGCAGCGCACTCAGCAAGGTCGTCTTGCCGGTGCCCGTGCCCCCGCTGATCAGGAAGGACAACCTCGCTTGCAGCAGCGCCCGCAGGACCCGGTCACCACCCGGCGGGATCGTGCCCGCCCCCACCAGTTCGTCGAGTGTGAACGCGCGCGGGCGTACCACTCGCAAGGACAGGCTGGTGCTTCCGACGGCGACCGGCGCGAGCACGGCATGCAGCCTCGTGCCGTCCGGCAGCCGGGCGTCGACCCAGGGCCGGGCGTCGTCCAGGCGCCGGCCCGCCACCGCGGCCAGCCGCTGCGCGAGGCGTCGTACGGCCGCCGCGTCGGGGAAGGTGACGGATGTCAGCTCCAGGCCGCCGCCCCGGTCGACCCACACCCGGTCGGGCGCCGGGACCAGCACGTCGGTCACCGACGGATCGGCGAGCAGTGGCTCCAGGGGCCCGCTGCCGACCAGCTCGGACCGCAACTGCTCGGCGGCGCCGAGGACTTCCGCGTCGCCCAGCACCCGGCCCTGTTCCCGCAGTGCCTGCGCCACGCGCGCGGGTGTGGGCTCGGCGCCGCTCTCGGCGAGCCACTGGCGCACGCCGTCCAGCAGGGGCCCCGTGAAAGTGCTCATGCCGCACCCGCCTCGACCAGCGCCCGCTCCCAGAACTGGGTGCAGAACCGGGCCAGGGGACCGCGCCCGCCGGCGCCGGGCGGCGTCCTGCCCTCGGCCGGTCGCAGCAAGCCGGACTCCACGGGCACCTCGCCGGCCAGCGGCAGCCCGAGCAGCCGGGCCACCTCGCGGTCGTCGAGGCCGGGCGCGTACGGTCCGCGTACCGCCACCCGCAGATCGCGCACGACCATGCCGGCCGCGGAGGCCACCCGTCCGGCGGCCGCGACCGCGCGCAGTTCGGCGGGGACCACCAGGAGCCCGATGTCGAGCTGGGCCAGGGCCTCAGCGCTCCCGTCATCGATCCGGCGCGGCAGGTCCACCACGACCGCGCCGCCCCTACGGCGGGCCGCAGCCAGCACCGCCCGTACGGCCTGGGGCGGGATGGCGACACAGTCGCCGCGGTCCCAGCTGAGCACCCTCAGGCTGTGCAGCTCGGGGAGTGACTCCTCCAGGGCGCCACTGCCGACCCGCCCACGGGAGGCGGCGAAGGCCGGCCAGCGCAGGCCCTCGGCGGTCTCGCCGCCGAGGAGCACGTCGAGTCCGCCGCCCAGCGGATCGGCGTCCACGAGCAGAGTGCGCAGTCCCTCACGCGCGGAGGTCACGGCGAGCGC
This sequence comes from Streptomyces sp. NPDC052023, assembly GCF_044548465.1. Taxonomy (NCBI): domain Bacteria; kingdom Bacillati; phylum Actinomycetota; class Actinomycetes; order Kitasatosporales; family Streptomycetaceae; genus Streptomyces; species Streptomyces sp. NPDC052023. The sequence goes on along the minus strand of NZ_JBIUBW010000002.1, from coordinate 627,423 downwards.
GCAGGCCAGCGTGGACGCACCGGCGCCACCCCGGCCGCCGATCACGCCGACGGTGAGCGCGGGCCGGCCGACGCCTTCGGCGACATCGGCGATCCGGTCGACCAGCCACTGCTCGCCGTCGGGCAGCATCAGGACGTGGTCGGCGCCGATCTGGACGGCGCGCTTCCACACGCCGGGGTCGTCCTGGTCGCGGCCGACCAGCACCACCCCTCTTCTGCGCGCGGCCCCGCGCGCCCGCCTGGCCGCGTCGTCCCCGACCAGGACCAACGGCGCTGCCTCCCAGCCGCCGCAGCGGTCCGGCACGGTGTGGTGGACCTCCGGGGTGGCTCCGGCCGCCGCGCACAGGCGCAGCAGGTCGTCGAGCAGTTCGGCGTCCTCGGTGACGATCAGCGGTCGGCTCTGCCGCCCTCCGGCGGCGGACGGCGGATCGTGTGTGACGGTTCCGGCCACGGTTTGTTTCCCCCTTCGCTGCTTCTCCGCTTCGCTCGCGCAGCCCCTGCGGCCCCGCGATTCGCATACATGTGAAGAACCGGCAACCGGCCTCCATATGAACGGCCGACGCAATCCGGCCACGCGCACCCGGCAATCCGAACCGGCCAGGAACTCGCCGCGAGCGGGCCGCGCAGGAATCACGGTGCAGCGATCCAGAAAATCGTGTGGATCTTGGTCGATAACTGTGGACAACTCGTTGGTTGTGAATATCGCTGTCACCCATACCGGTGACTCCGCGCCATCTCCTGTGCGACTTCCGCAGAGCAGTCCGACGACTACGCACCGTGACCGGTTATGGGCATGCCGAAGAGGCGGCCGCAGCCGCCTCGATACGGCCCGGCGGCCGCGGAGAGAGGAGAAAAACCCACCCGGACATGCGACGACCCCCGCCGGGGGGGAGAGCGGGGGTCGTCCCCACGGCCGACTCGGGGGGGGAGGAGTCGGACCGGGTTAGCACGGTCGCGAACGATCCGTGACTTCCATGGTGTACCCGAGAGCCCTCTCAGGCAAACCCACACGCCCCACCTTACGCCGAATGGGCTGCCCCTATGCTCTGGGTCGTGGAAAACCACTCGATGCCCCGCACAGCGGCCTTCTTTGACCTGGACAAGACGGTCATTGCGAAGTCGAGCACGCTCACCTTCAGCAAGTCGTTCTACCAGGGCGGCCTGATCAACCGCCGGGCCGTACTGCGCACCGCATATGCCCAGTTCGTCTTCCTGGCAGGGGGCTCCGACCACGAGCAGATCGAGCGCATGCGCGCGTACCTGTCCGCGCTGTGCCGAGGCTGGAACGTCCAGCAGGTCAAGGAGATCGTCGCCGAGACGCTGCACGACATCGTCGATCCGATCATCTACGACGAGGCCGCGTCCCTGATCGAGGAGCACCACAGCGCCGGCCGCGACGTGGTGATCGTGTCCACGTCGGGTGCCGAGGTGGTCGAGCCGATCGGCGAGCTGCTCGGCGCCGACCGCGTGGTCGCCACCCGCATGGTGGTGGGGGACGACGGCTGCTTCACGGGCGAGGTGGAGTACTACGCCTACGGCCCCACGAAGGCGGAGGCGGTCCGGGAGCTCGCGGAGTCCGAGGGGTACGACCTTTCACGCTGCTACGCATACAGCGATTCGGCGACGGATCTACCGATGCTGGAGTCGGTGGGGAATCCGCACGCGGTGAATCCCGATCGCGCCCTGCGCCGTGAGGCACTCGCGCGCGAGTGGCCGATTCTCGATTTCCACCGCCCGGTCAGACTCAAGCAGCGACTGCCCGCGTTCTCCGTACCGCCGCGTCCCGCTCTGGTCGCGGCGGCCGCCATAGGTGCGGCGGCGGCCACCGCCGGCCTTGTCTGGTACGCGAGTCGCCGCCGGGCAGCCACGGCCTGACCTGCCGGTTCACCCCGCCGGTGGCCGCGGAAACACGGCGTACATCAATCGCGTCATTGAAGCCGAAAGTATTGAATCCACAAGTAAAGAAGCAAGGCGAGCACTTCCGCTTGCCACTCGCCAGGAGTACAAAGGAGACACGGCCCGCGAGACCAAGGACATCCGAGAGGATCACCCTTCACAACGCATTTGGCCCACGGACCGCGCATGAACACTGGGCACCCACGCGACGTCGACCCGTCGATTACGGGCCAGCCGCACCAGGTGACGGGCAAAGATCCCCACCTGATGGGCACATATCGAGGACGCTTGGTAACCCGGTGCTCATGCCAGCGGCGGTACGAGAACTCGTACCGCCGCAACCCTGTTCAGGGCATGTTCAGGGCACCTGGCCGCGGGCGTCCTCGGCGAGCATCACGTCGCGGGTTACCCCGCGCGCACCATCCGGCCCGCGTCAGATCTCCCGGCGGCCTACGCCGCCCCGCGCTGGAGCGCCTCGCACACCGCCGTCGACTCGCGGGCGCCCAGCTCGACCGCCCGGCCGCAGTGCGCGATCCACGCCGCCATGCCCTCGGGAGTTCCCGAGACATATCCCTCGAACGCCGCCACATAGGCCGCACGGCCCAGCTCGGCGTGTCCTACTTCCGCCGGGCAGACCGACTTCGGGTCGAGTCCGCTGCCGACCAGGACGATCCGCTCGGCCGTGCGCGCCACCAAGCCGTTGTGGGAGACGAAGGGGCGCAGGGCGAGCAGCTCGCCGTGCACGACGGCCGCCATCACCAGGGCGGGCGCCGAACTCCCCGCGATGATCAGCTCGGACAGCCCTTCCAGACGCCCGGACACCTCGTCGGCGCCGGGGAGCGGCTGCTCGATCAGCGGCTCGTCGACCGGTTCGCCCTGCTGCCGGGGCCGCCCCACCTGGTCGGCCTTGTCCGCCGCCGCCACCAGGTGCAGCCGGGCCAGCACCCGCAGCGGCGACTGCCGCCAGATGGACAGCAGCTGCCCCGCCTCGGCGGTCAGCCGGAGCGCCCCGCCCATCATCCGGGCCTCGTCGTCGCCGCTGAAGTCGGTACGCCGGCGCACCTCCTCGAGGGCCCAGTCCGCACCGGACAGCGCGGCGGAGCCGCGGGCCCCGCGCAGTGCCGCCTCGGAGGTGATCTCGTTGCTGCGCCTGCGCATGATCCGGTGCCCGTAGACCCGGTCCACGGCCTTGCGCACGGATTCCACGGACTCGGCCACTCCGGGGAGCGAGCCCAGGGCGGCTAGCGGATCGGCGGTCGCGCCTGTCGTACTCATGAGTACGACCCTACGCACCCCCCGTGGAAACCCCACGAAGGAGTGGTCTTCTTCACGCAACGCCGGTCCCTGTCTCCCGGCGCCACTACGCTTGATGAACATGAAAATTGCTTTCGTTGGCAAGGGTGGCAGCGGAAAGACGACCCTGTCCTCCCTTTTCATCCGCCACCTCGCGGCCGTCGGCGCTCCCGTCGTCGCGATCGACGCCGACATCAACCAGCACCTGGGGCCCGCGCTCGGCCTCGACGAGTCGGAGTCCGCCGGACTGCCCGCCATGGGCGACCGGCTGGCACTCATCAAGAACTACCTGCGCGGCACCAACCCGCGCATCGCCTCAGCCGAGTCGATGATCAAGACCACACCGCCCGGCGAGGGCTCGCGGCTGCTGCGGGTGCGCGAGGACAACCCGGTCTACGACGCCTGCGCCCGGCCGGTGGAACTCGACGGCGGGGCCGTCCGTTTGATGGTCACCGGCCCCTTCACGGACGCCGACCTCGGGGTCGCGTGTTACCACTCCAAGACCGGAGCGGTGGAGCTGTGCCTGAACCACCTGGTGGACGGACCCGACGAGTACGTCGTGGTGGACATGACGGCGGGTTCGGACTCCTTCGCCTCGGGCATGTTCACCCGCTTCGACATCACGTTCCTCGTCGCCGAGCCGACCCGGAAGGGGGTCTCCGTCTATCGCCAGTACAAGGAGTACGCCCGCGACTTCGGCATCGAGCTGAAGGTCGTCGGCAACAAGGTGCAGGGCCAGGACGACCTCGACTACCTCCGCGCCGAAGTCGGGGACGACCTGCTCGTGACGGTCGGGCACTCCGACTGGGTGCGCGCCATGGAAAAGGGCCGGCCGCCCCGGTTCGAGCACCTGGAGGACGTCAACCGCCGCGCCCTGGACACGCTGCGGGCGACGGCCGACGCGACGTACGAACGGCGCGACTGGGAGCGCTACACCCGGCAGATGGTGCACTTCCACCTGAAGAACGCCCAGTCCTGGGCCAACGAACGGCACGGGGCCGACCTGGCGGCCCAGGTCGACCCCGACTTCGTGCTGGGCGAAGGCGTCGTCGAACCCGCCTGACGACGCCTGACGCCTACAGTCGGTCCGCCGACGCCCCGGGCGCACCCTTCGGGGCCGGGGCGGGGCGGGCGGACAGGAAGGACTCCCACCCCTTCTTCGGGGCCTCGCCGACCTTCAGCGTGCGCATCTTCGCGAGCGTCTTCGGGTCCTGGGCGTCCAGCCAGTCGACGAGCTGACGGAACGACACGCAGCGCACCTCGGGCTTGGTGCACACCTGCTCGACGACGTCCTCGATGGCGCGCATGTAGGTGCCGCCGTTCCATGACTCGAAGTGGTTGCCGATGATCAGGGGCGCGCGGTTGCCGTCGTACGCGCGCTGGAAGCCCTGGAGCAGTCCGTCGCGCATCTGGTTGCCCCAGTACTCGTACTTGGCGGGATCACCCTGGGTGGTGGTGCCCGACTGGTTGACCATGAAGTTGTAGTCCATGGTCAACTGCTCGTAGTCGTGCCCGGGGAAGGGCACCAACTGCATGGACAGGTCCCACAGCCCCTCCTTCTTGCCGGGCCACACCTGGTTGTTGACGCCGCTGGTGTCGTAGCGGAAGCCCAGTGCACGGGCGGCCTTGCGGAAGTTGGCCTGGCCCTCCAGGCACGGGGTGCGCGCGCCGATGAGTTCCCGGTCGTAGTCGAAGGGCAGCGGTGCGGCCTTGGTCATGCCGCTGTTGGTCTTCCAGGACTTCACGAACTGCTTGGCCTGGGCGATCTCGTCCTTCCACTCCTCCACCGACCACTGGCCGACACCGCCCTCGGTGCCACAGAAGTGGCCGTTGAAGTGGGTGCCGATCTCGTTGCCCTCCAGCCACGCCAGCCGCAACTGCTTCACGGTGTCGGCGATGCCCTGCCGGTCGTTGAACCCGATGTCGGAGCGGCCCGGTGAGTGCTGCGGGGGCTTGTAGAGGTCACGCTTGTCCTCGGGCAGCAGATACACACCGCTGAGGAAGTACGTCATCGTGGCGTTGTTGGCCTTGGCCACCTCGCGGAAGTGCGAGAACAGCCGCTGGCTGTCCTCGCCGGCGCCGTCCCAGGAGAAGACCACGAACTGGGGCGGCTTCTGACCGGGCTTCAGCCGTTCCGGGCGGGACAGATGGGGCTGCGCACCGGTGAACGCGGTGGAGCCGTCCCCGATCAGCCGGACCGCGCTCTTGGGCGCAGGCGCGCCCTGCGGCCCGGACGTCCCTCCCTCCGCACGCTCGGAGCCGGTCCCGCAGCCGGCGAGTGACAGGGCACAGACCGCGGCGCCCATGGCGCCCGCGGCGATCCTCCGGGTGGCGGCCATCCCGCCCACCTTCCTTCTCCAGTCGATGAGTCGGCAGCGCCGTCACGGTGGCACGGCACGGAGAAGGAATTAGTACGACAAGCCGATGAAATGCTCACATCACTCACCAGAGTGATTGATTAACCCATTTGCCCGGAAAATCCATGCTTTACCTTTACTCTGGATTACGATTCGTTTACTGAAAGTTGCTGATCCCGCCACTGCACGCCGTGACCCACGGCCGCGACCCACCCCGCCCCGGCGGGGACCACCAGTTTCCGCGACCGCGCTGCCCCGGAGGAGACGGGAAAATGTCAGCCTGCGTCCCCACTCGAGCCCCCGACCCGCACCGACCGAACGAAGCCCATCAAAGCCACAGTCCGCCACCGGCCCGGCGTCGCCGGTTCCGCATCGCCGGAGCCGACGTGTCGGCGTCCATCTCCGTCTTCCTGATCGCGCTGCCGTTGTCCCTGGGCATCGCCCTCGCCACCGGCGCGCCGCTCCAGGCCGGGCTCGTCGCCGCGGCGGTGGGCGGTCTGGTCGCCGGACGGCTCGGCGGCTCCCCGCTCCAGGTGAGCGGCCCGGCGGCCGGTCTCACGGTCGTCACCGCCGACCTCATCCACCGCTACGGATGGCGTACGACCTGCGCCATCACCGTCCTGGCCGGGCTCGCCCAACTCGGCCTGGGCTGCCTGCGCGTGGCCCGCTCCGCGCTGGCCGTCAGCCCCGCGATCGTGCACGGCATGCTGGCCGGCATCGGCGTGACCATCGCCGTCGCCCAGCTGCACATCGTCCTCGGCGGCACCCCGCAGAGCGCCGTCCTGGACAATCTGCGCGCACTGCCCGCACAGCTCGCCCAGCTGCATCCGGCGGCCGTCACGACAAGCGCGCTCACGCTGGCGCTGCTGCTGGCCTGGCCCCGGCTGCCCGGCCGGGCGGGCCGCCTGCTGCGCAAGGCACCGGCGGCGCTCGTCGCCGTCGCCGGGGCCACCGCGGCCGCCTCGCTGGCCGGCCTCACCCTGCCCAAGGTGGAGCTGCCCAACTGGAGCAGCCACGCCCTGGCCGGACTGCCCGAGGGCCCGGTGCTGGGCCTGGTCGCCGCGGTGCTCAGCACCACGCTGGTGTGCAGCGTGCAGTCACTGCTCGGCGCGGTCGCCGTCGACAAGCTGGCCGCCGCCCGGCCCGGCCGTGCCGCCCGTGTCCCACGCTCCGACCTGGACCGCGAACTGCTCGGTCAGGGCGCGGCCAACATCGTCTCCGGCGGACTAGGCGGGCTGCCGGTAGCGGGCGTGGCCGTGCGCAGTACCGCGAATGTGCACGCCGGTGCCGTGAGCCGGAACTCCACGATGCTGCACGGCGTTTTCGTAGTGATCGCCACCCTGCTGATGGTCCCGATGCTGGAGCTCATCCCGCTCGCCGCGCTCGCGGCCCTGGTGATGGCCGTCGGCATCCAGATGGTGTCGCTGAACCACATCCGCACGGTGACCCGCCACCGTGAGGTGCTGGTGTACGTGGTCACCACCCTCGGCGTGGTGCTCATGGGCGTCCTGGAGGGCGTCGCGCTCGGGATCGCCGTCGCCGTCGGCGTCGCCCTGCACCGCCTCACCCGCACCCGGATCACCCATGAAGTGACGGAAGGAGTCCATCACGTACAAGTCAGAGGGCAGCTGACCTTCCTGGCCGTGCCGCGGCTCAGCCGGGCCCTGCATCTCGTACCTCAAGGGGCCGACGTCCTCGTCGAGCTGGACGGTTCCTTCATGGACCACGCGGCGTACGAGACCCTGCAGGACTGGCAGAACACCCACACCGCGACGGACGGCACCGTCGAGCTGATCGGCCGCCGCGCCGGTGTCCGCATCGCCGAGCCCATGAGCTTCCCCGGCCACTCGGGGGCGACCGGGACCGACGAGCCGGACGCGTCCGCCGGTTGCCGCTGCAGTCCATGGACGCCATGGCGCAACCACCAGTGCGAGGTGCAGCAGACGCCGCGCCCGACGGCAACGGGAGCTGCGGGGCGGTACGCAGAGCCGGGTGAATCCGGTGCCTCGGGGAGCGCTCCGGGCGCCGGGGGCTCGGTGGAGTCGACGGTCTCAGGGGGCTCACCGGGGACCATGGGCTCGGCGGGCGCTACGGGCTCAGTGAGCACTGTGGACGTGAAGAGCTTCATGGCCCTCCAGGTGTCCGCCGGCTCGGAAAGCCCCAAGCGCTTCGTGGGCTGGAAGGAGTCCGACGGCACGAAGGGCTTGGTGGACCCCCTGGGCTCCGCCGGCTCCCGGAGCCCCAAGAGCTTCATGGGCTGGAAGGCTTCCGCGAGCCTGGAGCGCCTGAAGGTCTCCGTGGGGTGGAACGCGTCCGCCAGCCCGGCGAACTCCGCAAGCCCAGGCGGCTCCCGTGGGCCGACGGGCCCGCATGCCTCGCAGGGCCACGCAAGGCCGTTCGGATCCAAGGGCACGAAGAGCCCGGCGGACCGGCTGAGCCTCGCAAGCTCGCAGGGTTCGTATGACACAGCCGAATCGAACGACGTCACCGGTGACGGCCGTTCGGACGGCTCCGCCTACCGCGAGCCCCCCGGCCGTGGGAACGCCCTGGGCCACCCGACCGGCTCCGGTGATTCGGGCGCCCCCGACCACCCGGTGGGCCACGAACACCTGAACGACCGCCTGGGCGGCCACGGCCAACCGAACGCGACCGGCCGCCGCACCGACCCCACCACCTCGTTCGCCCCTCTCACTCCCCACCCCATCACCACAGCCAACCCCCAGGCCCCCACCACCTCCTGTACCGCCACCTCGGCGCTCACCGCCTGGGACGCCATCACCACCACCCCCCACCCCAGCAACCCCCACACCCCCACCGGCACCCCCAACCCCACGCCCGATCTCAACCCCAACCCCACCGACACCGCCGGCAACCACCAACTGGCCCGGGGCATCAGCGCCTTCCAGCGCAACACGGCCCCGCTGGTCAGAGGCGAACTCGCGCGGCTGGCCCGCGAGGGGCAGCGTCCCGATCAGCTGTTCCTCACCTGCGCCGACTCCCGCCTTGTCACCTCGATGATCACTTCCAGTGGTCCGGGCGACCTGTTCGTGGTGCGCAACGTCGGCAACCTGGTGCCCCGGCCCGGCGAGGAGAGCGGCGACGACTCGGTGGCGGCGGCGATCGAGTACGCGGTGGAAGTGCTGAAGGTGCGCTCCATCACGGTGTGCGGCCACTCGGGCTGTGGAGCCATGCAGGCGCTGCTCAACTCCGAGCCCGGCGGTGCCCGCACGCCGCTGAGGCGCTGGCTGCGGCACGGCCTGCCCAGCCTGGAGCGCATCGCCGGCGACGGCCGGCCACGTCCGCGGCTGGCCGGACGGCCACCCGCGGACGTGGCCGAGCAGCTGTGCCTGACCAACGTCGTGCAGCAGCTGGAGCACCTGCGCGCTCACGAGTCGGTCTCCCGGGCGCTGCGCGAAGGCGCGTTGGAGCTGCACGGCATGTACTTCCATGTCGGCGAGGCACAGTCGTACCTGCTCAACGAGACGGCTGAGGAGCTCGTGTTCGACACGGTCCGTGCGGCGGGCCTGTCCGCGTGAATCGGCATCCGGACCGCCCGTTCGTGACACGTTCACGGACGGGCGGTCCGGGACGTGAGGGGAGTTACACGGCTGAACCTGCTTCGGCTGCCGTCCGTGGGAACGGATGAGCGGACGTCGGGACGGCACGGCCGGACGCCGGTACGGCACGACCGGACGCCGGGTCGGGACGACCGGGCGTGACACACTCGCCCACAGGTCTAAACCAATATTCCGTCGACCCTTGTCATCGGGCCACCAGGTCTGATGAGCTGTGGCCTGGGACACAACGGACACCCTTCGAGAGGGAGATGTCGTGAGCAACGAGAGCCTGGCCAACCTGCTCAAAGAGGAGCGCAGGTTCGCGCCACCCGCCGACCTGGCCGCCCACGCCAATGTCACGGCGGAGGCGTACGAACAGGCCAAGGCTGACAGGCTCGGCTTCTGGGCCGAGCAGGCCCGCCGGCTGACCTGGGCCAAGGAGCCGACGGAGACGCTGGACTGGTCGAACCCGCCGTTCGCCAAGTGGTTCAAGGACGGCGAGCTCAACGTCGCGTACAACTGCGTGGACCGGCACGTCGAGGCCGGACACGGCGACCGCGTGGCCATCCACTTCGAGGGCGAGCCCGGTGACAGCCGTGCCCTCACCTACGCCGAGCTCAAGGACGAGGTCTCCAAGGCCGCCAACGCCCTGCTGGAACTGGGCGTACAGAAGGGCGACCGGGTCGCCGTCTACATGCCGATGATCCCCGAGACCGCGGTCGCGATGCTGGCCTGCGCCCGGATCGGCGCCGCGCACTCCGTGGTCTTCGGCGGCTTCTCGGCCGACGCGCTCGCGACCCGTATCCAGGACGCGGACGCCAAGGTCGTCATCACCTCCGACGGCGGCTACCGGCGCGGCAAGCCGTCCGCGCTGAAGCCGGCCGTGGACGAGGCGGCCGAGAAGGCGGGCAACGTCGAGCACGTCCTCGTCGTGCGCCGCACCGGCCAGGAGGTCGCCTGGACCGAGGGCCGGGACGTGTGGTGGCACGAGCTCGTCGAGCGTCAGTCCGCCGAGCACACGCCGGAGGCGTTCGAGGCGGAGCACCCGCTGTTCATCCTCTACACCTCGGGCACCACGGGTAAGCCCAAGGGCATCCTGCACACCTCCGGCGGCTACCTCACCCAGACGTCGTACACCCATCACGCGGTCTTCGACCTCAAGCCGGAGACGGACGTGTACTGGTGCACGGCCGACGTCGGCTGGGTGACCGGGCACTCCTACATCGTGTACGGGCCGCTCGCCAACGGCGCGACCCAGGTGATGTACGAGGGCACCCCGGACACGCCGCACCAGGGCCGCTTCTGGGAGATCGTGCAGAAGTACAAGGTCACGATCCTCTACACCGCGCCCACCGCGATCCGGACGTTCATGAAGTGGGGCGACGACATCCCCGCGAAGTTCGACCTCTCCAGCCTGCGGGTGCTGGGCTCGGTCGGTGAGCCGATCAACCCCGAGGCCTGGATCTGGTACCGCAAGCACATCGGCGGCGACCGCACCCCGATCGTGGACACCTGGTGGCAGACCGAGACCGGCGCGATGATGATCTCGCCGCTGCCCGGCGTCACCGAGACCAAGCCCGGGTCGGCGCAGACCCAGCTGCCCGGTATCTCCGCGACGGTCGTCGACGACGAGGCGAACGAGGTGCCCGACGGCGGCGGTGGCTACCTGGTCCTCACCGAGCCGTGGCCGTCGATGCTGCGCACGATCTGGGGCGACGACCAGCGGTTCCTCGACACCTACTGGTCGCGTTTCGAGGGCAAGTACTTCGCCGGTGACGGGGCGAAGAAGGACGACGACGGCGACATCTGGCTGCTGGGCCGTGTCGACGACGTGATGCTCGTCTCCGGGCACAACATCTCCACCACCGAGGTCGAGTCCGCGCTCGTCTCCCACCCCGCCGTCGCCGAGGCGGCCGTGGTGGGCGCGGCGGACGAGACGACCGGCCAGGCGATCGTCGCCTTCGTGATCCTGCGGGGTACGGCGGCGGAGACCGAGGGCCTGGTCGCCGAGCTGCGGGGCCATGTCGGCGCCGCCCTCGGCCCGATCGCCAAGCCCCAGCGGATCCTGCCGGTGGCGGAGCTGCCGAAGACCCGCTCCGGCAAGATCATGCGCCGCCTGCTGCGCGACGTCGCGGAGAACCGTCAGCTCGGTGACGTCACCACACTGACCGACTCCACGGTCATGGACCTCATCCAGGCCAAGCTCCCGGCGGCGTCCAGCGAGGACTGAGTCCGGCCGGAAAGGGGCACCCGGCACGACCGACGCCAGAGGCGGGCGGCAGTCGTGCCGGGTGCCCCTTTTGCCCGTAGCGTGAAGATCACCTGACCGGCCCGCCGCATCTTAGGTAAGCTAAGGAACGCGTCAACAACGCGACAATGGTCAAAGGTGCGCCGGGAAGTCTGGTCGGCATGTCGTTCGTGCTGCCCACCGACCGGAGGTCTTCCCGTGACTGTCCCCCGCCCCGCCCGCAAGGTTTTCGCCCGGCTGTCCCTGCCCGAGCGGAACTTCGTCGCGGACGCGCTGCGCACCGAGACGGTCGGCGGTGTGCTGCTGCTCGTCGCCGCGGTCATCGCCCTGATCTGGGCGAACCTCCCCGTGCTCGGGAACAGCTACGAGACCGTCTCGGACTTCCACATAGGCCCGGCCGCCCTCGGCCTCGATCTCTCGATCGCGCACTGGGCCGCCGACGGCCTGCTCGCGATCTTCTTCTTCGTCGCCGGCATCGAACTCAAGCGTGAGCTGGTCGCCGGCGATCTGCGGGACCCCAGGGCGGCCGTCCTGCCGGTGGTCGCCGCCCTGTGCGGGATGGCCGCACCGGCGCTGGTCTACAGCCTCACCAACGTCCTCGGCGGCGGCTCCCTGGCCGGCTGGGCGGTGCCCACCGCCACGGACATCGCCTTCGCGCTCGCCGTGCTCGCGGTCATCGGTACGTCGCTGCCGAGCGCCCTGCGTGCCTTCCTGCTGACGCTCGCCGTCGTGGACGACCTGTTCGCGATCCTGATCATCGCGATCTTCTTCACCAGCTCGATCAACTTCGCCGCCCTCGGCGGCGCCGTCGTCGGACTCGGGGTCTTCTGGCTGCTGCTGCACAAGGGCGTACGCGGCTGGTACATCTACGTCCCGCTGGCCCTGGTCGTCTGGGCGCTGATGTACAACAGCGGCGTGCACGCCACGATCGCCGGCGTCGCCATGGGCCTGATGCTGCGCTGCTCCACCCGCAAAGGTGAGGAGCACTCCCCCGGCGAGCACATCGAGCACCTCGTGCGCCCGCTGTCCGCCGGCCTCGCCGTGCCGCTGTTCGCCCTGTTCAGCGCGGGTGTCGTGGTCTCCGGCAGCGTCCTCGGGGACGTGTTCACCAAACCGGAGACGCTGGGCGTGGTCCTCGGTCTCGTCGTCGGCAAGATGGTCGGCATCTTCGGCGGCACCTGGCTGACCGCCCGCTTCACCCGGGCCTCCCTCAGCGATGACCTGGAGTGGGCGGACGTCTTCGCGGTCGCCTCGCTGGCCGGCATCGGCTTCACCGTGTCGCTGCTCATCGGCGAGCTGGCGTTCGAGGGCGACGCGGCGATGACGGACGAGATCAAGGCGGCCGTACTGGCCGGCTCGCTGACGGCGGCCCTGATCGCGACAGTGCTGCTGAAGATACGGAACGCCAAGTACCGCAGGCTGTGCGAGGCCGAGGACCGCGACGACGACCTCGACGGCATCCCCGACATCTACGAGGACGACGACCCGGCGTACCACCTGCGGATGGCGGAGATCTACGACCGCAAGGCCGCCGAGCACCGCCGGCTCGCCGAAGTCAGGGCGGCCGAGCTTGCCGAAGTGGGCGGCGGGGCAGGCGATGAGGGCGACGGTCCGGCATGATCTGACGGGACGGTACAAAAGACGGGACCGTACACAGTCAGACACGGACGGACCCCGTACGCAGCAGTACGCAGAAGAGGGAGACCGCGATGAGCGCACCCGACGGCAGCCCGGTCGGCGCCGAACGCAGCATCGGCCAGCTGTTCGCCTCGGCGACGGCCGACATGTCGGCACTGGTGCACGACGAGATCGCGCTGGCCAAGGCCCAGCTGCGGCAGGACGTCAAGCGCGGTGCAACGAGCGGCGGCGCGTTCATGGCGGCGGGCGGGCTGCTCCTGTTCTCCCTGCCGATGCTCAACTTCGCCCTGGCGTACGGCATCCGGACCTGGAGCGGGTGGAACCTCGCGGTCTGCTTCCTGCTGTCCTTCGCCGCGAACGTTCTGATCGCCCTCGTGCTGGCGCTGATCGGCGTGGTCTTCGCGAAGAAGGCCAAGAAGAGCAAGGGCCCGCAGAAGGTGGCCGCGTCGGTGAAGGAGTCGGCGGGCGTCCTGCAGAAGGCCAAGCCGCACCCGCGCCCCGAGCGGCCCGCCCTGACCGAGCTTCCGCGGGACCGCGCACCGGAGGCCATCGAGGCTGTGGCACGCTCGTCGTCATGACGGAACCCGACATCCCTTCGGCGCAGCCCGGCTCGGTGGTCCGGCCCGACGGCCCCTGGACGCACCGGGACGTGGCGGCCAACGGCGCACGCTTCCACATCGCGGAGCTGGGCGACGGGCCGCTGGTGATGCTGGTGCACGGCTTCCCGCAGTTCTGGTGGACCTGGCGGCACCAGCTGGTCGCGCTCGCCGACGCCGGATTCCGGGCCGTAGCCATGGACCTGCGGGGCGTCGGCGGCAGCGACCGCACGCCCCGCGGCTACGACCCGGCCAACCTCGCCCTCGACATCACCGGCGTGATCCGCTCGCTCGGCGAGCCGGACGCGGCGCTCGTGGGGCACGACCTCGGCGGTTATCTGGCGTGGACGGCGGCCGTGATGCGGCCCAAGCTGGTGCGCCGCCTGGCGGTGGCGTCGATGCCGCACCCCCGGCGCTGGCGCTCGGCGATGCTCGCCGATGTGCGCCAGACGGCGGCCAGTTCGCACATCTGGGGATTCCAGCGGCCGTGGATCCCGGAGCGGCAGCTCGTCGCGGACGACGGTGCCCTGGTGGGCCAGCTCATCCGGGACTGGGCCGGGCCCCGGCTGCCGGAGGACGAGGCGGTGGAGACGTACCGGCGTGCGATGTGCATTCCGTCGACGGCGCACTGTTCCGTCGAGCCGTACCGCTGGCTGGTCCGCTCCCTGGCCCGCCCCGACGGCATCCAGTTCAACCGCCGGATGAAGCGGCCCGTCCGCGTGCCGACCCTGCATCTGCACGGCTCCCTGGACCCGGTGATGCGCACCCGCAGCGCGGCGGGCTCCGGCGAGTACGTCGAAGCGCCCTACCGCTGGCGCCTGTTCGACGGCCTCGGCCACTTCCCGCACGAGGAGGACCCGGCGGCCTTCTCCCACGAGCTGATCAGCTGGTTGAAGGACCCCGAGCCGGACCGCTGAACCCCGCGCGCGGGCACCCGCCCCCGGAACCCGGACCACGGCCGGGCCGCGGATCCCACGCCCCGAGCCGGCACGTGGAACGGGGCCTGGGCGCACCCGGGCTGAGCCCTGATCGGACCCCGGGGCTCGGCCATCCGGCCGAAGGCTCCGGTCGCCGGCCGGATGGCCGAGACAGTGCGCCCGGAACACAGCGCGGTACGCATGTACGACGAACTGCCAATTGCCTGGCGCATAAGCCAATTGGGCGCTCCGGACGCGGTTATCGACCTTGGGACGGGGCACACGTCGAGGTATGGGCTGGACGCACGACTACAGTGACGCAGCACGCACTCGCCGCTCTGGCAGCGGCCTGAGCTCACACCGCAGGGGCACCCCGCAGCTGGCGGGCACGGCCGATCCGAGGGTGGGCATTCCGCGCATTCTGCGCCGCCGGGCCCGTTGGGTCTCGGTGCGGCTGCGTCACCCGCGCGGCTGACCCTCGTACGGCCTCAAGGGCCGCACCGCCGGACCTCTTCACCCCTCACAGGGCGCAGCTGTCGCTGTCCACCTGCTGGTTCGCCGTACGACCCTTGGTGATGTCCTCGCGGATCTCGTCGACGGTCAGCGCGTAACCCGTCTCGGCGTCGTCGAGCGACTTCGCGAACACGACACCATAGACCTCGCCGTCGGGCGTGAGCAGCGGGCCGCCGGAGTTGCCCTGGCGGACGGTCGCGTACAGGGAGTAGACGTCGCGGCCGACCGTGCCCCGGTGGTAGATGTCCGGGCCGTTCGCCGTGATGCGGCCCCGCACGCGCGCGGAGCGCACGTCGTACGCCCCGTTCTCCGGGAAGCCCGCGACGATGGCGTCGTCCCCGCCCCCCGCGTCCTCGGCGCTGAACTTCAGGACGGGCGCGTCCAGCTCGGGTACGTCGAGTACGGCGATGTCGCGCTTCCAGTCGTACAGGACGACCGTCGCGTCGTACCGCCGGCCCTCCCCGCCTATCTGGACGGTGGGTTCGTCGACACCGCCGACGACGTGCGCGTTGGTCATCACGCGGCGCTCGCCGAAGACGAAGCCGGTGCCCTCCAGGACCTTGCCGCAGCTCGGCGCTGTCCCCATCACCTTGACGATGGAACGCTGGGCACGGGCGGCGACCGGGCTGCCCGCGAGCGCCGGGTCCGGCGGCCGCACGTCGGTGATCGGCTCGTTGGCGAACGGGCTGAAGACCTGCGGGAAGCCGTTCTGTGCGAGTACGGCGGAGAAGTCGGCGAACCACGTGTCGGCCTGCGTGGGCAGCGCCCGGGAGACGCCGAGCAGCACCTTGGAGCTGCGCACCTCCTTGCCGAGCGTCGGCAGAGTCGTGCCGGCCAGCGCCGAGCCGATCAGCCACGCCACGAGGAGCATCGCGACGACGTTGACGAGGGCGCCGCCGGTCGCGTCCAGGGCGCGGGCCGGGGACCACGTGATGTGGCGGCGCAGCTTACTGCCCAGATGGGTCGTCAGGGCCTGGCCGACGGAGGCGCAGACGATCACGACGACCACCGCGACGACGGCGGCGGTGGTGCTCACCTCCGCGTTGGCGGTCAGCGCGTCCCAGATGACGGGCAGTGAGTAGACGGCGACGAGCCCGCCGCCCAGAAAGCCGATCACCGACAGGATGCCGACGACGAATCCCTGGCGGTAGCCCACGATCGCGAACCACACGGCGGCGACAAGCAACAGGATGTCCAGCACGTTCACCGCTTCGAGCCTCGCCTCATCACTTCGCGATCACACCTGGTCGGCCGGGGGGCCCGGCAACAGCACGAGGTCACCCTGTCATGACCGCCAGTCGAGCGGGACCTGCTTGTCGCGGTCCCACGGTCTTTCCCAGCCCGCGTAGTGCATCAGCCGGTCGATGATCCCGGCCGTGAAGCCCCAGACGAGGGCGGATTCGACCAGAAACGCCGGACCTCGGTGGCCGCTGGGGTGGAGGGCCGTGGCACGGTTGGCGGGGTCCGTGAGATCGGCCACGGGGACCGTGAAGACACGGGCCGTCTCGTTCGGGTCGACGACTCCCACGGGGCTCGGCTCCCGCCACCAGCCGAGCACCGGGGTCACGACGAAGCCGCTGACCGGGATGTAGAGCTTGGGCAGCACACCGAACAGCTGCACGCCGGCCGGGTCCAGGCCGGTCTCCTCCTCCGCCTCACGCAGCGCGGCCCGCAGTGGCCCGTCGGCCTCGGGGTCGCCGTCCTCGGGGTCGAGGGCGCCGCCGGGGAAGGAGGGCTGCCCGGCGTGCGAGCGCAGCGAACTCGCCCGCTCCATCAGCAGCAGCTCGGGGCCGCGCTCACCCTCGCCGAACAGGATGAGAACGGCGGACTGGCGGCCGGCGCCGTCCTTGGGGGGCAGGAAACGGCTGAGCTGGCGCGGCTGGACCGTCTCCACCGCGCGCACCACGGGATCCAGCCACTGGGGCAGCCCCTCCCTGCTCAGCATCACCGGGCCGCCCTGTGTCCCACTCGCCCGTGTCATCGCCACCCCCGTCGTCCTGATGGGTCCAACGCCGCACCGCCCCGGGATCGTTCCTGGCCGGGCGGGCGCGTCACCGTGCCCGTCATCCGGCGCCCAGGGGCGGGGCCGGCTTGCCACCCGCGTCCAGATAGGCCTGCGGGGGCTTCAGACGCTGGCCGGGGAAGCCGCCCTTCTCGTACTTGAGCAGCTTCTTCGCCTTCTCCGGGTCCGTCTCGCCCTCGCCGTACGCCGGGCAGAGCGGGGCGATGGGGCAGGCGCCGCAGGCGGGTTTACGGGCGTGGCAGATGCGGCGGCCGTGCCAGATCACATGGTGCGACAGGTCCGTCCAGTCGCTCTTCGGGAAGAGCGTGCCGACGGCCGCCTCGATCTTGTCCGGGTCGCCCTCGTCGGTCCACTTCCAGCGCCGGACCAGCCGCTGGAAGTGCGTGTCCACCGTGATGCCGGGCCGGCCGAAGGCGTTGCCGAGCACGACGAAGGCGGTCTTGCGGCCTACGCCGGGCAGCTTGACGAGGTCTTCGAGCCTGCCCGGGACCTCACCGCCGAAGTCCTCCGTGAGGGCCTTGGACAGCCCCATCACCGACTTGGTCTTGGCCCGGAAGAAGCCGCACGGCCGGAGGATCTCCTCGACCACCTCGGCGTCGGCGGCGGCCAGGTCCTCCGGGGTCGGGTACTTCGCGAACAGGGCCGGGGTGGTCTGGTTGACGCGCAGGTCGGTGGTCTGGGCGGACAGGACCGTGGCGACCAGGAGCTGGAAGGGGTTCTCGAAGTCGAGCTCCGGGTGGGCGTACGGGTAGACCTCGGCGAGTTCGCGGTTGATCCGGCGGGCCCGGCGGACCAGGGCGGTACGGGACTCGCCGCTCGGCGCCGGCGCGGTGGTGACCGTCTTGGCGGGCGCCGCCTTCTGCACGGGAGCGGAGGTCTTCCCGGGCGCGACGGCGGGCTTCTTACGGCCGAGGGTGGCCTTCTTGACGGGGCCGGCGCTCTTGGCGGTCGCCTTCTTGGCCGGGGCGGCGCTCTTGGCGGTCGCCTTCTCGGCAGCTGCCGGCTGCGCGGCAGCCTTCTTCGACGCCGCCCGCTTCGTCACCTTTGCCGCTTTTTCTCCGCCGCCGGAATCCTGTTCGCCCACAGCGGAATCTCGACGTACAACCACCCGCGCAGCCCCCTAGGCGTGTGCTCTCACCGGCGTTTTGGACACCCGGCCAGCCTAAGCCCCGGCACCGACATCCGCCCCGGACCCTGAAGATCAGCGCCCAATTGGACCCCTGCCGCTTAACACCGGACACCGGTGCGGCATCCTTGTGACAGATCACACTGTTTGGACCGTCCGGCAAAATGGGCACCAGGGTGCCTTGGTACACCGGGGGAAGAAGCTCCCCTGAGCAGGTCGACAAGGAGAGAACTCGTGGACGACGTTCTGCGGCGCAATCCGCTCTTCGCGGCGCTCGACGACGAGCAGTCCGCGGAGCTGCGTGCCTCCATGAGTGAGGTGACCCTCGCGCGGGGTGACTCCCTGTTCCACGAGGGCGACCCGGGCGACCGGCTCTACGTCGTCACCGAGGGCAAGGTGAAGCTGCACCGCACTTCGCCGGACGGCCGCGAGAACATGCTGGCCGTGGTCGGCCCCAGCGAGCTCATCGGCGAGCTGTCGCTCTTCGACCCGGGCCCACGTACGGCGACCGCCACCGCGCTGACCGAGGTCAAGCTGCTCGGGCTCGGCCACGGTGACCTCCAGCCGTGGCTCAACGTCCGGCCCGAGGTCGCCACCGCGCTGCTGCGTGCCGTCGCCCGGCGACTGCGCAAGACCAACGACGCGATGTCCGACCTCGTCTTCTCGGACGTCCCCGGCCGTGTCGCACGTGCCCTGCTGGACCTGTCCCGCCGGTTCGGCGTGCAGTCCGAGGAGGGCATCCACGTCGTCCACGACCTCACGCAGGAGGAGCTGGCCCAGTTGGTCGGCGCGTCCCGCGAGACGGTCAACAAGGCACTGGCCGACTTCGCCCAGCGTGGCTGGCTGCGGCTGGAGGCACGCGCGGTGATCCTGCTGGACGTCGAGCGCCTCGCGAAGCGCTCGCGCTGACGCCGGGTCGCGCCCGTACGCGGCCGGGCAGCACCCGGATCAGGGCGCCGAGGCCCTGCTGAGCGGGCGCCGGCCCTCGCGTACCGCGATGCGGGCCAGCTTCGTCAGCATCATGCCGTTGCGGACCTTGACGACATAGTCCACGGGGAGCCCGTGCATCCGGATGCCTGGGCCGCGCAGGGGATGCCAGTCGAGGGTGAACAGGGTGGCGTCGCCCCAGGGGAGCAGGGTCATGGCGATCCGGGCCGCGCCGAACGGGTCGGCCCGCGCCTCCAGTTCGAGGCGGCGCTCCGGTTCGCAGATCCGGACGACGCAGGTGTCCTCGAGGGTCAGGGGACCGGCGCCGACGCGCACCTTGAGACGGGCGCCCACCTCGGGCCAGTGCGGGTCCACCCCGAGGACCTGCTGGGTACCCGTCACCCACTCCCCGTAGCGCCGGCCGTCGGACAGCAGGCCCCAGACCTCCGACGGCGGAGTGAGGATCAGACGGCGGTTACGGGCCACGCCGATCACGCTCCTTGCGGGGAGGGCAGCACATGCCCCCAGCGTGAGCGCGCCGCGGCGGGGACGCACCTCGGGCTGGAGGGCCCGTGGTTCGGATCCCGCGTGCGCGGCGTGATCCGAACGACGGGCCCTAGATGAGCCCGTGCTCCACCAGGTAGTCCAGCTGGGCCCGTACCGACAGCTCCGCCGCCGGCCACAGCGTGCGGTCCACGTCGGCGTACACATGGGCGACGATCTCGGACGCCGTGCGGTAGCCGTCCTCGACGGCCGTCTCGACCTGGGCGAGCCGGTGGGCGCGATGGGCGAGGTAGTACTCCACGGCGCCCTGGGCGTCCTCCAGGACCGGCCCGTGGCCCGGGAGGACCGTGTGGACGCCGTCGTCGACCGTGAGGGACCTCAAGCGCCGCAGGGAGTCCAGATAGTCGCCCAGACGGCCGTCCGGGTGCGCCACGACCGTCGTACCGCGCCCCAGGACCGTGTCGCCCGTCAGCACCGCCCGATCGGCCGGGAGGTGGAAGCTGAGCGAGTCGGCGGTGTGGCCCGGGGTCGGTACGACGCGCAGCTCCAGGCCGCCGGCCTTGACCACGTCCCCGGCGCCCAGCCCTTCGTCGCCCAGCCGCAGCGCCGGGTCCAGCGCCCGCACCTTGGTGCCGGTGAGCTCGGCGAAGCGGGCCGCGCCGGCCGCGTGGTCCGGGTGACCGTGGGTCAGCAGGGTCAGGGCGACGCGCTTGCCCGACCGTTCGGCGGTGTCGACGACGTTGCGCAGGTGCCCCTCGTCCAGCGGGCCCGGGTCGACCACGACGGCCACCGCCGAGCCGGGCTCGGACAGGAGCCAGGTGTTCGTGCCGTCCAGGGTCATCGCGGACGGGTTGGGCGCGAGGACGTTGACCGCGCGCGGGGTGGCCGGTCCGTTCAGGGCCCCGCCGCGGGGCTGGCCGGGCAGGGCGCTTGCGTCCGTCATGCGGGAGCTCCACCGGTCGGGATGTGCTTGGTGAACTCGTCGTGGCCCGGCCAGGAGAGGACGATCTCGTCGCCCTCCAGACGGGCCTGTGCCAGGACGGGGGTGAGATCGCGGCCCGGTGCCCCCGCGAGCGCGTCCGCGGCCGTCCCGTACGCCGTGAGCTGCCGCAGTGTCGCGATCGTGGGCGGCATCATCAGCAGCTCACCCTTGTCGTACGACGCCGCCGCCTCGGCCGGCCGGATCCACACCGTGCGGTCGGCTTCCGTCGAGGTGTTGCGGGTGCGCTGTCCCTCGGGGAGGCAGGCGACGAAGAACCAGGTGTCGTAGCGGCGTGCCTCGAACTCGGGGGTGATCCAGCGCGTCCAGGCACTCAGCAGGTCGGAGCGCAGCAGCAGACCGCGGCGGTCCAGGAACTCCGCGAAGGAGAAATCGCGCGCGACGAGGGCGGCGCGGTCGGCCTCCCAGTCCGGCCCGGTGGTGTCACCGACGACCGAGCCGGGGTCCGGCCCGGCCAGCAGCACGCCCGCCTCCTCGTACGTCTCCCGTACGGCCGCGCAGACGATCGCCTGGGCGGCCGTCTCGTCGACGCCGAGCCGGTTCGCCCACCACGCGCGCGTGGGGCCCGCCCAGCCGACGTGACGCTCGTCGTCGCGTGGGTCGACACCGCCGCCCGGGTACGCGTAGGCGCCCGCCGCGAAGGCCATGGAGGCACGGCGGCGCAGCATGTGGACGGCGGGGCCGGTGCCCGTGTCCTTGAGCAGCATGACCGTGGCCGCGCGCCGCGGGGTCACCGGGGTGAGGGAGCCCGCCGCCAGCGCGCGGATCCGGTCCGGCCACTCCGGGGGATACCACTGACCGTTCGCCATGGGCGCGAGGCTATCCCGTGGTGAGCGGATGTTCGAGAGGCAGTGATCGGCTCGCGGATCGCCTCGCCGCTACGGCTGGGCCAGCTCCACCTGGATCTCGACCTCCACGGGCGCGTCCAGCGGCAGCACCGCCACGCCCACCGCGCTGCGCGCGTGCACGCCCTTCTCTCCGAGGACCTCTCCGAGGAGCTCGCTCGCCCCGTTCACGACACCGGGCTGGCCGGTGAAGTCGGCGGCGGAGGCGACGAAGCCCACGACCTTCACCACGCGCGCGACGCGGTCCAGGTCGCCGGCGACGGACTTCACGGCCGCCAGCGCGTTCAGGGCGCAGACGCGGGCGAGGTCCTTGGCCTCCTCCGCGGTGACCTCCGCGCCCACCTTGCCGGTGACCGGGAGCTTGCCCTCCACCATCGGCAGCTGGCCGGCGGTGTAGACATAGGACCCGCTCTGCACGGCCGGCTGGTAGGCGGCCAGCGGCGGTACGACCTCCGGCAGCGTCAGGCCCAGCTCCGCGAGCCTCGCCTCGACCGCGCTCACGCCTGCTTCTCCCGCTTCAGGTAGGCCACCAGCTGCTCGGGGTTGTTCGGGCCGGGCACGACCTGGACGAGCTCCCAGCCGTCCTCGCCCCAGGTGTCCAGAATCTGCTTCGTGGCATGGACGAGCAGCGGCACGGTTGCGTATTCCCACTTGGTCATGGGCCGACTGTATCCGCTGGCGGAGGCGGTCATCACGGCCGACCGGAGTCACCGTTGTCCACAGGCCGCCGGTTGCTTTCCGCGCGAACTGGTTACGCTCGAAGACGTGAGCAGGCTCCAGGTCGTCAGCGGCAAGGGCGGGACCGGCAAGACGACGGTCGCCGCCGCCCTAGCGTTGGCTCTGGCCACCGAGGGGAAGCGGACGCTTCTCGTCGAGGTCGAGGGCCGACAGGGCATCGCACAGCTCTTCGAAACGGAGGCGCTGCCCTATGAGGAACGGAAGATCGCCGTCGCCCCGGGCGGTGGCGAGGTGTTCGCCCTCGCCATAGACCCCGAACTGGCCCTTCTGGAGTACCTCCAGATGTTCTACAAACTGGGGAGCGCCGGACGGGCCCTGAAGAAGCTCGGCGCGATCGACTTCGCCACCACCATCGCGCCCGGACTGCGCGACGTCCTGCTGACCGGCAAGGCGTGCGAGGCGGTCCGCCGCAAGGACCGGGCCGGCCGGTTCGTGTACGACTACGTCGTCATGGACGCCCCGCCCACGGGCCGGATCACGCGCTTCCTGAACGTCAACGACGAGGTCGCCGGCCTCGCGAAGATCGGCCCGATACACAATCAGGCGCAGGCCGTGATGCGGGTGCTGAAGTCCCGGGAGACGGCCGTCCACCTGGTGGCCCTCCTGGAGGAGATGCCCGTCCAGGAGACCGCGGACGGCATCGCCGAGCTGCGGTCGGCCAAGCTGCCGGTCGGCCGGGTGATCGTGAACATGGTGCGGCCGGAGGAGCTGGACGCCACCGACCTGGAACGTGTGCGGACGATGTCGCGCGCCGATCTGGCGCGGTCGCTGTCGGCCGCCGGGCTCGGCGGGGCCCGCCGCGGGCAGAACGCCGAGAAGCTGGTGGACCCGTTGCTCGCGCAGGCCGAGGAGTACGGCGAGCGGTATCTGCTGGAGCACGAACAGCGGGCCGTCCTGGCCGAGCTGGGCCTGCCGCTGCACGAACTGCCGCTGCTCGCGGAGGGCATGGACCTGGCGGGACTGTACGAACTGGCCACCGAGCTGCGGAAGCAGGGGATCTCATGAGTCCGGATGCCACGTCGGCGCACCACCGTCTCGCCCCTTCACGCGTGCTCGACATCGACCCGCTGCTGGACGACCCGAAGACCCGCATCGTGGTGTGCTGCGGCTCGGGCGGGGTCGGCAAGACCACCACGGCGGCGGCGCTGGGCCTGCGGGCCGCCGAGCGCGGCCGCAAGGTCGTCGTCCTCACCATCGACCCGGCGCGCCGGCTGGCGCAGTCCATGGGCATCGACTCGCTGGACAACACCCCGCGCCGGGTGAAGGGCGTCGAGGGCGACGGCGAGCTGCACGCCATGATGCTCGACATGAAGCGCACCTTCGACGAGATCGTCGAGGCGCACGCGGACCCCGAGCGGGCCGCCACGATCCTGGGCAACCCCTTCTACCAGTCGCTGTCCGCGGGCTTCGCCGGCACGCAGGAGTACATGGCGATGGAGAAGCTGGGCCAGCTGCGGGCCCGGGACGAGTGGGACCTGATCGTCGTGGACACGCCGCCCTCGCGGTCGGCACTGGACTTCCTGGACGCCCCCAAGCGGCTCGGGTCGTTCCTGGACGGCCGGCTGATCCGGCTGCTGACGGCACCGGCGAAGCTGGGCGGCCGGGCCGGGATGAAGTTTTTGAACGTCGGGATGTCGATGATGACCGGCACGCTGGGCAAGCTGCTCGGCGGTCAGTTGCTGAAGGACGTCCAGACGTTCGTGGCCGCGATGGACACCACGTTCGGTGGGTTCCGCACGCGCGCGGACGCGACGTACAAGCTGCTCCAGGCCCCCGGGACGGCGTTCCTGGTCGTGGCGGCCCCGGAGCGGGACGCGCTGCGGGAGGCCGCGTACTTCGTGAAGCGGCTGGCCGCGGAGGACATGCCGCTGGCGGGTCTGGTGCTCAACCGCGTCCACGGCAGCGGCGCCGACCGGCTGTCGGCCGAGCGCGCGCTCGCCGCCGCGGAAAATCTTGAAGAGCCCCGCATTGTGGATCAGGGGGACGGGAAAGCTGGACTTCGTAACTCTCCCGAAACGTATGGCAGTTCAGATGCACCTGCTTCCGAGGCACCGGCTCGCACCGAGGACTCCCCCGCCGCCACGGACCCTTCGGCCGCCACGGACGAGGACGACTCCCCCGTCGTCACGGACGAGGACACCTCGCAGCGCCACGTCGACCAGCTCACCGCGGGCCTGCTGAGGCTGCACGCGGAACGTATGCACCTCATCGCCCGCGAGCAGCGCACGCGTGACCGCTTCACCTCGCTGCACCCGGAGGTCGCGGTCGTCGAAGTGGCCGCACTGCCGGGCGATGTGCACGACCTGGTGGGACTGCGGGACATCGGGGACCGGCTCGCGGCCCACCGGCCGGAGCTGCCCGTCGACACCGTCTGAGGGCGGACCCTACGGGGACGTCCGTGGGCGGGCCCCCTCTCCGGGGGCGCCCGCGGCCTTCATCCCCGAAGCCCTCAGCTCACCGCCGCGAAGTTCTCGTACACCTCGTCGTCGTCGAGGGGCACCAGGCCGGCACCCCGCTCGTACTCCGTCCGCGCGGTCTCCAGGAGCCGGCGCCAGGAGGTGACGGTCGGGCGCCGGCGCAGCAGTGCGCGGCGTTCCCGCTCGGTCATTCCTCCCCACACGCCGAACTCGACGCGGTTGTCCAGCGCGTCGGCCAGGCATTCCGTGCGTACCGGACATCCGGTGCACACCGCCTTGGCCCTGTTCTGCGCTGCTCCTTGAACGAACAGTTCATCCGGATCGGTAGTGCGGCAGGCCGCCTGCGCACTCCAGTCGGTTACCCAGCCCATACCGGCGCCGTCCTCTCCCGAATCGAGGCTCCCCCACGGCGGCAGCGGCATATTCACCGCCGCCAGTTGAGGACGTTACGGAAGGTGGGCACAGCGCAACACCCCCAGCGGGCCCAATCTTGAATGGCCCGAACGGACTATGCGTAAGCGGCAGATCACCCGGGGGAGTGAGCCCGCGACATGCGCGGCCTTCCCGGCAATTCGGGACGGTTCAGTTGCGTCACAACGGACGCCCGGTGACACACAAGGCGGATTCGGGCACGCGTCCAACACGCCTCGGGGAAAAAGACCGAGAGGATCCGGAACGATTCGGGGTCGCCGGACGTATTGATACGTAGCCGCACTGCTGTGACAGTTGAGAGCAGCTTAGGCCAAGGCATATACGCGTGTCCGGCGAATGAGAACGTAGGCTGCCCTCATGCCAAAGAAGCGCTCGGGCGGTGGTCTGTCGCCAACGCAACAGGCCGCCAAGTTCCTCGGTGTCAGTGTGCTCGCGGGAGCCGTCATGGCCGGCATCGCGCTGCCCGCCGTCGGCGCGCTGGGCCTCGCCGCGAAGGGCTCGGTGGAGAGCTTCGACGAGCTCCCCGCCAACATGCGGACGCCACCGCTGAGCCAGCGGACCACCATCCTCGACTCGCGCGGCGACGACATCGCGACGGTCTACTCGCGCGACCGCACGGTGGTCGAGCTGAAGGACATCTCGCCGTTCATGCAGAAGGCGATCGTCGCGATCGAGGACTCGCGCTTCTACCAGCACGGCGCGGTCGACCTCAAGGGCGTCCTGCGCGCGCTGAACCGCAACGCGCAGAGCGGCGGCGTCGCCGAGGGCGCGTCCACGCTCACCCAGCAGTACGTCAAGAACGTCTTCGTGGAGGAGGCCGGCGACGACCCGACGAAGGTCGCCCAGGCCACCCAGCAGACCCTCGGCCGCAAGATCCG
This sequence comes from Streptomyces sp. NPDC052023, assembly GCF_044548465.1. Taxonomy (NCBI): domain Bacteria; kingdom Bacillati; phylum Actinomycetota; class Actinomycetes; order Kitasatosporales; family Streptomycetaceae; genus Streptomyces; species Streptomyces sp. NPDC052023. The sequence continues at coordinate 601,519 of NZ_JBIUBW010000002.1, read as the reverse complement.
CGAACTGAAGTACGCGATCCAGGTCGAGGAGGAGCTCGGCAAGAAGAAGATCCTCGAGAACTACCTGAACATCACCTTCTTCGGCCAGCAGGCGTACGGCGTCGAGGCCGCCTCGCAGCGCTACTTCTCCAAGTCCGCCAAGGACCTCACCCTCCCGGAGGCGGCGCTCCTCGCGGGCATCGTCCAGTCCCCCAGCCGGTACGACCCGGTCAACGACGAGGCCGAGGCCACCAAGCGGCGCAACATCGTCCTGCAGCGCATGGTCGAGACCGGCGACATCTCCCAGGAGGACGCCGACCGGGCGATGCGGGTCCCGCTGGAGCTGAAGGTCAGCCGGCCGCAGAACGGCTGCATCACCTCCGTGCGGGGTGCCGCCTTCTTCTGCAAGTACGTCGAGAAGGTCTTCCTCAACGACCCGGTCTTCGGCAAGACCAAGGAGGAGCGGGCGAAGCTCTGGAACCAGGGCGGCCTGACCATCAAGACCACCCTCGACCCGCAGGCCCAGGAGTCGGTCCAGACCTCGCTCGCCGACCACGTCAACAAGGACGACCAGGTCGCCGCCGCGACCACCCTGGTCGAACCCGGCACCGGCAAGATCCTCGCCATGGGCCAGTCGAAGCCCTACGGCTACAACAAGAACGAGACGGAGTACAACTACTCGGTCGACTCCGCCTGGGGCGGCTCGAACTACGGCTTCCCGACCGGCTCGACGTTCAAGCCGTTCGTCGCGGCGGCCGCGCTGGAAGAGGGCAGGCCGCCCACGCAGGAGTACTCCTCGCCGTACGAGATGGACTACCCGAGCCCGGTACAGACGTGTTCCGGCAAGCCGTGGGTGAACGTCGGCGCGAAGAAGGAGACGGTCGAGAACGAGGACGAGTCCGAGGTCGGGCCGTACCGGCTGAAGGAGGCGACGGCCAAGTCGGTCAACACCTACTTCGTGCAGATGATCTCCGACATCGGCCTCTGCCCGGTCGCCAAGATGACCGACAAGCTGCACGTGGTGCAGGGCAACGGCGACAAGCTGCCCGAGGTGCCCTCGATCGCCCTGGGCTCCAAGGGCATCTCCCCGCTGACCATGGCGAGCGCCTACGCCGCCTTCGCCTCGCGCGGGATGTACTGCTCGCCGGTCGCCATCGAGTCGATCTCGCAGAAGATCGGCAACCAGGAGAAGTCGCTCCAGGTGCCGAAGTCGACCTGCTCACGGGCCATGTCCGAGAAGACCGCCGACACCATCAACGAACTGCTGGGCGGTGTGATCGACTCCGGTACGGGCCAGGAGGCGGGCCTCACCGACCGTGACAGCGCCGGCAAGACGGGTACGACGGACGAGCGCAGGAACGCCTGGTTCGTCGGCTACACGCCCAACCTGGCGGGCGCCGTCTGGGTCGGCAGCGCCACCCAGCAGGTCAAGATGGAGGCCATCAGCATCGGCGGCGTCTGGCACGACAAGGTCTACGGCGGCCGCGTGCCCGGCCCGATCTGGCGCGACGCCATGACCGGCGCCCTGTCGGGCAAGGAGGCGGCGTCCTTCAACCCCGTGCACATCCCGGACCCCGAGGACCGCGACCGCGAGGACGGCGGCCGTGACCGCGGCGGCAACAACGACAACGGCAACGGCGACGACAACGGCGGCCTGATCGAGGGGCTGATCGGCGGGAACCGCGGTGGCAACGACGGCGGGACGTTCCCGGACCCCTCGTTCTCGATCCCCGAGGGCTGGATCCGCGGCGGTGACAACGGCGGCGGCAACGGGAACGGGAACGGCGGGAACTTCCCGTAGGCGCAGCCGTACGTAACGGTGGTACGCCGATGGGGGCGCCCTTCTGAGGAAGGGCGCCCCCATCGGCGTACGGGTCGGCCGTGGGAGGCGGCCGTTCGGCTGGGTGCGGCCTCAATCTGCGAGGAGCCTCAGCCCGGTGAGGAGCTTCAGCTCGCGAGGAGCTTCTTCACCGCCGCGGCGACGCGGCCGCCCTCCGCCTGGCCGGCGACCTTGGGGTTCACGATCTTCATGACCGCGCCCATGGCCCGCGGCCCCTCCGCACCGGCCGCCCTGGCCTCTTCGACGGCCTGGGCGACGATCGCGTCCAGCTCCTCGTCGGACATCTGCTTCGGCAGGTACGTCGCCAGCACCTCGCCCTCCGCCTTCTCCCGCTCGGCCGACTCGGCACGACCACCCTGCGCGAAGGCGTCCGCGGCCTCGCGCCGCTTCTTGGCCTCCTTGGTGATCACCTTCAGGACCTCGTCGTCGGAGAGCTCGCGCTTCTCCTTGCCCGCGACCTCCTCCTTCTGGATCGCGGCGAGCGTCAGCCGGAGCGTCGAGGAGCGGAGCTCGTCGCGCTCCTTGATCGCGGCGTTGAGGTCTTCCTGCAGCTTCGACTTGAGCGTGGTCATGACGTCGATTGTCGCAGGTGTGCACGGCCGGACGCCCGTTGATTTAAGGGGCGGTCGGCCGCGGGGGTGCGAGGGGGTCTGACACGATGGGCGTATGCGCGCGCGATACGGAGTACCCCTCGGCATCACGGCGGTCGCGGCCGCCGGTCTCCTCTACTCGGCCGGGTTCGAGGCCCGTTCCTTCCGCCTGCGACGGATCACCGTCCCCGTGCTGCCCCCGGGCATGCACCCGATGCGTGTGCTGCACGTCTCCGACATCCACATGGTCGGCGGCCAGCGCAAGAAGCAGCGCTGGCTGCGCTCGCTGGCGGGCCTGCGCCCCGACTTCGTGATCAACACGGGTGACAACCTCTCCGACCCGGAAGGCGTGCCGGAGGTGCTGGACGCCCTGGGCCCCCTGATGGAGTTCCCGGGCGCGTACGTCTTCGGCTCCAACGACTACTACGGCCCCAAGCTGCGCAACCCCGCCCGCTACCTGTTCGAGAAGGCCCAGGGCCGCCACGGCCTGAACGGCAACGCGCCCGCGGTCGACGTCGTCCACAACCCGTGGGAGGACCTGCGGGACGGTTTCGACGCCGCGGGCTGGCTGAACCTCACGAACACCCGGGGCCTGCTCAAGATCGACGGCGCCTCGGTGGAGATGACGGGCGTGGACGACCCGCACATCAAGCGGGACCGCTACGTGCGGGTGGCGGGCGGCCCGTCGGCCGACGCGGACTTCTCGATGGGCGTGGTGCACGCGCCGTACCTGCGCAGCCTCGACGCCTTCACGGCCGACGGCTACCCCCTGATCCTGGCCGGCCACACCCACGGCGGGCAGCTCTGCGTCCCCTTCTACGGTGCCCTCGTCACCAACTGCGACCTGGACACGGAGCGGGTGAAGGGCCTGTCGACGCACACATCCGAGGGCCGGACGTCCTACATGCACGTGTCGGCGGGCTGCGGCACGAACCGGTACACCCCGCTACGGTTCGCCTGTCCGCCGGAGGCTACGTTGCTGACGCTGGTGGCGCGGGAGCAGTGAGTACGTCGCTGCCGGGGGCCACGTAGGGGTGGCCCCCGCGGCCGGGTGAACGAGCAGAACACCAGGTCGGCGCACGGGTCGACGCGCATGGTGACGCACCGGGCGACCCACCCCGCCGACCCGAATCGGGATGGGCGCGCCGTCACCCGCACAGCCCACCCGCAATGCCCCATTTGCCCGACATGCTTAGCGTGAGGGCATGACCGCCCCGATACCGAGGGACATCCCGGACCTCCCCGCGATCCCGGGCATGCCCGCGCTGCTGCCCTCGCCGGTCCCCGCCACCGCGGTGGTACCCCCCGTACGCCGCCCCCTGACCGCCGTCTTCCGCCTCCTCACCGCGCTGACGGCGGCGGCCGGCGTCACGATCTTCCTGCTCCTCGGCAGCCCCCTGCGGGTACTGAGCTACTTCACGATCCAGAGCAGCGTCCTGCTCGCCCTCGTCCTCACCGCCTCGGCCCGCCGCGCCTGGACGGCCCGCCGCCCGCTGCGCTCCTCACTGACGGGCGCCGCGCTCCTGTACGTGGTGGTCGCGGCCCTGGTCCACCACCTGCTCCTGGCGAACGCGTCGAGCCCCTACGCGATGACCAGCACGATGACGGGTGACGCGACCCCGGCGCTGCTCCAGACCATCGCCGATCACGCCCTCCACACGGCGGTCCCGATCGCGGCCGTCCTCGACTGGCTGCTCCTCACCCCCTCCGGCCGCCTGCACCTCCGCCAGGCCAGCGGCTGGCTCCTGTACCCCATGGCCTACCTGGCCTTCTCCTTCATCCGGGGCGAGTACCTGCTCCCCGGCACGCCGGGCCACTACCTCTACCCCTTCCTCGACGTCGACCAGCACGGCTACAAGAGTGTCCTGGGCAACGCCCTCCTCCTGGGCCTGTCCATCTACGCCCTGGCCGTCCTCCTGGTCGCCCTCGACCACGCCCGCCCGAACCCCGTCCGCCGCCACGGGAAAACCGGATTTCGTCTCCGGCCACCAGTGGGCTAAAGTAAACGTCGTCGCCGCGACAGCAGCGGCATCGGGGTGTAGCGCAGCTTGGCAGCGCGCTTCGTTCGGGACGAAGAGGTCGTGGGTTCAAATCCCGCCACCCCGACAGCCAAGTACCAGGTCAGGGGCCTGATCCGCTTAGCGGGTCGGGCCCCTGAGTGGTTCCTGGAGATCGCTTGGGAGAAATCTGGGAGAAGATCTTGGTCGGCTTCTCCCAGGAGCAGTCTCCAGTGCCGCAGGAAGAGCGGCGCCTACGCGCCCTCGAACCTGCGCGTTCGCGAATCCAGGGCTCGTAGCTGACCAGGAACACCGCGGCGGGCCGCCCCAACGGTCGTTAGGAACACCGCACATGGCAGGTCATCGCTCAGCGCCTCCCCACGACCACGCCCGTGCGCTCGCCCAGCGGGTACGTGCGTTGCGGGAGGACCGCGGGTGGACACGTGAACGGCTGGCCAAGGAGGCAGGCATCGCCGTCGGGACGCTGGGCCGCCTGGAGAGCGAGGGAGCGATCCAGTCAGGCTTCTTCACCGTCGGCGCGGTGGCCAAGGCTCTTGCGGTCTCCCTTGATGATCTGTTCCAGGCAGCCCAGGTCCCGCCCGTCACACCCGGTCTCTGGTCAGCCGGATACGAAGGGCGGGACATCGACTCGTTCGTCGCCTCGCTCGTCGACAGCCGCATCGGTGTCGTGGCGGACGTACGGCTCACCCCGATCAGCCGTAAGAAGGGCTTCAGCAAGACCCGCCTCGGGGAGGCTCTGACCGAAGCCGGCATCGAGTACACGCACCTGCGTGGCCTGGGCAATCCGAAGGACAACCGGGAGCCCTTCTGGGACGGCCGCGTCGAGGTGGGACGGGCGCGCTTCCGTGGCCTGCTGCAGTCCGAAGAGGCCCAGGCGGATCTTGACCGCCTCGCAGAGCATGCCCGAGCGTCGCGGGTCGCGGTGCTGTGTTTCGAGAAGGACGAGAGCCGCTGTCACCGGCAGGTCGTCCTGGAGACGGTCCGAGGCCGGGTCTCGGTCCCGGTGAATCCTCTGGCCTGACTTCGCCCCGGCTTTCACACGCGCCCTTGCCAGCGGTGCATGCCTCTCTTCCCATCAGATCGGGGAGACCGATGGAGGGGGCACGCCATGGCGTCGTCGGCATTCGGGAAACGGCAGCGCGCACGGATCATGATCACTGTCAAGACGTATCCGGAGCTGTCCAACAAGTACCGCGAGACCAGCTGTGTGGCCGGCATACGCCTGGACCAGGGCGAGCCGCGGCACGTACGGCTCTTCCCGGTGCCCTTCCGGCTCCTGAGCGAGGACGCCCAGTTCTCCAAGTACTCGATCATCGAAGTCGACGTCGAACCGCACCGCTCCGAGCGGGACTCCCGCCCGGAGAGTCTCCGGGCCGATCTCGACACGTTGGAGATCGTGGGTGAGGTGCCGTCCGACGGCGGCTGGACGAAGCGGTATCGGCATGTGGAGCCGCTGGTCGCCCCGTCGCTCTGTGCCATCAAGCGCGATCAGGAGAAACGAGGAACATCCCTCGGCGTCTTCCAGCCCGCCGAGATCACCCGCTTCCGACTGGAGCCTGCCGAGCCCTGGTCCGTCTCCAAGGCCTCCCTGGCCGACCAACTCGACCTGTTCGAGCAGGAACTGAATCCGCTGGAGTGGGTGCCGCTCGACCTCCGCTACAGCTTCCGCTGCGCCGACGACGGCTGTCCGACCCACGACATGGGGCTGAAGGACTGGGAGGCCGGCCAGTCGTACCGCAAGTTCCTGCGGAAGTACGGAGAGCGCGGTGTCCGTGAGGCACTGCGCGAGACTTGGTACGACCGGATGTGCGCCCCGAACCGCGCCGTCCACTTCTTCGTCGGCAACATCGCGGCCCATCCCAAGACCTTCATGCTGCTGGCCGTCTTCTACCCGGAGCGGAAGGTCGTCGAGTATGTGCAGGGCAGTCTGTTCGGTGAGTGACGCGCTCCTGCCCGAGATTCAGGCGGACTTCAGGAGCCCCGTCGGCAACTGCTGACACGGCGCACCCTCGGCCGCTGACCACGGACCATGCGGACCCGTTCCAAGCGACGTCCCTCGTCCCCGCGTAGGTACCAGTGCGCGACAACAGACGTGGCAGTGATCACACGTACAGACTCGGTCAACTTGCCTTATACGCATACGAGTCGAAGAAGGATCACCTGTAGGTTCCCTGTGACCATTCCTGACCGTTTCTAGGGGGAACCTTGTCGCGTTCGCGCGCGAGATTCTTGGCTTCGGCGTGCGCCGGGGTCACCGCACTCACTGTTCTCGGCACCGCTCCTTCGGCGAGTGCCGCCGCACCCAAGGAAGCCTGCACCGGCCTCTACAACGCCCGCATCACCTTCTGGGCGATGACGTGCAGCCAGCCGGGCGAGCCGATGATCGGCGGCTTCGCCACCTGGCGCAACATACCGATCACCTTCGATCAGGTCGACACCGGCTCGGCGACCGTGCAGGTGGCCAACTACCTGCGTGTCAGCCCGAACACGTCGAGCAGTCCGCTGGCTCCCAACATCGAGATCGGCCTGTACGCGGAGAAGACGGGGAAGACCACCCACACCTACGGGCCGCGCTGGTCGGAGCTGACCACCAGCGGCGGTCGCACGACAGCCATCAAGGCCGGGGTCAACCCAACCAAGCCGGACAAGCGCAACCACACCTACATGACCGTCCGTCAGGACAGCGGTAACCAGTGGGACGTGCTCTACGACTTCAACAAGGTCGGCTCCACCACCAAGCAGCTCAAAGTGATCGGCGGCAATACCAACCGCATCGACGTGGGTCTTGAGGTGACCGGGCCGAAGTACATCAACGTCCCCTCGATCGCGAACCGTATGCAGTTCATGACCGGGAACAAGGCGTGGCAGCAGGTGGCGACGGGGAATGTGGCCAAGTCCGTCACGCTTCCCGTGTGCAGCACGACCCACAAGCCGCCGAGTTGCTTCACCACCAAGCTGACCGACAACAGCAAGTTCACCCAGTGGACGGTGAGCAAGCCGCGCCGACAGGCCGCCGCCGTAGCCTCCCCGGCTTCCGCGCTCGCTGCCCCGGCGCGCGCCCAGGGCGCGCCCGATCAGCCCGTCACGTTCAACGGCGTGGACCAGCAGGCGCTCCAAGCCTGCCTGGAGAACGACCCCGACAGCTGCCTGGCCACCGTGCCCGGCCTGTCGGAGTGCGTCGTCACCGTGCGGGTCTGCAACGCCGCCGCTCTGCCGTCCGGCGGGGCATCGGAAGACGCCGCAGCCGACGCAGACGTGTCGGCCTCCGACATCCGCGCCCAGGCCGCAGCCGCCTTCGACGTCCCAGGCGACGCCCTCGCTGTCGAGCCGCCCGCTTCACCCGCTGCGCTGAAGACTCGCTCGAACGCCGCCGTCGGCAGCGGGGACGCCGCCTGGACGGTGACCTCCACCAGCTCCACTCCCGGGCTGCAGCGCACCGACCGCCGCTTCGACGGGTTCACCGCCCGCTACTCCGCACACACCGGCGCACTGCAGGAGGCGTGCTGGGGCGATCTCTGCGACGCCTCGTGACCACCGACATCACGACATGCCGCAGACAGCCCACCGCTTCCTCACGCCCGCAAGGAATCCACTGGTGAACATACGCACCGTACTCATACGTCTCGCCGGCGCCACCGCCACCACGGCGGCCCTGACCTTGCTCACCGCGGCCACGACCACCGCCACGCACGCAGCCTCAGCCCTCAACGACCCGGCCCCCGAGGGCACGGTGTTCGTTGACGCCGCCTCACTCCCCGCCGACGAGCTGCACGGCCTCGACCAGCCCGTCCCGTACGCCGAATACGCCGGATCCCACGGATCGAAGTCCGTGACGCGGCAGGCGGCGGCCGACCCGACTCCCGGCGATCAACAGGATCTGCGTCAGCAGTGCGCGAGCCACGCGGCGCAGGCCAAGGCCGCCACCGGATGGATCAAGTCCCGCTTCGAAAGCTGCCAGAAGCGCCCCTTCGACCTGGTCCTGCGGGACGTCAGGGGCACCACCACGCTCGGCCGCCTCTGGTTCGACCAATGGGTCCTCGGCTTCGCCTACGACGGCAGCCGACGCGTCGACTACGTCGCCAGCATCGAGAACATACGCGTCCAGCCAATACCCACCGAAGACGCCACCAAGTGGCGCCTCGGCCAGCACTTCCACCACAGTGTCAACGCATCCACCAGCGACCCGGACCCCCAGGTGCCCGCGCCGCAGACCACGGACCGCGACGAACTTCTCGGCGTATGGGACACCAAGCCCCACTGGAGCCTCACCTACACCTCCCCGGACAAGGGCGCCCTGTTCGACCAGGGCAATCAGCAGCGCGTCTTCTCGACCGTCGCGATGGACCTGAGCGCCAGCTCCCCCAACTCCGCGCCCTTCACCGGAGGGAGCAACGTCTACAACTCCAGTGTCCGCTACGACTACGCAGGAAAGATCGCGGGCAAGTTCAAGGGCACGGTCTTCACCAAGGCCCGCGTGGAACTCGTGATGAGCCAGAAGGACCCGGCGGTCAACGAAAGCGCCCTGCACATCTACGACGCCTTGAACCGCCCCGAGCGGACCTTCCCCTCCTGGCCCGGCAAGAGCGTTCCAGGGGCGAAGGAACCGCTGCACCGTCTGGTCGACAAGGAGAAACAGAAGAAGAACCGCGCCCGTTCGATCAAGGAATGCGAGAAGGTGTGGGGCGACTACAAGGGAACCGACCTGCAGTGCGACGAGTACCCCTTCGCCTCCACGAAGGAAGGTTCCACCAAGGGCGACAACCGCTTCTCCGTCCGGCTGATCGACGGCGACGACAATGAGACCGGCGGTCGCAGGCTCGACCAGATGTACACCCTCAACCGGATCCTCGACGGTGACGCCTTCTACATGAAGATCGCCAACTAGCAGAAGGGCAGCGGCTCATGGCGCTCCTCGCCGAATACAGCTGCAAGGCCACACCGGCCCGCCGTGTCGTGGAGGTGTACGACGCCGACGCCTACCTGAGCGACGACGAGGCCATGGCTGCTGCCCGCAGACAGGTGGTGGCCGGGAATGGCTACCACCTGTACATCCGCAGTCTGCAACCCGACATCGACGTCGAGGTCACCATCCGTGTCTGGGACACCCCGCCAGCCTCGCCCGCCGACGCGGAAGGCCAAGTCCCCGTGAGTATCGAGTCCGAAACCGGCATCCTCGTCGTCAACCAGCTCGAGTACGGGCCTGCGGGAGAAATGACCCTGCCCCGCCCCGGCGTGTACGAAGGCCACGCCTGGTGGGAAGGCCGCCAGGCGACCGCCGATTACTACGAGAGCAGCCTCGACCACCCCACGGACGACACCTTCGAAGACCACCTCACCCAGGCATGGAACAACTGCCCTGTCACCGAACGCTACGTCCTCGACCTCGCCTACATCCGCGAACCCGAACCCGTCGATGAAGACGACCTCTGAAATCCGTCCGTGCCGGCGTGACAGCCGCATCGAAAGACCCGCCTCGATGTCTGCGAACGCTGGCATGATGCGCGCGCATGGGAACCAGAGACGACAGTGACGAGGCATACGTAGTCGGCTTGTGCAACCAGTTGCTCGGCGAGACGGCCTTGACCCAGCACAAGTTCGACTGGCTGCAGGGCGACCCCGGGACGGGCGGCCGACGGGCCAAACTGCCGGTCGACGCCTACTGGCCCGGCCACCAACTCGTGGTCGAGTACCGGGAACTCCAGCACGACCAGCCCATATCCCACTTCGACAAGCCCGACAGGCTCACCATCAGCGGCGTCCATCGGGGCGAGCAGCGGGCGCTGTACGACGCCCGGCGTGATACGGAGATTCCCGCGCACGGACTGCGGCTGATCGTGATCCGTCCGGCCGACCTCGACGCGGACAGTCGCGGACGGCTCCGCCGTAACCGAAAGACGGACCTGGCTGCGCTGAAGAAGATCCTGGTTGAGCAGCGCGAAGAAGCTCTCGGCGGCAGCATTGTCATAGCACGAGCCGGTTCGGCCCATGCTCTGCCGTAGCCCCAACCGGCTTATCTCACGGCGGAGTTCGTCGGAGGTGTACTCCGATCCGCGGTCCGAGGGCACGATGCAGCCGGAATCGAGCCGGTCGCGCCCGGCGGCCATCGTCAGCGCGTTGACGACCAGGGAGGCGCGGTGGTGGTCGGCCATCGAGTAGCCGACGATCTCGCGGGTGGCCAGGTCCAGCCAGGTCGCCAGATACAGCCAGCCCTCGTCGGTGGCGATGAAGGTGATGTCCCCGACGAGTTTCCGGCCCGGCGCGTCGGCCGTGAAGTCGCGGCCGATCAGGTCCGCGGCAGGCACCGCCCTCTTCGCCGGACGGGTCAGCGACTGGCGCTTGCGCCGGGTGACCCCGGTGATGCCGCGCTCACGCATGATCCGCTCCACCCGCTTGCGGTTGACCCGCCGGTCCAGCCTGCGCAGCTCGGCATGGATGCGCGGCACTCCGTAGGTGTGCCTGGAGGCGATGTGCAAGACGGTGATCTCGTGGGCCAGGGCGTCGTCGGCGGCCCGGCGGGCGGCGCGAGCCTGCTCGCCGGCCAGCCAGGAATAGAACGAGGACCGCGCGATCTTCAGCAGCCGGCACAGCAGAGCGACTCCATGGGTGGTCTTCTCCGCCTCGATGAACGCGTACACGTCGTTCATCGATCGCTCTCCTTCGCGAAGAAGACCGCCGCTTTTCGCAGCACCTCGATCGTCTCGGCCTGCTCACGGTTCTGCCGCCGCAGCCGGCGCAGTTCTTCCCGCTCCGCGCTCGTCAGCTCGCCCGGTGCCCCCTGACCGCGCTCGATCGCGTCCCGCTTGACCCAGTTCCGCAGGCCCTCGGCACTGACCCCGATCTCCCGGGCCACCTCGGTGACGGTCCTGCCAGAGGACCGGACCAGCGCGACCGCGTCGCGCTTGAACTCCTCCGTATACCGCCTGCTGCGGTTGCTCTTGCTTCCCACCCGGCCACTACTTCCTCTGGAACCTCAGGTCCCAGTCTCCAGGTGTCCGCGATCAAGGGGAAGCTTCAACCGCAGGCTTACCGAGTAGCGGGGCGCTGACCTAGCATCGGCCGTCATGATCGCAGTGGTCGTCACCGTCGGGCTGGCCTTCGCCGGGTATGCCGTCACCTATCTCAACGGCCTGCGTCTGGCGCAGCGGCAGGAGCGTCTTGCTCGGGTGAATCGGCAGCTCAGCGACTTCTACGGGCCCCTGTTCGCGCTCACGGAGGCCAACAGCCGTACCTTCGCCGCGTTCATGCAGCGCAACGCCCGCCCCGACGGCAGGTCGCCCTTCGTTCATGAGATACCGCCCAGCGAGGAGGAACTCGCCGAGTGGCGGCTGTGGATCACCACCGTCTTTCTCCCGAACGTCCGGGCCATGCGCGACCTCGTCGTCAAGCACGCCGACCTCCTGAGCGAACCCGAGATGCCGCCGCTCCTGCTGCAGCTGTGCGCGCACGTGTCGGGCTACGAGATCACGGCCGCCCGGTGGGCGCAGGGGAGCTACGAACAGCACCTTTCGGTGGTGCCGTTCCCGAGTGAGGAGATCGCCGCGTACGCGCGGCTGGGGTTCGGGCGGCTGAAGGCGGAGCAGGCCCGGCTGCTGGGGCAGCGGCGGAACAGCTGACCAGACGCGAGCCGACCACGCCGACGGTCACGACCCGCGCACGCCCGTCGGCCTCTTCGGGAGCCTGATCGAACGGGCGACCACGAAAGTCGCCGGGATCGCCGTCATCGGGGCGATGAGCGAGGCCAGGCGGTTGCCGGCGTGCGGGACCTCGACGATCACGTACACGCCCGCCGTGGTGACCACGAAGCTCGTCGCGTTCGTCAGGGCAAGAGGAGGAACTTCCGCCAGGGAGGGCGGGTTCGGGAGGTGAAGTGGGTGTTCAGGAAGAAGGAGCCCGTCATGCTCAGGAGCGACGCGATGACGTGGGCGGCCACGTAGGGCAGGTGGGGGAGGTAGAGGGCGTAGTACGTCCGGGTGTTGATCACGCCGATCACCGCGAAGCTGAAGATTTGCCCCATCACCGGGCGCGTCCGTGCCGTGCGGGTGCTGCTGGGACGTACTGGTTGCCCAAGTGGTTGACGCTTCGGGTCTCGGGGGCCGAAGGGGTAGGTACGGGCCGGTACGGGCGACGGCGTCGACGGCGCAGAACGCGGTGACGGTGCGGAGCGCCGCGAGCAGGGCGGCGGCCGGTCCGGACCGGACGGCGCCCAGGAGGGTCGCGAGCCGCGGTGCCGGGTCGTGCGGGGTCGTCGGTTTCACGCCCTGTCCCTGTCCGGACGGCACCACCGGTTTCCGTGACGCGTGCCACTCCCGGCGCCACCTCCACGTAACCCGACCATGCCGGGGCGAAAAGCGAATGCCTAGTGCTCTGACCGGATAGCTTCGCCGGAAGCTCGCGGTGTTCGGCATGGACGGGCCTCGCCAACCCTCCGTAGGCTGGTGATCGCCTACGAAGGGGGCGGCGTGAACGGCAATCCGCTGTACCACTGGATAGTGCTGGCGGTGTCCACGGCGCTCATGCTGCCGGTGCCGGTGGCGATACTGGCGGGATGGACACCGCCGTGGCTGCGGAAGCGACAGGCTGGGTTGCGGCTTCGCGCCTACGGCATTCTGTGCATCTACGCTTTCATGCTGGTCAACGGCATCCCCCGGATCGCCGATGCCTCATTCGAGGCGGTCATGGTCTTCATGATCGTCGGGCTCGGCTTCACCGCCGCCGCTGCGGCCCTGTTCCTGCTCTCGGCACGCAAGGATTCAGGCGCCCGGACAGCTGGCCCAGTCGAACCTCGGGAAGGCTGAGACAGCTTGCCGCGCCTGCCGCGTCACGGGGTTTGTCAGGCTGCTGGTGCGAGGGGGCGTCCGCCCCAACGGATGCCTTTCTCGCTGCGGATGCGGGCGCGTTCCTTGCGCTGGGCGGCGAGGACGTCGGGGTGGCGAGCGTTGGCGTTGCGCCAGCGCAAGTAGCGGTGCAGGGACCGGGTCTGCGCGGGATGGCTGCGGTGGTTCGAATTCGCCAGGGTGAACTGCCGCAGCGGGCCGAAGTGCGCCTCGATCGGGTTGGCCCAGGACGCATAGGTCGGGGTGAAGCACAGCTCGACCTTGTTCTTCTTCGCCCAGCGGTGGATGTCCGCTCCGGTGTGGGCGGAGAGGTTGTCCAAAATGATGTAGATCGGTGCGCCGTCAGGCCGGGCGGCGCGGATCGACTTCAGCGCGGCCAGCGTGTTGGCGGTGCCTTTGCGGCGGCGGTTGACGCCCCACAACCGGTCATCGCCGACGGAGTAGCAGCCGTGGAAGTAGGTCACGCCGTGCGTGCGGCGGTAGGTCGCCGGCAGGCGGTCGGGCTTGCCCTGCTTCGCCCAGCAGGAGCCTCCAGTGGGTCGGATCCCCAGGGGCCCGAATTCGTCGAAAGCGAAGACCCGGTCAGGGAAGTGCTCCAGCACGTGCTCGATGCGGTCGAGCTTGGCGTCGCGCTCGGGGTCAGGCGACTCCTTCCAGGTCTTGGTGCGCTGGAAGGTGATGCCGCGGCGCCGGAGCAGGCACCGTAAGGCTTCACGGCCGATGCGGATGACACGTCCGTGCACGCGGCGCAGGTAGGCGACGAGTTTGCGGATCGACCAGCGGGTGAAGGGCTGGCCGAGTTTGGTGGGGCGGGTGGTGGCCGTCTGGACGACGAAGTCCTCGTCGTCAGGGGTGAGCAGGCGGGGACGGCCTCCCGCCCATCGAGGGTCCAGACAGGCCAGGCCGATCTTGTTGAACCGGTGGATCACGTCCCGCACCGTGTCCTCGTCGGCCTGGACCAACTGGGCAATCACCGGGACACGGTTCCCGCCGGCGGACGCGAGCAGCATCATCGCCCGCCGATAGCGCACCGAGTTTGTACATCCCCGGCGCACGATCTGCTGCAGCTTCTGCCCCTCCTGGTCGGTCAGTCTGCGCACCCGCACAGGCTCAGCCACCACACCTCCAGCGGTCGGAACGGACGTGGCCGCCCATCCAACCGTTCCAACCGCCACCCCGGCGAACCTTCCCGGTCAGAGCACTAGTCAGGCATTCCGGTGGAGGAAGGCGTTCCGGTGAAATGCACTGTCGCCGGATGAAGGAAGCGTGTCTTTCCAGCAACGCGAGCCGCCCCGGAGGGGTCCCTCCAGGGTGGCTTGGGTAGGAGCCGGACATGATCTTGAGCAACCGTGAGCAACGTCGTTCGGCACCGGTCCCTCCCCACGTGGAGACCGGTGCCGAACGACGCGCGCGGTGGAACTCAGGCTCGGGTGGCGGGGCCGTCGCTGCCGTCCGGTGACTTCGCGGAAGTTGTCCCAGAACATACGGCGGCTTGAGGTGCCTCTTCGAGACTTGAGCTGGTGACCTGCCCGGGCGGCGTGCGGGTGGTGCCTTGCTGGGTCGTGATCCTGCCATTCTGGGCCCCCGACGAGGAGGTTCCGGCGCCCGGACGACGGCTAATCCGCAGGTCAGCCGGGTAAGGTGAGTTTTCCGGTCCGGATGGCCAGGTGCGGCGGAAGTAAGGGGTGGAGACCTTGGGCGCGGACTCAGGGGCACGCACAGCCTTCGCGGAACGTCTCGCGCTGCTGTACAAGGAGGCCGGCAACCCTCCCCTGAAGAGCGTGTCCGAGGCCGTCGTACGGCTGAAGCGGGTGGACGAACGGGGGCGGCCCGTACGGGTCTCCGCACAGCGGATCAGCGACTGGCGCCGCGCGAAGAACGTACCGGCGCACTTCGCCGCGCTCGCCGCCGTGTTGCAGGTGCTGATTCCGCACGCGCGCCGCGAGCGCCCCGTGCCGGTCTCCGCCGGACTGTACGACATGGGGCAGTGGCAGCGCCTGTGGGAGCGCGCGGTCGCCGATCCGATCGCCGAACGGGTGGGCGGCGGGGCGGCGGACGCGGAGGAGGACGGGACGCCGGCCGAGGGGGCACCGGCCGTGCCGGGCGGGGTGTGCCCGTACCGGGGGCTGGCCTCCTACCGCCAGGAGGACGCGCGGTGGTTCTTCGGACGGGAGCGCAGCACCGACGCCCTGGCGGCCCAACTGCGGGCCGCGGAACGGACGGGCGGTCTCGTCATGCTCGTCGGCGCCTCCGGGGCGGGAAAGTCCTCGCTGCTGAACGCCGGTCTGGTGCCCGCCCTCAGGGGCGGTCAGGGGCGGGAGGTGGTGCAGCTGGTGCCTGGGGCCGATCCGGTGGCCGAACTGACCCGCCGTATACCCGGGCTCGCGCGGGTCGTGGCCGAGGAGCAGCCCGGGACACCGGAGTTCGCGGACGCCGTACGTGCGGCCGTCGCCGCGTGGGCGCCGGGCGGGGCCCGTCCGGTGGTCATCGTCGACCAGTTCGAGGAGACCTTCACCCTCTGCTGCGACGAGGCGGAACGGCGTACCTTCATCCAGCTCCTGCACGACGCGGCCTCCCCCGCGGGCCCCGGCGAACCGGCCCCCGTGCTCGTCGTGCTCGGCATCCGCGCCGACTTCTACGAGCAGTGCCTGGGATATCCCGAACTGGCCGACGCCCTCCAGCACCGCCACATGGTGCTCGGACCGCTCACCGCCGCCGAGTTGCGCGAGGCGGTGACCGGCCCCGCCAAGGCCGTGGGGCTGGAGCTGGAACCGGGGCTGGCGGAGCTGATCGTCCGGGAGGTGAGCTCCGACGGGCCGCGCGGGGCGCACGACGCGGGCGCGCTGCCGCTGCTGTCGCACGCCCTGCTCGCCACCTGGCAGCGGCGCAAGGCGGGCCGGCTGACACTGGCCGGGTACCGCGCGGCGGGGGGCATCCAGGGGGCGGTGGCGGCGACCGCCGAACGGGCCTGGTCCCGGCTGGACCCGGCGGCACGCACGGCGGCACGGCTGCTGCTGCTCCGGCTGGTCCGGCTCGGCGAGGACACGCAGGCGACCCGGCGGCGGGGTACGCGGCGGCAATTGGCGGACGAGTCGGCGGATCCGGGCAAGACGGAGGAGTCGCTCGAAGAGCTGGTGCGTGCCCGGCTGGTGACGCTGGACGCGGAGACCGTGGAGATCACCCACGAGGCCCTGCTGCACGCCTGGCCCCGCCTGCGGGACTGGATCGACGAGGACCGGGGCGGCAACCTGCTGCGTCAGCGGCTGGAGGAGGACAGCCGGGCCTGGGAGGCGACCCAGCGCGACACCTCCCTGCTGTACCGGGGTTCGCGGCTGGAGCACGCCCGCACCTGGGCGCGGTCCGCCGGTGACACCTTTCTGACCCGCAGCGCGGTCGACTTCCTCGCCGCCTCGGCCCGGCTGCGGCGGCGCACGGTGTGGATGAGCCGGGGTGCGGTGGCGGCGCTGATGGCGCTGGCGGTGCTGGCGGTCGGCTCGGCGGTGGTGGCCTGGCAGCAGCGGGACGACGCGGTGTTCGCGCAGGTGCTCGCCGAGGCCGACCGCGTCCAGTACACCGACCCGTCGCTGTCCGCCCAGCTCGACCTGGTCGCCCATCGCCTGCGCCCGGACGACGAGGGCACGAACAACCGGCTGGTGTCGATCGTCAACGCGCCGCTGGCCACCCCGCTGCTCGGCCACACCGGTGCCGTCTACCTGACGACGTTCAGCCCCGACGGCAAGCTGCTGGCCACCGCCAGCTACGACCGCACGGTCCGCCTGTGGGACGTTGCCGACCCGCAGCGTCCCAAGCCTCTGGGAAAGCCCCTCGGCGCCCACACGAGCTGGGTGAGCACCGCCGTCTTCAGCCCGGACGGCCGCACCCTCGCCAGCGCCTCGGACGACGGCACGGTCCGGCTGTGGGACATCCGCGACCCCCGTCACCCGCGCCCGCTCGGCGCGCCGCTCACCGGCGACGACGGCACGGTCTACCTGCTCGCCTTCAGCCCTGACGGCCGTACGATGGCCGCCGCGACCGAGGACCGCGTCGTACGGCTGTGGAACGTCGCCGACCCGGCCCGGCCCAGCCCGCTCGGCGCGCTCACCGGCCACACCGCCGCCGTGCGTTCGGTCGCCTTCAGCCCGGACGGACGGACCCTGGCGTCGGGCGGCGACGACACCACGGTGCGGCTGTGGGACCTGGCCGATCCCCGTCGCCCCGAGCGGATCGGCGAGCCGCTCACGGGCCACCGGGCGCTCATCCACTCCGTCGCGTTCAGCCCCGACGGCCGCACCCTCGCCAGCGGCAGCGCCGACGACACGGTCCAGCTCTGGGACGTGAGCGACGTCGGGGAAGCCGATCCGATCGGCCGGCCGCTCACCGGTCACACGGGCCCCGTGTGGTCGGTGGCGTTCAGTCCGGACAGTTCGGTGCTCGCCGTCGCCAGCGCGGACAGCACGGCGAGCCTGTGGGACGTCAGCAATCCGGCGTTCCCGTCCCAGGTCGGCGAGCCGCTCGCGGGCAGCAGCGGCGAGATGTACGCCCTGGGTTTCAGCCCCGACGGCCGCACCCTCGCCACCGGAACCGGCGACAACAAGGTCCGTCTGTGGTCGCTGCCGACGTCGGACATGCTCGGGCGGATCGGGGCGTTCCGCCCGGACGGACGGGTGCTGGCCACGGCCGCGCGCGACCAGCGGATCCGGCTGTGGGACGTCCGGGCGCCCCGGCGGCCGGCGCTGCTGGGCAAGCCGTTCCTGCCCGCCGAGGGCGACGTCCGCACGGTGGTGTTCTCGCCCGGCGGGCGCACGCTCGCGGTGCTGACCGGCAGCCGCGCGGTGCAGCTGTGGAACGTCACCGACCCGTCCAGGCCGGTCCCCCACGGGCCACCCATACGGCTGCACACCCGGTACGCCGGCCCCGACGCGCTCGCGTACAGCCCCGACGGCCGCACCCTCGCCACCGCCTACGACGACCGCACCGTCCAGCTCTGGGACATCGCCGACCCCTCGAAGCCGCGCCGCCTGGGCGAGCCGCTCACCGGGCACACCGGTTACGTCAACGCGCTCGTCTTCAGCCCCGACGGCCGCACCCTCGCCAGCGGCAGCGCCGACACCACCGTCCGCCTCTGGAACGTCTCGGACCCCGGCCGCGCCGCCCGGCTCGGCACCCCCCTGCGGGGCCACCTCGGCCCGGTCAACGCGCTCGCCTACAGTCCCGACGGCCGGACCCTGGCCAGCGGCAGCGACGACAACACGGTGGGGCTCTGGGGCGTCGGCGACCCGCTGGAGGCCGAGCGGCTGGGCCCCGCCCTCGGCGGGCACACCGAGGCGGTGGTGTCCCTGACGTTCCGCCGGGACGGGCGCACCCTGGCCAGCGGCGGCAACGACGACACCGTCCGCCTCTGGGACGTCGGCCGCCCGTCCTCCGCGATGCCCATCGGGCAGTCGCTGAGCCCCAACGCCAAGACCGGCAACTTCCTCTCCTTCAGCCCCAACAGCCGGCTGCTCGGGGTGTCGAGCGGTGCCGGGACCGTACGGCTGTGGGACCTGAACGTCGATGACGCGGTGCGCCAGATCTGTGCGACCACGCGGGGTGTGCTGACGCCCGAGAAATGGCACGAATACCTGCCGCGACTGTCCTACGAACCACCCTGCCCGGAGTGATCCGCGTCACAGCGACTCGACGCACCTCATCAGTCGGGTCCCGCGGCGCCATCCGCCTTGTTAGTCTTGGCCACAGCCCGATCGCTGGTGCATCCCCCGTCGCCAGCGATCGGGCGTTTCCGTTCACCGGCGCCTGCGCGTGCTTCCCGCGACGCCCCAGCCGTACGGCCGATCCCGGTCAGCAAGACCTCTTGAGGAGCCGTACGCTGCCTCATATGCCGAAGGCGTACGAAGTGATCGCGGACGACATCCGCCGGTCCATCCGCGAGGGCGAACGCAAACCCGGCGACCGGCTGCCGGCCGAGACGGAACTGGCCGAGCGGTACCGGCGCAGCGTGCCGACGGTCCAGAGCGCGCTGCGGCTGCTGAGCGAGGAAGGCCTCATCGACAAGCGGCACGGCCTGGGCAACTTCGTCCGCCGCCCCCGCACGCCCGCGGTCCGCGACAACAGACGGCACCAGTGGGAGAAGGACCGCGCCCGTCAGCCGTTGCACCGGCGGGCGGAGACCGGTGCGACGGAACGCGAAACCGGGCTGGAGGCGCGCGATCTGGTCTTCCACGCGAGCTACCGCGAGATCAAGGCGCCCAGGCGGCTGGCGGAGGCGTTCGGCGTCCCCGAACGCACGCTCCTGCTGGAGCGCACCTACCGCACCAGATGCGCGGCGGAGACCGCTCCCTTCAGCCTCGTCACGTCCTACCTGGTCCGTGACATGATCGCCGCCAACCCCGCCCTCTTGGACGAGGCCAACGAGCCCTGGCCCGGCGGCACCCAGCACCAACTGCACACCGTCGGCATCGAGGTGGACCGCGTCGAGGAGCGCTTCACGGCCCGTCCGCCGACCCCGGAGGAGGCGGCCGAACTGGAGCTGCCGCCGGGAACGTCGGTGATCCTGCTGCACAAGACGTCGTACGACATCGAGGGCAGGGTGGTGGACATCTCCGACGTCACACTGCCGGGCGACCGCACCGAACTGCTCTTCACCACGTCACTGGAGAGGTGGTGAGCCTGCCGTGACCCGGCACCTCGTCGTCGTCACCGCCGTGCACCCCCCGTCGGCACGCTTCCTGCCCGACGCCTACAGGTCGCTGTGCGAGCAGCGCCTGCCGGAGGGCTGGGAGTGGCGGTGGGTGATCCAGGAGGACGGCGCGTCGGAGGACGTCCGGCCGTACGTGCCCGAAGACACCCGGGTGACGTTCCGTCAGGGGCGGCGGGGCGGGCCGGGGGTGGCACGCACCATCGCCCTGGCGCGGGCGGAGGGCGAGTACGTCAAGGTCCTGGACGCCGACGACCAGCTGGCGCCCGGTGTGCTGGCCCGCGATCTGGCGGTGCTGGAGGCCGACCCGGGGATCGGGTGGGTGACGTCGCGGGTGCTGGACCTGTTCCCGGACGGCTCGACGGCCGGCTTCCCGGGCGATCCGGAGGAGGGGCCGGTCGAGCGGGGCGCGGTGCTCGGCTTCTGGAAGGCGAACGACTACCGCGCCCAGGTCCACCCGGCGTCACTCTGCGTGCGGCGGGACCTGCTGGTGGCTCTCGGCGGCTGGATGGCCCTGCCCGCGTCCGAGGACACGGGGCTGCTGCTGGCGCTGAACGCGGTGAGCCGGGGGTGGTTCTCGGCGGAGGTGGGGCTCCTCTACCGGAAGTGGGAGGGACAGATGACCGGCCAGGCCCCGCACGTCGACCCGGCCGAGCGGGAGGCCCGGATGGCGGTGGCGGAGGCGCGGGCGCGGGCGCTGGCGCACTTCGGCTGGGAGTACCCGGCGGACGGGGCCGCGCAGTGACCTCTCACGCGGGACGGCCGATCTCCTGGGCGAAGGTGATGACGTTTCCGGCCGGGTCGTTGACCGCGGCGATGCGGAAGCCGCCGTCCGGGGTGTCCTGGACGGTCCCCAGGTCAAGGCCCCGCTCCGCGGCGAGCCGGACCTCACCCGCGACGTCGTCGACGCCCAGCGTCAGCATGGCGGCGCCCGCGCGGTCGGGTTCCAGGAGCAGCTGGATCGCGCCGCCCTCGATGACCTCCCATTCCGCCAGGCCGCTCATGGGCTCCCGGTCGGCCGGGCGGCCCCACAGGCGCTCGTACCAGGCGCGGGCCGCTTCGAAGTCGGCGACGGGAATGACGGCGTAGACGGTCCTGATGGCCACGATGGGTACCCCTTTCATCCGTTTCGCACCTTACTGAGTGCCCGTCGGATGTCCGCGGATGTCAGGGCAGCGCCTCGGCGTCCGTGCGCGAAAAGACCAGGTCGCTCTCCCCGGTGACCGGCGTCCGCCACCGCAGGGGCACCCGGCGGGGACCGGCGAGCGCGGCCGGATAGCTCGCGGGGTCGTAGTCGTTGTCGAGGCGATAGACGTGGAAGCCGGCCCCGGCCATGGTCTCCAGCAACTCCTCCACACGGTCGCCCAGTTCGGCCATCCGCTCGGGTGTCACCTCCACCGTGATCTCGGCGTCGGGCCGCAGCCTGCCCAGCACGGGCGCGAGGCCGCGCACGACGCCGCCCTCCGCCCCCTCGACGTCTATCTTGATCACCCGGGCGTGTTCGAGCTCGCCCGGTTCGAGCAGGTCGGGCAGCGGAGCGGCGTCGACCTCGCACACCGCCTCGGCGGGTCCGTCGTACGGGACGATGCTGTTCGCGCCCGTGTTGTACGAGCTGGCGAGGGTGAAGGTCAGCTTTCCGGTGCGGTCGGACGCGGCGGCGTGGACGGCCCGGACGGTGCGGCAGCCGTTGAGCCGGGCGTGCAGAGCGAGGCGGCGGTGGGAGGCGGGGGACGCCTCGATCGCCACGACCCGGCCTGTCTCTCCGACCAGTCGCGCGGCCAGGACGCTGAACACCCCGATGTTGGCGCCGACGTCGATGAAGCCGTCGCCGGGACGGAGGCGGCTGCGCAGCCAGCCGGTCATATGGGGTTCCCAGGCACCGAAGAGGTACAGGTAGCGCTGGATCAGGTCCTGGCTGTCGACCGCGAAACGGGCGCCCGAGCGCGTCTCGACGACCCGCCTTCGCGGGTGGCCCCGCAGATACGGGTTCAGCACGCGCGCGGCGAGGGCGGCCTTGCCGAGGGTGCCGGGGGCGTGCCGTACGTAGCGGCTGCCCAGGGTGATCAGGGCTTCCGTGGCTGCCGTGCGGGCGCGGCTCATCCGGTCGGCACGCCCCGCGCTACTCGGTGACGGTGATGGCCTGGGACGGGCACCCCTCGACCGCCTCCCGGACCTCGGGGTCGCCTCCGCTGTCCTCACGCCCCGGCACGACCGCGCCGTAGCCGTCCACCACCGTGAAGACGGACGGAACCCGGTACGCACAGTCGCCGGAGCCGTAGCAGCGCTCGGGGTCGACGGAGAGCTTCATTCCCACTCCAGACGCCTTCGGCCCGTGGGGCGCCAGGCGGATCGGAACCGACACCTACGCCCCTTTCCCTGCCCGCCGGGCACACCACCGAACCGGCGGCGTCTAGTGGGCGGCGAGGTCCAGCCAGTGGGCGACCCTGCGGACCGTCGTCTCGTCGAGCCGGTCCACGACCGCCCGCACGGCCGCCTCGTCGTCCGGGGCGAGGTCGTACAGCCCGGCACGGTTCAGCGCGGCCACGAGCACCTGGTGCCGGCGGTCGGTCATGCGCTCCGTGAGTTTCGAGGGCTGAGCGGGGCTCGCGGCGGCCGGCCCCGGGGTGGCGGCGGGGGCCGCGGTCGTGGGCGCGGGCCCGTCGATCCGCTGCCAGGCGCCGTCCTTGGGACCCCACAGGGACACGACCGGATCCTGGCCGCGCGCCCGCAGGGTCTGGGTCATCTCACCGACGGCGTACTGCACGGGCACCCGGTACGGTGACTCCGCGCCGACCCGCCAGGACGCGCCGGCCGGTTCGTAGAACAGCGCGACCCAGCGTGGAGCGCCCGCCGGCTGCGGGCTCTGAGGACGTGACGGCACGGGACATCACCCCTTCGGGAACGACAGTTCCGGACCATAACTGACGGAGCGTCAGATCGCCAGAGCGGGAGACCGGAACCACGGCGTCCCGGGGTCGTCCACTGCGCTCAGCTGTTCCAGCTCTCGTCGTACGGGTCGGCGGGCGCCCGTACCGGCACGGCCGCCGAGACCTCGATGAACGGGATCGGGCCGCCGCCCACCGGGTCACGGGTGCGCTTCGGGGTGTAGGTGCCGGTGATCTCCAGCCAGGTGTCCGGCTGCAGCACGGGCGGGACCCGGCCGGCCAGACCCACCTTCACCGGCAGGGCGTCGGCGGCACAGCAGTTGAGCGCCATGCGGACCAGGTAGGGGGTACCCGCCCGGTCCAGCGCCACGAACCCCGTGATCCTGACCCGGCGATCGCGCAGGGTGCGGCCGTCGTCGTACGCCGCCCGGCTCGCGTAGTCGACGACGCCCAGGCGGACGGGGTCACCGGCGGGCAGCGGGGCGTAGGCGGGGGGCCGCTGCAGGGCCGTACCGGTGCGCATCGCGCTGTACGAGCCGAGGGCGGGCGGGGCCACGAGGACCAGCGCGAGGACCGGCAGGAGCAGCAGCCAGGCCACGCGCGGTTCATGGTGGCCGGAGGTCCGCCGGGGCTCGCCGCGCGGGTCCTCGCCGTGCGGGTCCTCGCCGTGCGGCTGCTCACCTGGTGCGGACGCCCGGTGCCGGCGCTCGTAGTGGAGCGTCGCGAGCGCCGCCACGACCAGCACCGCGCCGGCCACCAGCAACAGCGGCCGCAGCCCGGCCTTGACGTACCGCAGCGACAGATCCGTGGCCCCCGCGTGCAGCAGTGACACCCCGAGCAGGCACAGCACGGCCGCCTGCGTCTGCCGGTTCACAGCAGCACCGCCCCGGTCAGCGCGGACACACCGACGGCGACGGCGAAGGTCACCGGTGCGAAACGCAGCGCGAAGCCGCGGCCGAACGTGCCTGCCTGCATCGCGAACAGCTTCAGATCGACCATCGGCCCCACCACCAGGAACGCCAGCCGGGCCGTCGGCGAGAACTGCGTCAGCGACGCCGCCACGAAGGCGTCGGCCTCCGAGCAGATCGACAGCAGCACAGCGAGCACGGCCAGCGCGAGAACCGCCAGCACCGGGTTGCCGGCCGCCGCCTGGAGCCACCGCTCGGGCACGACCGCCTTCAGCGTCGCGGCCGCCATCGCGCCGATCACCAGGAACCCGCCGGCGTGCAGCACGTCGTGCCGCACGGACCCCCAGAAGGCCGCTCCCCTGCCCTGCCCCCCGTACGACGGGCGGGCCGGCGGACGCAGCCACGCGGCGCGGCCGAGTCGCTGCCACAGCCACCCCATCACGCACGCCACGGCCAGGCTCGCGGCGAACCGGGCCAGCACCATCCCGGGTTGTCCGGGGAAGGCGACCGCCGTCGCCGTCAGCACGATCGGATTGATCGCGGGCGCGGCGAGCAGGAACGCCAGGGCGGCCGCCGGGGCGACTCCCCGGCGCATGAGGGCACCCGCCACCGGCACCGACGCGCACTCGCAGCCCGGCACCACCGCGCCGGCCAGCCCCGCGACCGGTACCGCCGCGGCGGGCCGGGCCGGCAGGGCGCGGGCGAAGAGGGACGCCGGTACGAACACGGCGACGGCCGCCGACAGCAGCACCCCGAGCACCAGGAACGGCAGCGCCTGCACGACCACCGCGACGAACACCGTGGTCCAGCTCTGCATCACCGGCGCGGACAGCGCGCGGCGGATCGGGGCCTGGGCGAGCAGCAGCAGAAGCAGGGTGACGGTGAGGACCAGAGGGGAGCTGAGGTGCCAGCCGTCGTCGTCCCTGCCGGAGGGCGAGGGGGAGGGGGAGGGGGAGGGGGAGGGCGGTGACTTGGGGACGGTGGCGGCCACGGGTCGGGTCCTCCGTTGCGCGGGGTGGCTTCCCTTCATACGGCCGACAGGGAGCGGACGTTCAAACAGTTGCTGGAACCATCCGCCTCGTCGGTGCAGTCTCTTCCCTCGTGGCGAGTGTTCCGAACCAGGGCCGGCCGGGCGACGCGCCCGCGCACATGGTGGTGTGCGGCGACGACGGGCTCGCGCACCGGCTCGCGGCCGAACTCAGGGGTGTGTACGAGGAGCAGGTGACCCTTGTCGCGCCGCCCTCCGAACGCCCGGTCCCGCAGCCGGCCGCCGGGCGCGCCCGGGCCGCTTCGGCCGCGCTGCTGGACCGGATGGTGAACGCGGCCAGCCGGGCCGGGGGCAACGGCGCCCCGGTGAACGGCCGGAGCCCCGGCAACGTGCGGCTCGTGGAGGCCGCCGAGCCGTCCGAGGCCGTGCTCGCCGAAGCGGGCGTGGAGCGGGCGACCGCGCTGGCGCTCGTCTACGACGACGACGAGACCAACATCCGCGCCGCCCTCACCGCCCGCCGCCTCAACCCCCGGCTGCGGATCGTGCTGCGCCTCTACAACCGCCGGCTCGGCCAGCACATCGAGGAACTCCTCGACCAGGCCGCCGCGTTGGCGACCGGCACCCCGCACGGGACGGCCACCGGCTTCGACCCGTCCACGACCGTGCTGTCCGACGCCGACACCGCCGCGCCCGCGCTGGCCGCGACCGCCCTGGTCGGCACCAGCAAGGTCGTGCAGACCGACGGGCTGCTGCTGCGCGCGGTGGAGCGGACGCCTCCGGCACCCGGACAGGTCGCCGACCCGGGATTGTGCACGCTGGCGCTGCTGTCGGCGACGAGCAGCGATCCGGCGGGTGCCGACGGGTCGGAGGGCAG
The DNA here is from genome assembly GCF_044548465.1 of Streptomyces sp. NPDC052023. Taxonomy (NCBI): domain Bacteria; kingdom Bacillati; phylum Actinomycetota; class Actinomycetes; order Kitasatosporales; family Streptomycetaceae; genus Streptomyces; species Streptomyces sp. NPDC052023. The sequence continues at coordinate 575,909 of NZ_JBIUBW010000002.1, read as the reverse complement.
CGGGGAGCGCGGGCCCCGGCTGCTGCCGGACGAGGAGGAGGTGGCGGCCGCGACCGGGCGCGGCACGGTGGTGCTGGAGCAGGTGTCCTACGCCGGCGCACCCCGGTCCGCCGGACGGTCGGCCGGTGTCGTACCGCCGCTCTCCTCCCTGTTCTCCCGGCGGCTGCGCTGGTCGCTGGCCGGTCTGGTGGGTGCCGTGGTGGCGCTGGCGATCGCGCTGACCGTGGTCACCGGCGACCATCCGCTGCACGCCACGTATCTCACGCTGCTCGACATCCTCGGCATCGACGACCCCGCCACCAACGCCTCCCTCGGGCGGCAGATCCTCCAACTCCTCTCCGCCGTCGTCGGGTTACTGCTGCTGCCGGTGCTGCTGGCCGCCGTGCTGGAGGCCCTCGGCACCTTCCGGAGCGCCTCCGCGCTGCGCAGGCCGCCACGGGGGCTCGGCGGGCATGTCGTCCTGCTCGGCCTCGGCAAGATCGGCACGCGCGTGCTGACCCGGCTGCGGGAGCTGCACATCCCCGTGGTCTGCGTCGAGGCCGACCCCGAGGCCCGGGGCATGGCGACAGCCCGTCGGCTGCGGGTGCCGGTGGTGCTCGGGGACGTCACGCAGGAGGGCGTCCTGGAGGCGGCGAAGATCCATCGCGCCCACACGCTGCTCGCCTTGACCAGCGTCGACACCACCAACCTGGAGGCCGTCCTCTACGCCCGCTCCGTCCGGCCCGACCTCCGGGTCGTACTGCGGCTCTACGACGACGACTTCGCCGCCGCCGTCTACCGCACCCTGCGCGCCGCCCACCCGCGGGCGCTCACCCGCAGCCGCAGCGTCACGCATCTCGCCGCGCCCGCCTTCGCGGGGGCGATGATGGGGCGCCAGGTGCTGGGGGCGATCCCCGTCGAGCGGCGGGTGCTGCTGTTCGCGGCCGTGGAGGTGCGGGGCATCCGGCAGCTGGAGGGCAGGACGGTGGCCGACGCCTTCCGGGCCGGTTCCTGGCGGGTGCTGGCCCTGGACACGGCGGCCCCGGGGGAACGCCGCCCGGACCTGGCGACGAGCCCGGCGGCCTCGGACCGCGCGGCGGCCTCGGACCTCGTCTGGGACCTGCCGCCCACCTATGTGCTGCGCGCCGAGGACCGCGTGGTCCTGGCGGCGACCCGCCGTGGGCTCGCGGAACTCCTCGGCCGCAGACGCCGGGAACGAACGGGGGCGTAGGGGTCCGCCCGGCGCTCACCCGGCTCTCCTCTCCGGGCCCGGCCACGAGGGGGATCCGTGGTCGCCGGGCCCGGGAGGGGAGATCTCAGCCGGGGAGTGTCACTTCCCGGCGGACGCCTTCAGGTGGCGCTCCGCGAAGTCCAGCTCGAGGCGCACCTGCTTGATGCGCTCGTCCACGACCAGGGAGCCGTGCCCCGCCTCGTAGCGGTAGACCTCGTGGACCGCTTCACGGGCCTGGAGGCGATTGACGTAGTTCTCGATCTGGCGGATGGGGCAGCGCGGGTCGTTGACGCCGGCGGAGATGTAGACCGGCACCTTGACCTGGTCGACGTACGTCAGCGGCGAGGACGCCTCGAAGCGCTCCGGGACCTCCTCCGGGGTGCCGCCGAGCAGCGTGCGGTCCATGGCCTTCAGGGCCTCCATCTCGTCGTGGTACGCGGTGACGTAGTCGGCCACCGGGACCGCGGCGATGCCCATGGTCCACGCGTCGGGCTGGACACCGAGGCCCAGCAGTGTGAGGTACCCGCCCCAGGAGCCGCCGGTCAGGATCAGCCGGTCCGGATCCGCCAGGCCCGAGCTGATCGCCCACTCGCGGACCGCCGCGATGTCCTCCAGCTCGATCAGGCCGACCCGGTGCTTCAGGGCGTCCGTCCAGGCCCGCCCGTAGCCCGTCGAGCCCCGGTAGTTGACCCGGACGACCGCGTACCCGTGGTCGACCCAGGCCGCCGGGCCCGCCGCGAACGAGTCGCTGTCGTGCCAGGTCGGACCGCCGTGGATGTCGAAGACGGTCGGCAGCGGTCCCGTGGCCCCCGCCGGCTTCTGCACGAGCGCGTGGATCCGGCCACCGGGGCCCTCCACCCAGACGTCCTCCACCGGCACCGAGCCCGGGGACTTCATCCCCGGCGGGTCGAGCACCACGCCTCCGGCCGTGGAGCGCACCGACGACGGCTCGGCCGCGGACGACCACAGGTACTCCACGCTGCCGTCCGGCCGGGCCGTGGCGCCAGACACCGTGCCGGTCGGGGTCGGGACCTTCACCAGCTCGCGGGTGCCCAGGTCGTAGCGGAACAGCTCGCCGCGCGCCTCGTGGCTGTGCCCGATCAGCAGCCCCGAGCCGTCCGGATACCACTCGGCGCTCACGTCGCCCGGCAGGTCCAGCGCCAGGTCGGTCTCCTCGCCCGTGCCGACGTCCCACACCAGCGGCTCCCAGCGACCGCGCCGCTGGTGCCCGATGAGCAGCCGCGTGTCCCCGGCGACCGGCGCGAAGCCCAGCACCTCCAGGCCCAGCTCGACCGTGCCGCCCTTGGTGTCGTCGAGTTCGGCGACCTGCGTGCCGTCGGGGCGCAGCACGCGCAGCGCGGAGTGCATGGCGTCGCCGTGCTCGGTGTGCTCGACGGCGATCAGCGAACCGTCGTGGGAGAGGTCGCCCACGCCCGCCGACTCGCGGTGCCGGTAGATCTCCACCGGCGCCTCGCCCACGCGCGCGAGATGGATCGTGGTGCCGTCCTCGTCGGTGGAGCGGCCCACCACCGCCGTGCGCCCGTCCCGCCCGAGCGCGAGGCCCGCCGGGTAGGACGGATCGAGACCGGGCACGGCCAGCTCGTCCTCCCCGCCCGCGAAGGGCTGCCGTCGCCACACCCCGAACTCGTCGCCGTCCTTGTCGTCGAACCACCAGATCCACGCGCCGTCCGGGGAGAGCAGGCCGTCCGTCGTGCCGTTCGGCCGGTTCGTCACCTGGCGCTGCTCACCCGTCGCCCGGTCCCAGGCGTACAGCTCGTACGTCCCCGTCGCGTTCGACACGAACAGGGAGCGGTCGGGGGCGTCCTCCGCCCAGTCGGGCAGTGACACCCGCGGCGCCCGGAAGCGCTTCTCCCAGTCCGGCATTGCCTCGCGCCGCTCGGGCGAGGGGGACCCGTTGCTCTCAGTCATGACCCCATACTGCCCGCCCCGGCCGGCATCCCGCTCCCGAGGTCCCCAGCCTGTGGATAACTTCGGGACCCCGCACCCCGCAGCGCCCCGGGCCCCCCGTACCTTTGGAGGCGTGTACCGGTTTCTGCTGACCCCCCGTTGGTGGGGGATCAACCTCTTCGTGCTGCTCGCCATCCCCTTCTGTGTCTTCATGGGGTCCTGGCAGCTGAGCCGGTTCGAGGCACGGGTCGAGGATCATCGAAGCGCCGAGGAGCAGGCCACCTCGGACGGGAAGCAGGCCGCCCGGCCCCTGGACGAGCTGCTGCCCGTCGACAAGGAGACCTCCGGCGACCCGGCGACCGCAGGCGGCCGGTACGGCGAGCAGCTGCTCGTGCCGGACCGGGAGCTGGACGGCCGGCGCGGGTACTACGTGCTGACCCTGCTGCACACCGACGGCGGCAAGGCCCTGCCCGTCGTGCGGGGCTGGCTGCCGGGTGAGCCGGACGCCGCGAAGGTGCCCGCCCCGCCCCGTGGCGAGGTGACCGTCACCGGTGCGCTCCAGGCCTCGGAGAACCCCGGTGAGAACGGCGTCAGCGCACGGGCCGGGCTGCCCGAGGGCCAGACCGGGGCGATCAGCGCGGCCTCGCTGGTGAACCTCGTGCCCCACGACCTGTACGACGCCTGGGTCACGCTCGACAAGGGCGACTCCGGGATGCGGACCGTGCCCGTGAGCGCGGCGCCGGACACGGGGCTCGACCTCAAGGCCTTCCAGAACCTGGGGTACACCGGGGAATGGTTCGTCTTCGCGGGCTTCGTCGTCTTCATGTGGTTCCGGTTGTTCCGCCGTGAGGTGGAGTTCGTGCGGGACGGCGAGCTGGGGCTCCTGGATACCGGCACCGCCCCGGCCGCCCCGACGGCCACCGCCTCGCAGGCTCCGGACACCCCGGACGCCGAGGGCGCCTACGACACCGGCAGCACGCCCGTCCGGTAGATCGTCCCCACGCACGCGTTCGGCACCGTCGCCGAGACCGTGGGCGAGCCCGCCTCCGCCGTGTAGGAGACGACGACGCTTCCGTCCTTCGTGCCGTCCTCGGTCATCAGCTGCGTCGACGTACCCGTGTCGCCGCCCGCCGGCGTGGTCCCGGGATCGTCCGTGGGCGAGGGGTCGGGCGACGGGCCGCCGGTCTCGCCGCCGTTGTCACCGCCGGGGTCGGTGGGGCAGGTCTCCGAGGGCACCCAGGCGAACCGCACCTCGTACGCCGCGCCCGGCTCCAGCACCAGCTGCGGGACCTCGAGGGCCGGGTCGGGCAGGCCCGCCGCCGCGTCGCCCGCCGTGTGCGCGGCGACGCTCATCCTGGCCGCGTCAGCCGCGCCCTGCGCGAGCGGGGTCACCGCACCGGCGCCGCCGACGGTACAACCCGCGGTGGAGACGTTGGTGATCCGGAACGTGCCGTACACCGCCCCGGTCGCGTCCGGGACCCCGGTGGTCGCGGTGGCCGAGCCGAGCTGGGTCGCCGTACAGACCGGGGCGGCGACCGCGCTGGTCGCAGAGGGGTAGACACCGTCGGTGCTGTCGTCGACGACACCGCTGCTCGGGGTGGGGCCGGCGCCCTTGTCGTCCTTCTCGGAGCCGCCCTTGCCCTTGTCCTCGGCCGAGCCCGTGGAGCCGGCCGAGGTGCTGCCCGTGCCTTCGGTGCTCCCGCCCTCGCTCGCGCCGCCCTGCGCCGCCGCGCCGTGGCCGGCGATCGAGGGGTTGGCGTCGGGGCCGGTGGAGCTGGAGACGTGCACCAGCGCGGGGACGGCGGTGCAGACGAACAGCGCCGCGGCCGCCATACCGACGGCGGCCTGCCGCTTGCGGGCCCGGCGTGCGGGCACCGCCCGCCGCAGATGGTCCAGCGTTCCGTCGCGCGGCTCGATGTCCTGCACCGCCTGGTGCAGCATCCTGCGCAGTGCCAGCTCGTCCGGGTCGAGGCCCTCGAAGCCCTGGTCGTCGAGGCCGTGGTTCACAGTTCCGTTCCCAGCGTGCGGTTGCTTCGGCTCTTGCTCGTGCGCCCCGGTGGGCTCACGCAAGATATCGGGCGAGGAGTCGCCGGACGCCTCACGCGCCCGGTCCCACCGCGCGGGCTCCTCCCGCTCACGAGGCTCTCCCGTCATGCCGGCGCCTCCATGGCGATCCGCAGCGCGGCGATGCCGCGGGAGCCGTACGCCTTCACCGAGCCCAGCGATATGCCGAGCGTCTCGGCGACCTGGGCCTCGGTCATGTCCGCGAAGTAGCGCAGCACCAGGACCTCGCGCTGCCGGCGCTGCAGCCCCTTCATCGCCTTGATCAGCGAGGCTCGCTCCAGCAGGTCGTACGCTCCCTCCTCGGCGCTCGCCATGTCCGGCATCGGCTTCGACAGCAGCTTCAGGCCGAGGATGCGGCGGCGCAGCGCCGAGCGCGAGAGGTTCACGACGGTCTGGCGCAGATAGGCGAGGGTCTTCTCGGGGTCGCGGACGCGTTTGCGGGCGGAGTGGACGCGGATGAAGGCCTCCTGGACGACGTCCTCGCAGGAGGCCGTGTCGTCGAGCAGGAGCGCGGCGAGACCGAGCAGCGACCGGTAGTGCGTGCGGTAGGTCTCGGTGAGGTGGTCGACGGTGGTCCCGGCCGCCGCCACCTCTTCGGCGCCGTCACGCTGACCGGGGATGCGGGCGGGCCGCGCTGCGGGCATGGGCGCGATCACCGGCATGCCGCCGGGCATGCGGGTGCGTACGGGCCGCCGGGGCGGCCGCAGGGCCGTGCCGCCGGCCACCGCGGGGAAGTCGAGTACCTCTGCCACGCCAGTTGGACACGTTCACCCCCGCCAGGGTTGTACGTGCCGGACGTCACTCTCGTTCTCGCGCCAGGCAGCACGACCGACGGTGCCCCATATGCACTCATGCGTCCCGCTCTTCCCTTACATCCCATACGAGCGAGCGTCCCCACGCCCACTCATCGGCGTCCCCACGCCTCGGATCAACGCGCCCCAACACCCCGGGAAGGGCGACCGCAAAGACGCTCCCCGCCCTCCGCACGGTTGCGGAGGACGGGGAGGAAAATCCTTACGTTGATCCTACAAATAGATCAGGACATCGCCAGGGGCAATTTTCTCTCAGGTCATCTCGGCGGCGACCAGTTCGGCGATCTGCGCGGTGTTCAGCGCCGCCCCTTTGCGCAGATTGTCCCCGCACACGAAGAGCTCCAGCGCGGTCGGGTCGTCCAGCGCCCGCCGCACCCGCCCCACCCACGTGGGATCGGTGCCCACCACGTCCGCCGGGGTCGGGAACTCGCCGGCCGCCGGATCGTCGCAGAGGACCACACCCGGCGCGGTGGCGAGGATCTCCCGTGCCCGGTCCACCGTCACCTCGTCCTCGAAGCCGGCGTGCACGGTCAGCGAGTGCGCGGTCACCACGGGCACCCGGACACAGGTGACGGCGACGGGCAGCTTCGGCAGGCCGAGGATCTTGCGGGACTCGTCCCGCACCTTCATCTCCTCCGACGACCAGCCGTCCTCCCGCAGCGATCCGGCCCACGGCACGACGTTCAGCGCGACCGGCTCCGGGAACGGCCCGGTGTTGTCCCCCACGGCCCGCCGTACGTCGCCGGGGCCGGTCCCCAGCTCCGTACCGGCCACCAGGGACAGCTGCTGCCGCAGCGTCCGTACGCCCGCCTGCCCTGCGCCGCTGACCGCCTGGTACGACGAGACCACGAGTTCGCGCAGGCCGAACTCGGCGTGCAGGGCGCCCAGGGCGACGATCATCGACAGCGTGGTGCAGTTCGGGCTGGCGACGATGCCGCGCGGCCGGACCCGCACCGTGTGCGGATTGACCTCCGGCACGACCAGCGGCACGTCCGGGTCCAGCCGGAAGGCGGCGGAGTTGTCCACGACCACCACGCCCTTGGCGGCGGCGAGCGGCGCCCAGTGCGCGGCGACCTCGTCGGGGACGTCGAACATGGCGATGTCGACCCCGTCGAAGGCCTCCTCGGACAGGGCCACCACCTCGACCTCCTCGCCGCGCACGGCCAGCTTGCGGCCGGCCGAGCGCGGCGAGGCGACGAGACGGATCTCGCCCCAGATGTCCGCGTGCTGGGACAGGATCTGGAGCATGACCGTGCCGACGGCTCCGGTCGCCCCCACGACCGCGAGCGCCGGTCGTCCGGTCATCGGCCGGTGCCTCCATAGACGACGGCCTCGTCGCTGTCGGAGTCGAGTCCGAAGGCGGTGTGCACGGCGCGCACGGCCTCGGCCACGTCGTCGGCGCGGGTGACGACCGAGATACGGATCTCGGAGGTCGAGATCAGCTCGATGTTCACCCCGGCGTCGGACAGCGCGGTGAAGAAGTCCGCGGTGACTCCCGGGTTGGTCTTCATGCCGGCGCCGACCAGCGAGATCTTGCCGATCTGGTCGTCGTAGCGCAGCGAGTCGAAGCCGATGCCCGGCTTGTTCTTCTCCAGCGCGTCGATGGCCTTGCGGCCCTCGGTCTTCGGCAGCGTGAAGGAGATGTCCGTCAGACCGGTGGAGGCGGCGGAGACGTTCTGCACGACCATGTCGATGTTGATCTCGGCATCGGCGATCGTGCGGAAGATCGCGGCGGCCTCGCCCGGCTTGTCCGGCACGCCGACGACCGTGACCTTGGCCTCGGAGGTGTCGTGCGCGACACCGGAGATGATGGCCTGCTCCACGTGCTTTTCCCCTTGCTCGATCGGCTCGCTGCTGACCCACGTGCCCTGAAGTCCGCTGAAGGACGACCGGACATGGATCGGGATGTTGTAGCGGCGGGCGTACTCCACGCAGCGGTGGAGCAGCACCTTCGACCCGGACGCCGCCAGCTCCAGCATGTCCTCGAAGGAGATCCAGTCGATCTTCCGGGCCTTCTTCACCACGCGCGGGTCGGCGGTGAACACACCGTCGACGTCCGTGTAGATCTCGCACACCTCGGCGTCCAGCGCCGCGGCCAGCGCGACCGCGGTGGTGTCGGAGCCGCCGCGGCCCAGCGTGGTGATGTCCTTGGTGTCCTGGCTGACGCCCTGGAAACCCGCCACGATGGCGATGTTGCCCTCGTTCAGCGAGTCCCGGATCCGGCCCGGCGTGACGTCGATGATCCGGGCTTTGTTGTGGACCGAGTCGGTGATGACACCTGCCTGGCTACCGGTGAAGGACTGGGCCGAGTGGCCCAGGTTTTTGATCGCCATGGCCAGCAGTGCCATGGAGATCCGCTCTCCGGCCGTCAGCAGCATGTCGAGCTCGCGGCCGGCAGGAATCGGGGAAACCTGCTCGGCGAGATCGATCAGCTCGTCCGTCGTGTCGCCCATCGCGGAAACCACGGCGACCACCTGGTGGCCGTTCTTCTTGGCTTCCACGATTCGCTTGGCGACGCGCTTGATGCCCTCGGCATCGGCTACGGAGGAGCCTCCGTACTTCTGCACGACAAGGCCCACGTGCGCTCCTCGCTCAGTCCGTCGTATGTTCCGCGGTCCACAGATACGCATATGCACCGCGGTCGGCTCAGTTTAACGAGCGGCCGAAAATCACCCTCGCGATATCGCATGGTGAGATCTCCGCCGCCCGCTCCGGGGAAGCACATGCCCGCACAGAGGACGGGCCACTCGGAAAGTGCCCCGCATCACAAAGTCACGAGCCCCTCGCCCCGGCCGCTACGTCACCCGCAGGCCGAGCGGACCCGCGATCTCCTGCTGCATGACCTTGCCGGCCTCGATCTCCAGGGTGTCGTCGCCCATGCCCTGATCGGTGTCCAGACCGTCCAGTTCCGCGAGCGGCTGGTCGAGGCGGACGTGGATGAGTACCGACTGCAGGGCGCGCAGGGTGGCGGACGCCGTGGGCCCCCAGTTGGAGAAGTAGGAGAACTGCCACCACCACAGGGCCTCCGTGGTGCGGCCTGCGCGGTAGTGGGCCATGCCGTGGCGGAGGTCGGTGATGACGTCCGCGAGGTCGTCGGAGATCCGGGCCGGCACGGGGGCCTTGCGGGGCTCGTAGGGGTCGAAGACCTCGGAGTAGACGTCGATCGGCTCCAGCAGCCGGGCCAGGTTCTCGCGCAGCCCGTCGACGTCGGGCTCGGGGCCGGAGTCGGGCTCGTAGCGCTCGTCCGGGACGATGTCCTCGTGGGCGCCCAGACGGCCGCCGGCCAGCAGGAGTTGGGAGACCTCCAGCAGGAGGAAGGGCACGGCCGAGGCCGGCTCGTCGCCACGGGCCACCTCGGTGACGGCTACCAGAAAGCTCTCGACCTGGTCCGCGATCTGGACGGCGAAGTCGTCCGGGTCCCGGGTCGTGGAGTGCAGCGTGGCGTCAGACATCTAGGAGTCGTCTCCCCTCGAAGGCGCGGCCGAGGGTCACCTCGTCCGCGTATTCCAGGTCGCCGCCCACTGGGAGGCCGCTGGCCAGGCGGGTGACCTTCAGGCCCATGGGCTTGATCATGCGGGCGAGGTACGTCGCCGTGGCCTCGCCTTCGAGATTGGGGTCCGTGGCCAGGATCAGCTCGGTGACCGTGCCGTCGGCCAGGCGGGCCAGCAGTTCCCGTATCCGCAAGTCGTCCGGGCCGACGCCCTCGATGGGGCTGATCGCGCCGCCGAGCACGTGGTAGCGGCCCCGGAACTCGCGCGTGCGCTCGATGGCGACGACGTCCTTGGGTTCCTCGACCACACAGATCACCGCCGGGTCACGGCGGCTGTCACGGCAGATCCCGCACAGCTCCTCCTGGGCGACGTTGCCACAGGTGGCGCAGAAGCGGACCTTCGCCTTGACCTCCAGGAGGGCGTGCGCGAGCCGGCGGACATCCGTCGGCTCGGCCTGCAGCACGTGGAAGGCGATCCGCTGGGCGCTCTTGGGACCGACGCCGGGAAGCCGCCCCAGTTCGTCGATGAGGTCCTGAACCACGCCTTCGTACAACGGACTGCCGCCCTTCCTGGTGGTGTTCAGTACGTACGGTAGTTTCCCGCAGCCCGTCTTAGAAGGGCAGTCCGGGGATGCCACCGCCGCCCAGGCCCTGGGCCAGCGGGCCCAGCTTCTGCTGCTGGAGCGCCTGCGCGTTCTCGTTGGCCGCCTGCACGGCCGCCACGACCAGGTCGGCGAGGGTCTCGGTGTCCTCCGGGTCCACCGCCTTCGGGTCGATCCGCAGGGCGCGGAGCTCACCGGCGCCGGTCACCGTGGCCTGCACCAGACCGCCGCCCGCCTGGCCGTCGACCTCCGTCTGCGCCAGTTCCTCCTGCGCCTTCGCCAGGTCCTGCTGCATCTTCTGGGCCTGCTGCAGCAGCTGCTGCATGTTGGGCTGGCCACCACCGGGGATCACGATCAGCTCCTCTTCCGGGGCTCACGAGACACGGGGTTTTCCCGCTCAGCACGAGCCTACGTGGTCCACGCGGCCGTCGCCCCAGCACTCTTTCGAGTGAGAGGACTGCATTTCCTATACCTGATCAAGACCCACTTCCGGGCGGAAAACAGGGGAAAGCAGGGCCTTCGCCACCCATTGGGCGGTAGGAAGGGTCACGGCGCATCGGCGTCACCATCAGGCGGGATGTCGTGACGACGCGCGCGCCGTAACGACGTGTCACGCACCGTGATCAGCTGTGGTCGATAGGGAGTGCCGGGTGGGTCAGCCGGAGATGCAGCCCGAGGGTCCGCCTCAGGACGGGCGGGGCGAGGGTGCCGCCGGTCTGCGGCCGGGCGATCTGGCCGGGCGGTCGTTTCCGCTCGGGGACTGGGCGGAGCCCGCCATGCGCCTGGACGAGCTGTACCGGTGGGTGGAGCGCGGGGCGCTGGACACGGCGGCCTGGTATCTCGCCGACCGGGTGTGGAAGCGGCGGCAGGCCCGGGTCCTGCGGTGCGGGGCGGCGGTGGGCGCCGTGACCGGGGCCGCGCTGCCGTTCCTCGACCTGACCGGGGTGGTGGGCGGTGTGGCGCCCTGGGGGTACCTGGCGCTGCTGGTCGGGGTGTCGTGCGTGGCGGTGGACCGGTACTTCGGCGTGACGTCCGGGTGGATGAGGGACGTGGCGACCGCGCAGGCCGTGCAGCGCAGGTTGCAGGCACTGCAGTTCGACTGGGCGGCGGAGAGCGTGCGGGAGGTGCTCGGGCCCACGGAGGGTACGGCCGGGGAGGCGGCCGAGCGGTGCCTCGGGGTGCTGCGGAGGTTCTCGGAGGACGTGACGGAGCTGGTGCGCACGGAGACGGCGGACTGGATGGTCGAGTTCCGGACCGGGCCGGCGCCGCTCGGGATCCAGTCGGCCCTGGTGTCGGGGGGCCGGCCGGAGGGTGCGGCCGGGCAGGGCAGGTTCCCGTTGCCCCCGGGAGCGGCGGCCCGCCCCAACATGCCACGGCAGCGCCCGCCCGAGCCCCGCTGACCCGCCTTGCGGCCGCCGTCGCCGAACGCGCGGGGGCGTCAGCCGCACAGGCCCGGATCACGCAGACACGGCAGGTGCCCCTTGTCGCGGATCACGTCCTGGCTGGTGGACTCGTCGACGTAGGCGAGGAAGCTGGCGGCCAGGGAGCCGGGCCGGGGCGCGCCGTAGGTGTAGGCGTACTCGACGTCCTTGTACGGGTAGCGGCTGCCGCCCAGCTCGATCTGCCGGTCGTCGGGCTGGTCGCCGGCCAGGGCGACCCGGTTCACGTCGTCGCCCCGTTCCCTGGCGAGGCCGAGTTCGCTGTAGCCGATCGCGCCCGGCTGTTCCCCGACCTTGTCCAGCACGGCTGTGGTCGAGCCGAGTTCGCAGCGCGTGACGGTGTCACCGGCCGGGGCGGGCGGCCGGCAGTCCAGTGACGTGCTCGGCGCCTGCTCCCACCCGCGCAGCACCCGGTCCTGGAAGATCTGCCGCGTGCCGGACTCGTCGCCCCGGCTGACCAGGACGATGGGCAGGTCGGCGATCTCCTGCACACCGGGGACGACCTGCCCCCAGCGCTGGTACCGGCCCGCGTAGATGTCCCGCACCTCCTCCAGGGACAGTCCGTGCGGGCCGAGTTCGACGTCCGGGTGGACGACGAGGGTGAAGACGGAGAGCGCGACCGGCACTCCCGTCAGGTCCCAGCGTTCGCCCATCGGCCCGTCCGAGAAGGCGATCACCGACCGGGCCGCGTTCTTCGACTCCGCGCCCAGTTCGGCGAGTTCGGCGACGCCGTTCTCGCTGCCCCGCGCCTCCACCGCGATGTCGGCGCCCTCGCACTTGTTCTCGTACTGCTCGGCGAGCGTGCTGACGACGGGCTCGAAGGCGGTCGAGCCGATCACCCTCAGCCCGCCCTGCTCGCACTCGATCGGATTGCCGTCCCGCAGCACGATGATGCCGGCGAGGAGGATCAGGGCGAGGGTGAGCGCGGCGCTGAGCAGCCGGGCCGCGGGACTGAACGTGCGCTGCTTCTCGTCCGGCTTCGGAGCGCTGTTGCGGTGCACCTTGCCGTCCCGGAGGCCACCGATCAGCTTGACCTCCCCTTCCGCCGGTCCTCCGGAGAGCAGCACGAGCAGCTTGAAGTGATCGCCCGGGTTGAGCGGCACCCGGGGGATGGTCACCGTGCTGCCGACGTGCTCGAAGCCGTTGGCGTTCGTGAAGTGGCTGTTGAGATGGTCGATGCCGGACGGCTGGGTGACGGCGACGGCCTGGACCGTGCGTCCCGTGAAGTCGGCGGTCAGGCCGTGGACCTCGGACGAGGTGTAGTCGTTGTCGGCGACGCTCTGGGACCCGTCGTTCTCGATGCGCAGCAGGACGAGCGAGGCGTCGGCCATGTTCGGTACGTCGAAGTCGCCGAGGCGGGGGTTGGCCGCGCCGTCGCCTATCGGGCTGTCCATCTGCACGCGGTAGCCGATCAGCTTGCGGCGCGGCACCCGGCGGTCGTAGAGGAACATCACGATCGGCACGAGGAGACCGAGGACGGACGTGCCGATGGCGATGACGTTCTCGATGTTCAGCCACTCCACTGGTGGTCCCCCGCCACTCACAGAGCTCGGATCGTGGGGTCACCGTACGTCTGTCCGAACCGCCCGTCAGGGCCCTCCCGGCAATGTTCGCCGGCCGTTCAACTTCCCCACAGGAACCGTGACTTCCGCCGCCTCCCGGCGCTCGTCACTGGCGCCGGTACGTCAGTTTCTCCCCGGTGGTCCCGTTCAGGCGCTGGAGGCTGCCGTCCGGCTGGAGGGTGACCTCGGTGGCCGCGCCCGGCGTGCAGGCGGTGGGCGGCTCGCCCGCCGTCACCGTGGACGGGCCGACCCGCACCGGCCCGTCCGCGCCCGGCTGCTCCGCCAACTCGGCCTGGAAGACGCAGTGGTAGCTGCCGCCGCCCTCGGCGGGCCCGTCCGCCACGAGGGACAGGACGGTGTCGCCGACCTCGCCCTGCTGGAGGGTGAGCGTGCGGGTGTGCTGCCCGCTCGCATTCTCGATCGTGGTCGTCCAGGTGCCGAGGTAGCCGTCGGGTATCGGGCCGCCTGGGGGCGTGGACGAGGCCGGCGGTGAGGGCTCGGGCTCCGGGGTGGACGCCTCGGGGCCGCTCGGGCCGGAGGAACTGACGGGCGCGGAGGCGGTCGGGCCGGCCTGCGGGTCCTCGCTGCCGTCCATCAGCGCGTACACCGTCCCGCCGGCGGCGAGCGCGACGACCAGTGCCATCGCGACCAGCGCCACGGTGGTGCGGCCGCTTCTGCGGGGCGGCTCCTCGGGGGTGCCGGTGGGAAGGGTGCCGTAGGGCGGGGTGGGGCCGAGACCGCCCGTGTAAGGGCCGGTGCCGTAGGAGGAGTTCCCGTAAGGGCCGCTGGTGTAAGGGCCGTTGACGTACGGGCCGCTGGCGTACGCGCCGGAGGCGGGCGCGCCGCCGCTCCGGGGCCCGTGGGCGGGCACGTACGGCGGTGGCGGTGCCGCGCCCGGTGCCGAGCCGGGACCCTGGGGTTGCTGGGGATGGCCGTGCCCCTGCTGCGGGTAGCCGTACGCCGGGTGCGGCGGCACCGGGGGCGCGGCGCCCTGGGCCGCGGCCACGGTGGGCATCCGGTCCAGCGGCTGCGGCCCGGCGGTCGGCGGTGCCGCCTCGTCGGCGGGAGACGCGTGCTCGGGCGACGCGCCCCGGTCGGCGTCGGCGCCCTCGGCCGACTCCGGATCCTCCGTGTCCAGCAACTGCACCGCGTGCCGACCGAGTTGGGCGACCAGCCCGCCCGGCAGCCAGGGGTCCCGGGACCGCCCGCCCGTGACGGTGTCCTCCGCGCCCGTGCGGCGCAGGACGTCGTCCAGCGAGGGCCGGGCGGCCGGTTCCTTGCGCAGACAGTCGCGCACGAGGTCGGCGATGCCCTCGGGGACGCCGTCCAGGTCCGGTTCCTCCTGGGCGATGCGGAACATCAGGGCGTGCACCCCGCTGTCCGCGCCGCCGAAGGGAAGGCTGCCGGTGGCGGCGTAGGCGAGCACGGAACCGAGGCAGAAGACGTCGCAGGCGGGCGTGATGCGGTCGCCGCGCACCTGCTCCGGGGCCATGAAACCGGGCGAGCCGACGAGCGCGCCGGTCCGCGTCAGGCCGCCGTCGGTCACGGTCTCCATCGCCCGCGCGATCCCGAAGTCGATGACCCGCGGCCCGTCGATGGTGACGAGCACGTTGGACGGCTTGAGGTCCCGGTGCACGATCCCGGTGGCGTGGATGTCCTTCAGCGCGTGCGCCAGCCCGGCCGCGAGGATCCGCACGGAGCGTTCGGGCAGCGCCCCGTGGTCCCGGCCCACGACCTGCTGCAGGCTCGGCCCGGCGACATAGCCGGTGGCCACCCACGGCACGGCCGCCTCGGTGTCGGCGTCGAGCACGGGCGCGGTCCAGTGACCGCCGACCTGCCGTGCCGCCTGCACCTCCTGCCGGAACCGCGCGCGGAACTCCTCCTGCGCCGCGAGTTCCTTGCGCACCAGCTTGACCGCGACGGTCCGCCCCCGGTCCGAACGCGCCAGATACACATGCCCCATGCCGCCGGCACCGAGCCGCGCCAGCAGCCGGTAGGCACCGATCCGCGGTGGATCCCCAGGCCCCAGTCTGTCCACGGCGAACCAGCCTCCCCCCATCCGCCCCTGTGCGTTGACCGAAGAATAGTGCGGCGGCACCAGGAGACGGCGGGTCCGCTTTCTACGGTTCCGTAACGGTGATCCGGTACCGACGGACTCCGCCGGCGAGTGCGTGACGACGGTTCAGTGGCGACGCCCCCGTGCCGGCGTACCTCACCCCTGTCTCCCCGCGCCCCCGCTCTGACGGTCCCCGGCGTCCGTCGGCTTCCCCACCTCGTCGAGCACCCGCGACAGCCGCTCCAGCACCCGGACGGTCTCCTCGAACTCCTCCTCGCCCAGCGCCCGGGCCAGCCGGTCGGCGAAATCCGCGTGCCCGGGGCCGATCCGGCGCACCGCCGCGACGCCCGCCTCGGTGGGGGCCAGCAGCTTGGCGCGCCGATGGGTGGGGTTGGGGCGGTACTCGGCCAGGCCCCGCTCGACCAGCAGGTCGGCGATGCGCTGGACGCTCTGCCGGGTGATGCCCATCGCCCGGGCGATCCCGGCGACGGGCAGCGGCTCGCCCAGCACCGCGCCGAGCACCTGCCACCAGGCCGCCGTGAGCCCGGCGGGGCGGGCCAGGTCCTCCGCCACCGCGAGGAACTGGCCGTTCAGCCGGAAGACGCCGAGCGCCCCCCGGCTGAACAGGTCCTGCCGCCGGTGGCTCACCGCGCACCCGCCTGTTCGAGCACGGCGTACGCCCCCGCGTCGGAGTCGTGGAACAGCCGGTACCAGGCGTCGAGCACCTCGCCCTCGTACACCCCGAGCAGCCCGAGGATCTCCCGCGCGAAGGCGACCGGCTCGGTCGGCCCGGCGGTGATCAGGCCGCGGTCGGTGACCGCGTCGGCCTCGACGTACCGCTCGCCGCCCTGGTAGCCGGTGGCGGCGAGGTAGAAGGAGACGGCGCTGGTGTGGTCCCGGTCGTCGAGCAGGCCCTCGCGGGCGAGCCCGGCGGTGGCCCCGCAGATCGCGGCGACGGGCACCCCTGCGGCCAGGAACTCGCGGGCCTTGCGGGCGACCGGCGCGAGATCGTCGCCCGCGTCCCAGAGGTCGGCGCCCGGGAGGATCAGCAGCGAGCTGTCCTCGGGCCGTACGCCGTCCAGGGTCAGGTCGGGCCGGATGCGCAGTCCGCCCAGGCTGGTGACCGGGCCGGCGGTGACACCGACGGTGCGGATCTCGTGCCCGGCGCGGGCGAGGTACGCCGTCGCGTGGCCGGTCTCCCAGTCGGCCAGGGTGTCGTAGACGGCCAGGTGGACGGGCTTGCGAGCGCTGTTCATGACTCCTCCTCGGGTCATGCGGCAGGATCGATGACAGGATGCTGTCATTTTCGACAGCATCCTGTCAACTGTCCCTCCCGTCCACCGTCGACAACCTGTCGCGGAATGCGTGAGACCGCAGACAGGACGCCGATGTCGCGTCCGCATCCCGGACATTTACGCTCGGCCGCATGACCCCTCAGCCCAATCCCGCCGCCGGTGCCGCCGTGAAGGCGGCGGACCGCGCGCACGTGTTCCACTCCTGGTCCGCGCAGGAGCTCATCGACCCGCTCGCCGTCGCCGGTGCGCAGGGGTCGTACTTCTGGGACTACGACGGCAACCGCTATGTGGACTTCACCAGCGGCCTCGTCTACACCAACATCGGCTACCAGCACCCGAAGGTCGTCGCCGCGATCCAGGAGCAGGCCGGGACCCTGTCCACCTTCGCGCCGGCCTTCGCCGTCGAGGCACGCTCCGAGGCCGCCCGTCTGATAGCCGAGCGCACCCCCGGCGACCTCGACAAGATCTTCTTCACCAACGGCGGCGCCGACGCCGTCGAGCACGCGGTGCGGATGGCACGGCTGCACACCGGCCGCCCGAAGGTGCTCTCGGCCTACCGCTCGTACCACGGCGGCACCCAGCAGGCCGTGAACATCACCGGCGACCCGCGCCGCTGGGCCAACGACAGCGGCACCTCCGGCGTCGTGCGCTTCTGGGCGCCCTTCCTCTACCGCTCCCGCTTCTACGCCGGGACCGAGGAGCAGGAGTGCGCCCGGGCGCTGGAGCACCTTCAGGCCACGATCGAGTTCGAGGGCCCGGCGACCGTCGCCGCGATCATCCTCGAGACGGTCCCCGGCACCGCCGGGATCATGGTGCCGCCGCCCGGCTACCTCGCGGGCGTCCGCGAGATCTGCGACACGTACGGGATCGTCTTCGTCCTCGACGAGGTGATGGCGGGGTTCGGTCGCACCGGTGAGTGGTTCGCGGCGGACCTGTTCGGCGTCGTGCCGGATCTGATGACCTTCGCCAAGGGCGTGAACTCCGGCTATGTGCCGCTCGGCGGCGTCGCCATCTCCGGGGAGATCGCCGCGACCTTCGGCAAGCGGCCCTACCCGGGCGGACTGACCTACTCCGGCCATCCCCTCGCCTGCGCCGCCGCCGTCGCGACGATCAACGTGATGGCCGAGGAAGGCGTCGTCGAGAACGCGGCGCGGCTCGGCGCCGACGTCGTCGGCCCGGCGCTGCGGGAGCTGGCGCAGCGGCACCCGTCCGTGGGCGAGGTGCGCGGCACCGGCATGTTCTGGGCGCTGGAGCTGGTGCGGAACAGGGAGACCCGCGAGCCGCTGGTGCCGTACAACGCGGCCGGCGAGGCCAACGCGCCGATGGCCGCGTTCGCGGCGGCGGCCAAGGCGGGCGGGGTGTGGCCCTTCGTGAACATGAACCGGACACACATCGTCCCGCCGTGCAACGTGACCGAGGCCGAACTCAAGGAGGGTCTGGCGGCGCTGGACGCGGCCCTGTCGGTGGCCGACGAGCACACCGAGTAATCACGGCCGGGCATCCGACCGCGTATGGTGGCGTGCTCGTGGACCCGCACCACGAGCACGCCCCCCGCACGCGACGAGGAGACCGCCCGACCATGCCCGGCAACGGCGCTGTGACCCGCAGCACCCTGCGGCAGCAGATCGCGGACGCGCTGCGCGACGAGGTGCTGGCCGGGCGGCTCCAGCCGGGTCAGGAGTTCACGGTCAAGGAGATCGCCGACCAGTACGGGGTCTCCGCGACGCCGGTGCGCGAGGCGCTGGTCGACCTGTCCGCGCAGGGGCTGCTCGACGCGCTCCAGCACCGGGGCTTCCGGGTGCGGGAGTACTCCTTCGCCGACTTCCGTGGGCTGGTCGAGGCGCGCAGCCTGGTCATGGACGGCATGTTCCACGCCCTGGAGCGGGGCCGGGGCGGCCCGCCGCAGTTCCAGGACCCGGGCGACCCCTACACGGCCGCCGCCCTCGCGGGTGTGCGGCGGCGTGGCGAGGAGGCGCAGCGCGCCGCCTGCGCCGGGGACCTCACCGTGCTGATCGGCTACGACCTGCGCTTCTGGCGTGAGCTGGGCAGCCTGTTCGGCAACCCGTACCTGGTGGACTTCCTGCACCGGCTGCGCGTGCAGTCCTGGGTGTGCGCGGTGCAGCATCTGCGCCGGCTCCCCGATCTGCGCGGTCACCTGTGGGCCCGTCACACCGAACTGATCGACGCGCTGTCACGGCGCGACACCGACGCCGCACGCTCCCTGGTCGCCGAGCACAACGCGCACGCGCTGGCTCTGATCGAGCGGCTGGCCGACGTCTGACGTGGGTATGGGACCTGCACGCGGGGCCCCGCCCCGCGGCACACGGATTACCCTTCTTCGACCAACGTGCTATGCGCTGCCTGCGTCAACACCCCGCGCCGCCTGCGTGAAGAGGAGCCCTCTTTTGGCCTGTGACCTGTGGCTGGTACCGCTCGTCGACGTGTTGTGCCACACCCCCGACAACCCGTTCGCCGAGGAACTCGCGCAATACAACAAGGTGCTCGCCGAGGCCGGGCTGCCGCCGGTGCCGGTGTACCAGTACATGCCGGGCCTGTCCGGCGAGGTCGCCCCCGTGGCCGGCTTCGACTACGACGCGCTGCACTTCCTGCGCCGCGCGTATCTGCTCCAGGTGTGCGGCCTGCCGGTGACGCCGGTCGACGAACTGGGCGGCGACTACGAACAGCTCCTGGAGATGTTCGAGACGACGGCCCAGCAGTCCCATCTGGTCTGGCACTACGACCACGCCGGGGCGTACGTCCCCGTCGACTTCCCGCACCCGTTGTCGGACGACGAACTCCTCGCGGGCGGCGGCCCGCTGGGCTCCTCGCAGGCGCTGCTGCGCGAGCTGGAGTTCGTGGCCCCGTCGATCGGCATCGACCCGGCCAACCCCCCGGCCGCCCCCCAGCCCCCTTCAGGTCCCACGGAGTTGGAGGAGCCCGCCGTTCCCGCCCCGTACGACCCGAGCCCGTTCGCCCGCGAGCGTCACGTCTGGCTCGGGCTGCACGCGGCGGCGACGCGGAGCCTGGCACAGGGGTCGATGATCGTGTTCAGCTGACCGGGCCGCCCTCCCGGGCCCCGCTTCAGCTCCGGCCGATGAGGATGACGGCAGGCGGCCACAGCACTCCGGCCGCCATCAGCAGGGACGGCCCGAGGTGGACCGGGCACACCCGCAGGGGCGCCCTGTTGTGGCGCGCGACCTCGAAGACCGCGGGGTCGGAGCACTCCGACCCCGCCGCGTCGGCGCCCTCTCCGCCGTACGGGCCATGGCACGGCACGATCCCGTGGTTGCTCATACGCCGATTGCACCGCCCCCGACGGCCGCACGCCCGCCGGACGCACCCGGAGGGCGTAGCGGCGGGCGTGGAAAGGAGGGCCGGCAGGCCGGCTACAGGAACGAGTTGATCTCGATCGTCTCGTCCCGGCCCGGACCCACGCCGATCGCGGAGATCGGGGCGCCGGACATCTCCTCCAGGGCCTTGACGTAGGCCTGCGCGTTCTTCGGCAGGTCGCTGAAGGACTTGGCCTTGCTGATGTCCTCCGACCAGCCGGGCAGCATCTCGTAGACGGGCTTCGCGTGGTGGAAGTCGGTCTGCGAGTACGGCAGCTCCTCGACCCGCTTGCCGTCGATCTCGTAGGCCACGCAGACGGGGATCTGCTCCCAGCCGGTGAGGACGTCGAGCTTGGTGAGGAAGAAGTCCGTCAGGCCGTTCACACGGGTCGCGTAGCGGGCGATCACCGCGTCGAACCAGCCGCAGCGGCGGTCACGGCCGGTGGTCACACCGCGCTCGCCGCCGATGCGCCGCAGCGCCTCGCCGTCCTCGTCGAAGAGCTCCGTCGGGAACGGGCCCGCGCCGACGCGGGTCGTGTACGCCTTGAGGATGCCGATGACGCGGCTGATCTTCGTGGGGCCGACACCGGCGCCGGTGCAGGCACCGCCCGCCGTGGGGTTGGACGACGTCACGAACGGATACGTGCCGTGGTCGATGTCCAGGAGGGTGCCCTGGCCGCCCTCGAAGAGGACCACCTTGTCCTCCTCCAGCGCCTGGTTCAGGACCAGGACGGTGTCGGCGACGAACGGCGCGAGCTGGTCCGCGTAGCCGAGCAGTTCCTCGACGACCTGGCCGACGGCGATCGCGCGGCGGTTGTAGAGCTTGGTGAGGATCTGGTTCTTGACGTCGAGCGCGGCCTCCACCTTCTGCGTGAGGATCGACTCGTCGTACAGGTCCTGGACCCGGATGCCGACGCGGTTGATCTTGTCGGCGTACGTCGGGCCGATGCCGCGGCCCGTGGTGCCGATCTTGCGCTTTCCGAGGAAGCGTTCCGTCACCTTGTCGACCGTCACGTTGTACGGCGTGATGATGTGCGCGTTACCGCTGAGCAGGAGCTTGGACGTGTCGACGCCACGCTCGTTCAGCCCGCTCAGCTCGGAGAGCAGGACAGACGGGTCGACGACGACGCCGTTGCCGATGACCGGCGTACAGCCGGGCGAGAGGATTCCGGAAGGGAGCAGGTGCAGCGCGTACTTCTGGTCGCCGACGACGACCGTGTGGCCGGCGTTGTTGCCGCCCTGGTAGCGCACTACGTAGTCGACCGACCCGCCTAGCAGGTCCGTCGCCTTTCCCTTGCCTTCGTCACCCCACTGAGCACCGAGCAGCACAAGTGCGGGCACGCGCGTACACCCCTTCCGGGCGGGGCATGTCCAAGGTCAGGGGCGAACGCGGTGGAGTTGCCGCCGCGTGCCCCGCGGCCGTCGTTGGCCGCGCCGTCGGACCGGATGCCCCGGAATAGACGAAGCCCCTGGCGCAATAGCGCAAGGGGCTCTTGCACAAAGATGCTACCCGAGGAAGCGAGGCATGACCGAGGTGGCGACTTCTCCGACGTCCGATCAGCTGCTGGTGATCATCGATCCGGTCGCTCGGAGGACGGACGGGGAGTCCGTCCGCATCGCGAAGGACGTGCTCAGCGCGGGTGCGACCGCCAAGGTGTGCCTGCCCGACGGACCGGAGGAGTTCGCCCGGGCCCTGGCCCGCAGGGGCTCACGGCGGCCGGTGGTGATCGGCGACGACCGCGCCCTGGTGCGGACGGTGGCCCTGCTGCACCGGCAGCGGGAGCTGGCCGGAAGTGTGCTGTCGCTCGTCCCCGTGGGGCCCGCCCTGGCTCTCGCCACGGCCCTGGGGGTGCCGACGAGCACGGTGCCGGCGGCACGGGCCGTGCTGGAGGGGATCGAACGGCGCCTGGACCTGCTCGTCGACGACAGCGACGGGGTGGTGCTCGGCGCGCTGCGGATTCCGCCGGTGCCACTGGGAGAGGGGGGTACGGCCGCGGCCCGGGCGCCCTGGCTGCGGACCTGCCAGTCGCTCGTGCGCACCCTGGTGGCGGCCCGTCCGGCGCGGCTGCCGTCGGTGCCCGCGCCCGCACCGGCGCGGCTGCGGATCGAGGTCGACGGGTCGACGCTGGTCGATCTGGACCAGCCGGTCGAGGCCGTGTCCGTCGCCCCGGACGGCTCCGGCGCGGCGGAGATCGAGGTGCGCCCGCTGTCGGTGGGCGCGGAGGCGACGCCGCTGCGCGCGGAGGGACGGACGGTGACCGTCTCGGGAGCGGACTTCCGCTACCACTCGGACGCGGGCGTGAGCGGACCGGTGCGGACACGGACGTGGCGGGTGCGGGAGGGGGCGTGGGGGCTGACGCTGCCGGGCGGTGCGGCGCGCTTGCGGTAAGGGGCCGGCGTCGCGGGGTCAGCTCCGGCCGAAGAGCTCCTCCCGGTGCGCGCGCCAGCGTTCCATCAGGGCGTCCAGCTCCCCCTCGAGGTATTCGAAGAAGGCGAGGGTCTCGGCGAGCCGGCGGCCCGCCGGGGTGCCGGGGCCGAGGGTGTCGACGCCGTCGCGCAGGGCGTCCTCCCAGCGCTTGAGCACGGCCTCGCGGTTGGTGAGCGCCTCGTACCACTGGTCGCCGTGCACCCGGTACCGCTCCCGGCGCGAACCGGGCTCCCGCTCGCGCGAGACCATGTGGACCTGGGCCAGATAGCGCACCGCGCCGGAGACCGCGGCGGGCGAGATCTGCAGCTGTTCGCCGAGTTCGGCGGAGGTCAGGGCACCGGCGTCGGAGGCGAGCAGGGCGGCGAAGACCCGGGCGGGCATCCTCGGCATCCCGGCCTCCACGAGCTGCGCCGCGAAGTGCTCGACGAAACGGGAGACGGTCTCGGGGTCGCGTGCACTCGTCCCCTCCGCGCCTGACCGCGCGCTCCGGTTCCCGCCCGGTTCCGTCATCACGGCATCATCTCCCCTGCTCAGCGCCCCACCCTCAGTGTACCGACGATTTATACGCTTCCTTAACTTCACAAACTTCTGAAGTAAGCGTACGTTCTGCATCATGACGAAGGCAATCACCGTCTCCGGCCTGCACAAGTCGTTCGGCCGGACCCATGCGCTCGACGGCCTCGACCTGGACGTCGAGTCCGGTGAGGTACACGGTTTCCTCGGCCCGAACGGGTCGGGCAAGTCCACCACCATCCGCGTCCTGCTCGGCCTGCTGCGCGCCGACTCCGGCGCCGCCCAGCTCCTCGGCAAGGACCCCTGGGCCGACGCGGTCGAACTCCACCGCCGGATCGCGTACGTCCCCGGGGACGTGACCCTGTGGCGCAACCTCTCCGGCGGCGAGGTCATCGACCTGTACGGCCGCCTGCGCGGCGGCCTCGACAGGCGGCGCCGCGCGGAGCTGACGGAGCGGTTCGAGCTGGACCCGGCCAAGAAGGGCCGCACGTACTCCAAGGGCAACCGGCAGAAGGTCGCCCTCGTCGCCGCCTTCGCCTCGGACGTCGACCTGCTGATCCTCGACGAACCGACCTCGGGCCTCGACCCTCTGATGGAGGAGGTCTTCCAGCGGTGCGTCGCCGAGGAGCGGGAGCGCGGCCGGACGATCCTGCTGTCCTCCCACATCCTCAGCGAGGTCGAGGAGTTGTGCGACCGGGTCAGCATCATCCGCAAGGGCCGCACGGTGGAGACGGGTTCGCTCGCCGACCTGCGCCATCTGACCCGTACCAGCGTGACCGCCGAGCTGGCCGGCCCGCCGGACGGGCTCGCCCGTCTGCCCGGCGTGCACGACCTCGACGTACAGGGGCGCAGGGTCCGGCTCCAGGTCGACACCGACAAGCTGAACGACGTGCTCCGGTCCCTGAGCGGCTCCGGCGTCCGGTCCCTGACCTCGACGCCGCCCACCCTGGAGGAGCTGTTCCTGCGGCACTACGCCGACGAGCGCGCAGAGGTGGCCGCGCGATGACCGCCACGATCTTCACGGCAGGGGGCACAGGGTCGCGCCAACTGGCCGGTACCGGCACCCTGTTGCGCTTCGCGCTGCGCCGCGACCGGGTCCTGGTCCCGGTCTGGGCCGGCGTGAACGCCCTGATGGTGCTGTCCATGCCGAGCACCCTCGAAGGCCTGTACGGCACCGCCGCCGAACGCGCCGGCCTGGTCGGCCAGATGGAGACCAACGCCTCGCTGCGCGCCATGATCGGCCCGGTGTTCGGCGACTCGCTCGGCGCGCTGACCGCGTGGCGGGCCGGCGTGTACGCCGGTGCGCTCGCCGCGGTGATGAGCCTGCTGATCGTCGTACGGCACACGCGCGACGAGGAGGAGAGCGGCCGGCAGGAGATGATCTCGGCCGGGATGGTGGGCCGGCGGGCCCCGCTGACGGCGGCACTGCTGACCGCACTTGTGGCGAACGGCGTGCTGGCGCTGCTGGTCGCCGGGGGCCTGGCCGGTCACGGCGCCGGCGGAGCAGTCGCCCTCGCCCTCGGGATCGCGGGCGTCGGCATGGTCTTCGCGACCATGGCGGCGATCGTCGCCCAGTTCACCGAGAGCGCCCGGCTGGCGCGCGGGCTGACGGCCGGGCTGCTGGGCGCGGCCTTCGTGCTGCGGGCGGCGGGCGACTCGGCGACGGACGACGGCTCCTCGCCGCTGACCTGGGCCTCGCCGCTCGGCTGGCTGGAGAACCTGCGGCCGTTCGCGGCCGAACGATGGTGGCTGCTGCTGCTGTTCGCCGCGGTGGCGGTGGCACAGGGGGCGGTGGCGTACGGGCTCACCGGGCGGCGGGACGTCGGCATGAGCTTCCTGCCGAGCCGGCCGGGTCCGGCCGAGGGGCGGCTCGGTACGGCCGGTGCGCTGGCCTGGCGGTTGCAGCGGGGCAGTGTGCTCGGCTGGAGCATCGGATTCCTCCTCGCCGGGGTGGTGTACGGCGGGATGACCGAGGGCGCGGCCGAGCTGGTCGGTGACAACGACAGCGCCCGGGAGATCTTCCAGCGGATGGGCGGCCGGTCCGGCCTGACGGACGCGTTCCTCGCGGCGATGGTGGGGATGCTCGGCCTGGTCGCCGCCCTGTACGTCGTGGCGTCGGTGCTGCGGCTGCACGGCGAGGAGACGTCGGGGCGGGCCGAGCCGGTGCTGGCGAACGCGGTGGGGCGCCTGCGATGGGCGGCGGGCCATCTGGTCGTCGCCTTCGGCGGGTCCGCGCTGCTGATGCTGCTGGCGGGGCTGGGCCTCGCGGCCGGCTACGGCAGATCCCCCGGCCCGATCCTGGCGGCGTGCCTGGTGCAGCTCCCGGCGATCTGGGTGATCGGCGGGGTGGCCGTACTGCTGCACGGGGTGTCGCCGCAGGCGGCGACGGCGGCCTGGGGTGTCGCCGGGGCGGTGCTGCTGATCGGCTGGGTCGGGCCGGCCCTTGACGTCCCCCAGGCGGTGCTGGACGTCTCCCCCTTCGGCCACCTGCCGAAGCTGCCCGGCGGTGACATGCGGTGGACGCCGGTACTGCTCCTGACCGGGCTGGCGGTGGCCCTGGTCACGGCGGGGCTCGCGGGGTTGCGGCGGCGGGACGTGGTCAGCGGCTGAGTCCCGCACGCACCGTGCGGCCCCGGGGCCTCACCCCACCCGCACGCTCAGTCCCCGAAGCCCCCGGATCACGAAGTTCGGTGTGCGTTCCGGCTCCTCCGCGAGGGCCAGAGTCGGCGCCTTCTCCAGCAACGCCCGCATGGACGCGGCCAGTTCGATGCGGGCCAGGGGGGCGCCGATGCAGTAGTGGATCCCGGCGCTGAAGGAGATGTGGGGGTTGTCCCGGCGCGTGAGGTCCAGGCGTTCCGGCGCCGCGAAGACCTGGTCGTCGTGGTTCGCGGAGCCGAAGAGCATCGCGATCTCCGCGCCCCTCGGGATCGTGGTTCCGTCGATCTCGATCTCGTCGAGCACCCAGCGTTCGAAGAGCTGGAGCGGGGTGTCGTAGCGCATCAGCTCCTCGACGGCGGAGGGGACGAGGGAGTGGTCGGCGCGCAGGGCGGCCAGCTGGCCGGGGTTGCGCAGCAGCGCCCACCAGCCGTTGACCGTGGCGTTCACCGTGGCTTCGTGACCCGCGTTCAGCAGCAGTACCGCCGTCGAGATCATCTCCTGCTCGGTGAGCCGGTCACCCTCGTCGTGCGCCGCGATCAGCCCGGAGATGAGGTCCTCGCCGGGGGCCTTGCGGCGCTGGGCGATCAGCTCCCGGAGGCAGTCCGAGAACTCGACCGACGCCCGCACCGCGCGTGCCGCCGTCTCCTGCGAGGGCTTCAGCTCGTACATCCCGCAGATATCCGCCGACCAGGGGCGCAGTGGCGCCCGGTCGGGCTCGGGGATGCCGAGCATCTCGGCGATCACCGCGACCGGCAGTGGCTCCGCCACGTCCGTCAGCAGGTCCCCGCCGCCCGCCTCCGCCAGCGCCGCGACGAGGTCGCCGGCCAGTTTGTCCACGTACGGCTTCAGCCGCTCGACCGTGCGCGGTGTGAACGCCTTCGACACCAGGCGCCGGATCCGCGTGTGGTCCGGCGGCTCCAGATCCAGCATCCCGTGGTCGTTCAGCGTGTGGAACGGCTCGTGCTCCGGGTCGGGCGCGGTGCGGCCGAAGTCCTCGTGCGTGAAGCGGTGCTGGTAGGTCCGGCCGAGGCGCCGGTCGCGCAGCAGTGCCGAGACGTCCGCGTGGTGCGGGACCAGCCACTGGTCCGTGGGCTCGAAGTAGAACACCCGGCCCCGGGCGCGCAGCTCCGCGTAGGCGGGGTACGGGTCGGCCAGGAACGCCGGGTCCCAGGGAGCGAAGGCGAGGTCCGAAGCAGCTGCCATGGACGGACGCTAGCCCGGAAGCACGCTCACTGACCAGGGTGTTCCCTCGACGTGACGCAAGGCATGCCACCGGCCGCCGATTGGCCCTCGCCTCGGAGCGGAGCGTCGGGGAGAGTGGGCATCCCGTACTTGGAGGAGTCGCCATGCAGGTGGCCGTGGTCACGTTCGACGGGTTCAACGAACTCGACAGCTTCATCGCCTCCGCGCTGATCAACCGGTGCCGCAAGGACGGCCTGGAGGCCTTCATCACGACCCCGGCGCCGGTGGTCACCTCGATGAACGGCGTCGAAGTGACCGGGCAGCGCCCGATGGAGTTCCTTCCCGAGGCCGACGTCGTGCTGATCGGCAGCGGGGTCAAGGCGCGTGACGTGGTCGCCGACGACGCACTGATCTCCCGGCTGCGCCTCGACCCGGCCCGCCAGCTGATCGGCGCCCAGTGCTCCGGCGCGCTGGTCCTGGCCCGGCTCGGCCTGCTGCAGGACATGCCCGCCTGCACCGACATCAAGACCCGGCCCTTCGTCGAGGCCCGCGGCGTCACCGTGCTGGACACGCCGTTCCACTCCGAGGGCAACATCGCCACCGCGGGCGGCTGCCTGGCCTCGCAGTACCTCGCCACCTGGGTGATCACCCGCACGGTCGGTGAGGACGCCGCCCGCGCCGTCCTCGACTACGTGGCCCCGGTCGGCGAGAACCAGCAGACCGTCGAGCGCGCCCTGCGCGCCGTCCACACGGGCGAGGCCGCACTGCACTGACACCGGCGCCCCGGGCTCGGCGTCCTGCTCGATGCCGATGCGCCGCTCAGCCCGGGGTCACCAACCGCGCCTCGTACGCGAACACCGCCGCCTGCGTGCGGTCCCTCAGGCCCAGTTTCACCAGGATGCGGCTGACGTGGGTCTTGATCGTCGACTCGGCCACAACCAGCCGCTCGGCTATCTCCGAGTTCGACAGGCCCTGGGCGATCAGCACCAGCACCTCCGTCTCCCGCTCGGTCAGGTCCCCGTACGCCGCCTGCGCGGTGGCCGGGATGCCGGGGGCGTCGGACAGCTTCGAGAACTCCGTGATCAGCCGCCTGGTGACGGACGGGGCCAGCAGGGCCTCCCCCGCGGCCACCACCCGGACCCCGTCGGCGAGCTGCCGCGCCGAGGCGTCCTTGAGCAGGAAGCCCGACGCTCCCGCCCGCAGCGCCTGGTACACGTACTCGTCGAGGTCGAACGTCGTCAGCACCAGCACCTTCGCCGCGCCGTCCGCGGCGATGATCTCCCGGGTCGCCTCGATGCCGTTCAGCTCGGGCATCCGGATGTCCATCAGCACGACGTCCGGCGAGAGCTCGCGGACCTTCTCGACCGCCTCCCGGCCGTTGACCGCCTCGCCGACGACCTCGAAGTCCGGCATCGCGTTCAGCAGGACCGAGAAGCCCTCGCGCACCATCATCTGGTCGTCTGCGATCAGCACGCGAATGGTCATGCGTCACCTTCGCTCACCGTGGCCACCGGCAGGAACACCGTCACCTCGTAGCCGCCCTCGTCCGTGCGGGCGGCCGTCATCTCGCCGTTGAGCATGGTGACGCGCTCGCGCATCCCCGTGATGCCGTGGCCCGCGCCGGGCGAGGGCTTGACCAGGGCGGGCGCCGGTGGCGAGCTGTTGACTATGCGCAGGCCCAGTCCGCCGAGGACATAGCCGATCTCGACCCGGGCGCTCGCTCCGGGCGCGTGCCGCAAGGTGTTGCTCAGCGCTTCCTGGACTATGCGGTAGGCCGAGAGTTCCACACCCTGGGGGAGCTCGCGCACGGCCCCGGTCACCGTCTTGTCGACGGTCAGTCCCGCGTCCCGCACGTTGGCCAGCAGCGCGTCCAGGTCGGCGAGGGTGGGCTGCGGGGCCTCGGGCGCCTCGTAGTCCTCGGCGCGCACGACGCCCAGGACACGGCGGAGCTCGGTCAGCGCCGCCACCGCGTTCTCCCGGATGGTGACGAAGGCGTGCTCCAGCTCCGGCGGCGGGTTCTCCACCCGGTAGGGCGCGGCCTCCGCCTGGATGGCGACGACCGACATGTGGTGGGCGACGACGTCGTGCAACTCCCGGGCGATCGTCGTGCGCTCCTCCAGGAGCGTGCGGCGGGACCGCTCGTGCTCGGTGACCGTCTGCTGGGCGGTCACCTCCTGCCTGGCCTCACGGCGGATGTGCAGCACGGCGACGAACAGCAGGATGAACGCCGACAGGACCAGCACCGGGCCGCTGTTGCTGTCGTAGTAGCCGGAGCCGAGGAGGGAGTCCGCGAGGAACGCGTAGAGCGCGGTCAGCGCCCACATCCACGCGGCCGTACGGGGCCGGGTGCGCACGGCGACGATCGTCAGCACGGTCAGATGGGCGACGAGGCTGCCGGGGGGCCAGGGCCACTCGTACCAGCCGCCGTAGAACATTCCGGAGACCGGAGCGGCGGCCAGGGATACCCAGAAGGCGCCGACGGGACGGACGAGGGTCAGCAGGACCGGAGCGAGCGCCAGGAGGCCGACGAGTCCGTCGAGGCTCCCCCCGGGACTCGACTCGTACCCGACGAGCATCGCCAGCAGGCCCGCCGACGTCACCACCGCGTGCGGCGTCCACCCCGCGTAGTGCCGCAGCCGGCCCTTCAGCCGGCGTGTCATCGGCCCGTCGAGGCTCATGCGGGGCAGCGGACGGTAGGCGAAGGCGTCGTGGAACAGATCCTGGCGCAGCCCCCGCAGGGCATCCAGGGCCAGCCGGTACTCGGGGCTGCGCGCCGCGGCACCGCTCGGCGGTGCCGGGGGCCTGTGCGTCTGGGTCGTCTCGGTCACGTCCAGAACGGTACGGCGAGGCCGGGGTCGCGGTCGTCACCAGTGAGAGGGGTCCTTCGGGATCCCTCTCAGGTACTACGGGCCGGCCCTGGTGGCCCCGGCCCGCGCGCGAGCCACCTTCACCAGGCCAGCTGCGCGATCTCCTCCGCCACCACCGCGCACGCGTCCGCCGCCGGATCGATCAGTGGGAAGTGCCCGACGTCCCCCAGCAGGGTCACCCCCACCATCTCCCCCGCCTTCGCCGCCGCGTCCGCGTACGACTCGGCGACGGCCTGCGGCACCACCACGTCGGAACGTCCCTGGACGAGCGTCGTCGCGATGCCGGTGGGCAGCAGCAGCGCCGGGTCGGCATACGGCTGCCGTTCCACGAAGTGCTCCTGGCCGCCCAGGAGCTGACCCGCCGCGCCTCCGCAGACGTCGAGCTTCGCGGCCACGGCGAAGTCGGCGATCGGGGCCAGGGCCACGACACCCCGCAGCGGCGCGGGCCGGTCCGTGCGCCACGGCGCGTCCGCCGGGAGCACGTGCCGGGCGGCCGCCCACAGTGCCAGCTGCCCGCCCGCCGAGTGCCCGGTGATCACCGTACGGCGGAAGTCGGCCTGAGGCACGGCCTCCCGTACGAGGGCGGGCAGCGCGTCCAGTGCGCCGGCGACGTCGTCGAAGGTCTCCGGCCAGCGACCGGCGACCGGCCCCTCGGCACCGCCGCGCGCACCCGTAGCCGCGTCGGCCCCCCTGCGGTACTCGACGCTCGCCACGGCGAACCCCCGTCGTGCCAGGAAGTCCGCGAACGGGCTGATGTGCCGCCGGTCGTACGGCGCCCGCCACGCACCCCCGTGCAGCACCACGACGAGCGGGGCCACGGCCGGGGGCCCGGCGGTTTCCGTGCCGCGCGGGGCGTAGAAGTCGATCACCTGGTCGGGGTGGTCGCCGTAGGCCGCCGTGGCGTCGGGGTGGACGGCCGCATGTGAGAAGGCGGATTCCTCCTCGGCGGCGGCCCGGGCTGCTGCGGCGTCGTCCGGCATGCTCCAACCTCTCAGCGGCGTAACGGGTTTGGCGGACCAGGGGTAAGCGGCCGTTGGCCGGGACGGTATCAGGCCGGTGACGTGGGGCTGCACGCGGATGTCACGCTCGGTGAGGGGCCTGCAAACGGTTCCGCGGTTTCGTTTACGCTGAGGGGCCACTCACGAGTCGCCGGCCCGTCGCCATGACCCGAGGCGATGTCCCGCCGCACACGCCGCACCGAGGAGACCGCCCATGACCGCCGAGCCCGGCACCGTACGCCCCGGCGGCCGTACCGCACGCGTGCGTGCGGCCGTGCTGCGGGCCGCCGGGGATGTCCTGGCCGAGCAGGGTTTCGCCCATCTCGACCTCGCGGACGTCGCCCGCCGGGCGGAGGTGGGCAGGACGACCGTGTACCGGCGATGGGGGTCCGTGACCGCACTGGTGGCCGATCTGCTCGCGGACATGGCCGAACAGTCGCTGCCGCGCGAGGAGACCGGGTCCGTGCTGGGCGATCTGCGGGCGAACGCACGGCTGGTGCAGCGGACGTTGGCGGACCCCCGGCAGGGGGCGCTGTTCCGGGCGGTGATCGCGGCGGCCACGTGGGACGAGCGGACGGCGGACGCGTTGCGGCGCTTCTACGAAGTGCGGGTCGCCGAGTGGGCGCCCTGCGTCGAACAGGGCGTGGCGCGGGGGGAGTTGCCGCAGGGCACGGACGCCGCGGCAGTGGTGGGGGCGGTCTCGGCGCCCCTGTACTACACGCTGCTGACCACCGGGGTGGTCCCCGGCGTCCCCGCCGCGGAGCGCGCCGCGCGGGCCGCGTACGCGGCAGCCGTGGCGGGGGTGTACGTCAGCGAGTGAGCAGCACGCGCACCCGCGCGACCCGCGCCTAGGCCGCCAGCACCTCCCCGAGCACCCGCGCCGCCCGCTCCACGTCCCCGAAGCCCACGTACAGCGGCGTGAAACCGAAGCGCAGGATGTCCGGGGCCCGGTAGTCGCCGACCACGCCGCGTTCGATCAGCCGCTTCATCACGTCCCCGGCGTCCGCGCACCGCAACGCCACCTGGCTGCCGCGCTGGTCGTGGGCGAGCGGAGTCACCGGCTCCACGCGTCCGTCCGGCACGTGCTCCCCCACGCACTCCAGGAAGAAGTCCGTCAGGGCGAGGGACTTCTCGCGCACCGCCTCGATCGGGACGCCGTCCCACACCTCCAGCGCGGCCTCCAGCGCCAGCATCGAGAGGATGTCCGGCGTGCCGACGCGACCGCGGACCGCGCCCGGCGCCGGTTCGTAGGCGCCGCGCATGCCGAAGGGCTCGGCGTGCGAGTTCCACCCCGGCAGCGGCGAGTCGAAGCGCTCCTGGAGATCGGCCCGTACATAGAGGTACGCCGGTGAACCCGGCCCCCCGTTCAGGTACTTGTACGTGCACCCGACCGCCAGATCCACCCCGTGCTCGTCCAGCCCCACGGGCAACGCGCCCGCGCTGTGGCACAGGTCCCAGACGGCCACCGCACCCGCCGCGTGCACCGCGGCCGTCAGCGACGGCAGGTCGTGCAGCCGTCCCGTGCGGTAGTCGACGTGGTTGAGCAGCACCGCGGCGGTACGACCCGACAGGGCGGCCCCCACCTCGCCCGGCTCGACCGCCCGCAGCGCGCGGCCCGTCAGACGCGCCGCCGACGCGGCGATGTACCCGTCCGTGGGGAAGGTGGTGGCGTCCACGACGATCTCGTCCCGTCCGTCACCGGCGATGCGGACCGCGGCCACCAGGGCCTTGAAGACGTTGACGCTGGTCGAGTCGCCCACGACGATCTGGCCGGGCGCCGCGCCGACCAGCGGGGCGATCCGGTCGCCGATCCGCTCCGGCGCCGTCCACCAGCCGCTCTCCTCCCAGGAGCGGATGCGCAGTTCACCCCACTGTCTGCGGACCACGTCCGCCACCCGGTCGGGGACGTGCGCGGGCAGCGCGCCGAGGGAGTTGCCGTCCAGGTAGACCACGTCGTCGAGGACGAAACGGGAGCGCAGCGGCGCCAGTTCGTCCGACGCGTCCAGCTTCTCTGCCCGCAGGGCGAGTTCAGACATACGACCGCGCCGTCCACAGCTCGGGGAACACGTTCTTGCGGGCGCGCTTCTCCAGCCAGGCCACACCGGCCGAGCCGCCCGTGCCGGCCTTCGCGCCCATCGCGCGGCGGGTGGCGACCAGGTGGTCGTTGCGCCAGCGCCACACCAGTTCCGCCACATCGGTCAGCGCCTCGCCGAGGCGGACGAGTTCGGCGTTCTGGTCACCGGTGTAGACGGCGGCCCACACCGCCTCGACCTCGTCCGACGGCTCGTAGCGCCGTGACACGTCGCGCCGCAGCACGGACTCCGGGACGGCGTGGCCGCGCCGCGCGAGCAGCCGCAGCACCTCGTCGTAGAGGCTGGGCTCGTGCAGCGCCTTCTCCAGCTCGGCGTGCACGCGGGGCGCGCCCCGGTGCGGGACCAGCATGGACGCGGACTTCTCGCCGAGCAGGAACTCCATCCGCCGGTACATCGCCGACTGGAATCCGGAGCCCTCGCCGAGGGCCGAGCGGTACGAGTTGAACTGGGCCGGCGTCAGCTGCCCGAGCGGCGTCCAGGAGGCGTTCAGCGCCTCCAGCTCGCGGACGGAACGCTTCAGCGCGGCGACCGCCACCGGGACGTCGTCCTCGCGGAGCGCCTTCGCGGCGGTCTCCCACTCATGGACGATGACGGTGAACCACAGCTCCATCACCTGGGTGGTGACCAGGAAGACCATCTCTCCGGGATCGTCGGAGAGGGTGTGCTGGAGGTGGGTGAGCACGTCCGCCTTGACGTAGTCCTCGTACGGCGTCGTGCCCTCGAAATCGAGATGCGGGGTCTCGGGCTCCTGCGTTTCGTGAGCCTCTTGGGACATCGCTGTCTCCTGTTGTTACTCCGGGTAGCGGTCCGCCCCTGCCGTTACCGGCACGGGGGCCCCGGTCCCCACCCGCATCCTCAGGGATGCCCCGGAGCATCGCAAGGCCCGTCTGGATCACAGACGGGCCCGCGAAAGGACGCCTAGCCCAGCGTCTGTGCCGCCGTGGGCGAGGAGTCCTTCAGGAACTGGGTGCAGCGTTCGTACTCCTCCTGCTCACCGATCGAACCCGCCGCGCGCGCGAGCGCGTGCAGGGCACGCAGGAAGCCGCGGTTCGGCTCGTGCTCCCAGGGCACCGGGCCGTGGCCCTTCCAGCCGCTGCGGCGCAGGGCGTCGAGCCCGCGGTGGTAGCCGGTACGGGCGTAGGCGTACGACTCCACGACGCTGCCCCGTTCGAACGCCTCGTCGGCCAGCTGTGCCCAGGCCAGCGAGGACGTCGGGTACTGCGCCGCGACCTCGGCGGGCGCGGACCCGCCCGCGAGCAGCTCACGCGGCTCCGGGTCGTCGGGGAGGTGGGTCGGGGGCGGTCCCCCGAGGAGGTTCTCGTGAATCGTCATGGGTCCAGTCTGGTACATCCCCACGGAACGGGAGCGCCGCCGTCCTGCCCCACCCCCGCCGACCCCACACCCCAGGCGACCCCGCCCCGCTCCCCGGCGCCACACACCCCAGGCGACCCCGCCCCGCTCCCCGGCGCCACACACCCCAGGCGACCCCGCCCCGCTCCCCGGCGCCACACACCACCGGCCCCGTGCCGCGCCCGGCGCCACACCTCCACCGACCCGGCCCGTTGCCCGCCGGCACCCACCAGCCGAACCCGCCCCGCTCCCCCGGCGCTGACCCTCCCCCGTCCCGCCCTCTCCAGCGGCGCTAGCCCCCCGTCGGACCCGGGCTCTCCAGCGGCGGGGTCATGACGTTGCCGTGCCTGCGGCATTCGGGGCGTTCGCAGCCGGGGGCCGGGCGGCGGACGTAGGTGAAGGCCAGGAACGCGCCGACCAGCAGGATCGCGGCGCAGACCACCATCGCCCGGCCGAACGCCGCGTCGAAGGCGGCCGGCGAGCGATAGGCCTGCGGGCCCATCCCGGCCACCAGGGGCAGCGCGGCGACCGCCACCAGGCCCGCCGCCCGCGCCGCCGCGTTGTTGACACCGCTCGCCAGCCCGGCCCGGGCCGGGTCGACGGAGGCGAGGACCGTGGCGGTGAGCGGGGCGACGAGAGTGACCATGCCCAGCCCCAGCACCAGCACGGCCGGCAGCACGTCCCGCGGGTACGAGGCGTTCTCACCCACCCGCGTCATCAGCAGCATCCCGGCCCCGGCCAGCAGCGGTCCGACGGTGAGCGGGATGCGGGGGCCGATGCGTTCGCCCAGCGCGCCGGAGCGGGCGGAGAACAGCAGCATCAGGGCCGTGGCCGGGAGCAGCGCCGTACCGGCCGCCAGAGGCGAGTAGCCGGAGACCACCTGGAGCTGGATCACGGCGAGGAAGAAGAATCCGCCGAAGGCCGCGTACACGCACAGCGTGACCAGGTTGACGGCGGTGAACTGGCGCGACGCGAAGATGTCCAGCGGCATCATCGGATCCGGCCGGTGCTTCTCGACGTACACGAAGGCGACGCCCGCCGCCACACCCGCGACCGCCGTCAGGACGACCGTGAGGGAGCCGTCCGTGGCCTCGATCAGGGCGTACGTCACCAGTGCCAGCGACAGCGCGGCCAGTACCGCGCCGAGTACGTCGAAGCGGCCGTGCGCCCGGCCGGCGGAGGACTCCGGCACGTGCCGCAGGGCCACCGGGACGCACACCAGGGCGAGCGGGACGTTGAGCAGGAAGACCCAGCGCCAGCCGGGGCCGTCCACCAGCCAGCCGCCGACGAACGGGCCGACGGCCGCGCCGATGCCGCCGAAGCCGGACCACAGGCCGACCGCCCGCGCCCGGTCGTCGGCGTGGAAGGACGCCTGGATGAGGGCCAGCGAGCCCGGTGTGAGCAGCGCGCCACCGATCCCCTGGAGGGCCCGCGCGGCGATCAGCACCCCGGCGTCGGGAGCCAGCCCGCACAGCAGCGAGGCCATCGCGAACCACACCACGCCCACGACGAAGATCTTCCGGCGGCCGTAGGTGTCACCCAGCGAGCCGCCCAGCAGGATCAGCCCCGCCAGCGTGAGCATGTACGCGTTGACCGTCCACTGGAGCACCGCCAGGTCGGCGTTCAGATCGGCGCCGATGCGCGGCAGGGCGACGTTGACGACGGTCGAGTCCAGCAGGGCCATGCTGGATCCGAGGACGGTGGTGAGCAGGATCCACTTGCCCTGGGGCGAGGACAGCCGGACATCGGGCATGCTCCCAGGTATACAGCGGGCCCGGCGCGCTCGCGCCGGGCCCTGCCGATGAATCCTGGTACTACTTCAGCTTCGTACCGGCCGACCGCAGGTTCCGGCAGGCCTCGACGACGCGGGTGGCCATACCCGCCTCGGCCAGCTTGCCCCAGGTCCGCGGGTCGTAGGTCTTCTTCGAGCCGACCTCGCCGTCGACCTTCAGGACACCGTCGTAGTTCTTGAACATGTGGTCGGCGACCGGACGCGTGAAGGCGTACTGGGTGTCGGTGTCGATGTTCATCTTGACGACGCCGTTCTCCAGCGCGGTCTGGATCTCCTGCTCGGTGGAGCCGGAGCCGCCGTGGAAGACGAAGTCGAAGACCTTGGCGTCGGCGGGACGGCCGTACTTGGCGGCGACGCCCTCGTTGAGCTCCTTCAGCAGATCGGGACGCAGGACGACGTTGCCCGGCTTGTACACGCCGTGCACGTTGCCGAAGGACGCGGCCAGCAGGTAGCGGCCCTTCTCGCCCAGGCCCAGCGCCTCGGCGGTGCGGATCGCGTCGTCGACCGTGGTGTAGAGCTTGTCGTTGATCTCGTGGGTGACGCCGTCCTCCTCGCCACCGGTCGGCGTGATCTCGACCTCGAGGATGATCTTCGCGGCGGCGGCGCGGGCGAGCAGCTCCTGGCCGATGGCCAGGTTGTCGGCCAGGGTCTCGGCCGAGCCGTCCCACATGTGGGACTGGAAGAGCGGGTTCTCGCCGCGCGCGACGCGCTCCTCGGAGACCGCGAGCAGCGGACGGACGTACCCGTCGAGCTTGTCCTTCGGGCAGTGGTCCGTGTGCAGGGCGACGGTCACGTCGTACTTCTGGGCCACGATGTGCGCGAACTCGGCCAGGGCGACCGCGCCCGTGACCATGTCCTTGTTGTGCTGGCCGCCCAGGAACTCGGCACCGCCCGTCGAGATCTGGATGATGCCGTCGCTCTCGGCCTCGGCGAAGCCGCGCAGAGCCGCGTGCAGGGTCTGGGACGAGGTGACGTTGATGGCCGGGTAGGCGAACTTGCCTGCCTTCGCCCGGTCGAGCATCTCGTTGTAGACCTCGGGGGTTGCGATGGGCATCTGTCCGCTCCTTGTATGTGCGGGTTGGCGTTCTGCGTACTTACGGCCCTGACCTAGACCTGGGGTGCGACGTCATCGTCGGCCCCATCCTTCCAGACGAAACGGGATGCTCCGAGGGCCCCCGGCGGGGCTGCTCAGTCCAGGCCCAGCTCGTCCTTCGCGTACGCGTACAGGTAGGGCACCCCGGCGCCCTCCTCGATCTTCTCGGCGGCGCCGGTCGCCCGGTCGACGATCGTGGCGACGGCGACCACCTCGGCGCCGGCCTCGCGCACTGCCTCCACGGCGGTGAGCGGGGAGCCGCCGGTGGTGGAGGTGTCCTCGACGACCAGCACGCGGCGGCCCGCGATGTCCGGTCCCTCGACCCGCCGCTGGAGGCCGTGCGCCTTGGCGGCCTTGCGCACGACGAACGCGTCCACCCGGCGGCCCCGCGCGGCGGCCGCGTGCAGCATGGCGGCGGCCACCGGGTCGGCGCCCATGGTGAGCCCGCCGACGGCGTCGAACTCCAGGTCCGCGGTCAGGTCGAGCAGCACCTCGCCGACCAGCGGGGCGGCCTCGCCGTCGAGCGTGATGCGGCGCAGGTCGACGTAGTAGTCCGCCTCCAGACCGGAGGAGAGGGTCACCTTGCCGTGCACCACGGCCTTGTCCTTGATCTGCTGCAGCAGCGCGCCACGTACGTCCGTCATGGTGCCCAGCTTAGAGCCGCCTCCAGCGCCAGGTCGTCGTGGCCTCCAGCGGCTCGAGGGGCGTGACCAGGCGCGGGAGGGTGTTGAGCCCGTTGGGCGGGCCGGTCTGCGGCTCCACGCAGACGGCGGTCTTCTGCTCGTCGTAGACCACGACCCACTCCTCGGGACTGGTGACCCTCAGCTCCAGCCGCCCCGGCCAGGTGAGGGTGACGTCGACGCCGCCGGGCATGCCGAAGCAGTCGTCCCAGGGGCCGGGCCCAGGGTCGACGCGGTTGCCGGTGGGGAGGTGGTCGTCGCCGCGCTCCTCCTGCCAGGCCGGGGCGAAGTCGAGCTGCGCGTCGGCCCCGCCGAGGTTCCGGTTGAACCACGGGTGCCAGCCGATCTGCGCCGGGAAGGAGTCGTCGTACGTCTCGACGGCCATGGTCAGCGTCAGCGCGTCCGGCGTGAGGGCGATCGCCTGGGTGACGCGGCCGGAGTAGGGCCACGGCTCCACCAGGTCGTACGTCAGGACCGCCTCGTCGGCGGTGACTCGGGCGGTGTTCCAGGCGCCGTCGCGGACGGTGCCGTGGATGGCGTGCGGCGGGGCGTTCAGGGGCAGCTGGTGCAGGACGGCGCCGTTGTGGAACCGGCCCTCGCGGGTCCGGCCGCACCAGGGGACCATCGGGAAACAGCCGAAGCGGTCGCCCTGGCGGAGCAGTTCGGTGCCGCCGACGCGGAGCCCCGCGACACGGCCGCCGTTGTCCGGCCGCACGGTCACTTCCGCGTCGCCCGCGGTCAGTGTGATGGGTTCGTTACTCACGGGACGACCCTACTGGGAGGATCAAGAGGGCCTGTCCGGACGCGGTGGCTCAGTGGCGGCGGCGCAGGGCGCGGCCCAGGACGATGGCTCCCGCCACGACCAGCGCGGCGGCGGGTGCCGCCCAGCGCAGGGTGGGGTGCTGGGCGGCGGCCTGCGGGGCCGGTACCGGGGCGTAACGGCCGCGGGGCGGGGCGTGGTCGACCTCTTCCGCGCTGCGGCCGATCATCGTGCGGCGCGCGTGCGCGGCTTCCGCGGGTGGCTCGTCGTCCCCGGTGAAGGCCTGGGCGGCGGCGGGCTCCGCGGATTCCTGCGCGTCGTCGCCCGCCGGGGCGGGCTCGTCGGCGGAGCGGTCGAGGGACGGGGGCGGGACCTCGGTGTCGAAGACGGACGGCGACTCCTCGGCGGGCGCCTGCCCGTCGGGTGCCCGCGGCACGTCCTCCCGCTGCCGCTCCCCGGCGGAAGCCGCGTCCCCGGCGTCGTCCTGCTGCCGCTCCCCGGCAGGAGCCTCCTGCCCCGCGTCGGATGCCAGGTTCTCCGCCGTGCGGTTGAGCAGGCGGGTCACCGCGGAGTGGACGGTTTCGGCGGGCAGCTCGGTGATGCGGCCGTCGGCCGTGGCGCCGCCCTGGACGGTGAGGGTGGTGCCGCCGTCGGTGTCGCGGAGGCGGAGGGTGAGGGCGAGCTTGACCTCTCCGGTGCCGCGGGCCTCGGTGGCGTCGCCCTCGACGGCGTACGAACCGTCGTCCTGCGCGGTGACGCGTACGGTGCCGCGGTAGGTGATCGAGTGACTGCCGACCCGCACCTTGAGCCGCCCGGCGACGGGCTCGGCACCCGCCTCCTGCTGGAGCCCGGGAACCGCCCGGGCGACCCGGGCGGGGTCGGCCAGCGCCGCGCCCAGCCGAGCGGAGGGAACCGGAACGAACACCTCATGCTCCATGCCGACGGAGCCTACCCGGGGTGACCGGAAGTACGCCCCCCTCGGGACCGACTCGCCCGGTGTCTCTCCCGTGCCGTCAGTACCTCGGATGCACCAGCGTCGACGCCGGCAGCCCCGTCATCCGTGGCCCCGGGTCGCGGCCGGCCCTGACCAGCGGCGGGGTGCCGCCGGGGGCGGCCAGGACGAAGCCCCAGTCGTCCGGGGTGCGGGCGGGGCGGCCGGTGGTGAACGCGGTGTCGTGGCCCGGCACCTGGTGCGGTGCCGTGTGCAGGCCCGCCGCGCGGATCGTCGTCTCGACCGTCCAGAAGACATCCGGGCGGGAGCCGACCGGGCCGGCGTGCACCGACAGCCGGCCACCGTCCGCCAGCACGCGCCGGGCGAGGCCGTAGAACTCCTGCGAGTACAGCTTGGTGCTGGCCGTGATGCCCGGGTCCGGCAGGTCCGCGATCACCACGTCGTACGCCGCTGCCGGCGCCCCCCGCAGCCAGCGGAACGCGTCCGCCGCCGTGACATGGACGCGCGGGTCGTCGTAGGCGTGGCCGTTCAGTTCGGACAGCGCCGGATCCCGGTCCGCCAACCGCACGACCTCCGCGTCGAGTTCGACGACCTCGACGTGCCGTACGCCCGGATGCCGCAGCACCTCGCGGGCGGCCAGCCCGTCGCCGCCGCCGAGGATCAGCACGCGCGCGTGCGGGCCGTTCATCGCGGGGCGCACCAGCGCCTGGTGGTACCGGCGTTCGTCCCGGCCGCTGACGCGGAGCCGGCCGTCGATGAAGAGGTCCAGTGGCCGGCCCTCGGTGCCGCCGGTCAGGACGATCTCCTGGACGTCCGTCTGCACGGCCACCCGGACGTCCCTGCCGTAGACGGCGGTGCGGGCGGCACGCTCGAAGTCGTCGACGAGGGCGGCGGCCACGGCCAGGACGGTGAGGACGGCGACGTTGGCGGCGACCAGCAGCCGGCGGGCGCGGCACGTGAGGTCGCGCCGGAACAGGCCGAGGACCAGGCAGCCGCCGGCGACGACGTTGACCGCGCCGGTGAGCAGGGCGCCGGTCAACTGGCCGAAGAACGGCAGGAGGAGGAAGGGGAAGGCGAGACCGCCGACCAGGGCGCCGACGTAGTCCGCGGCGAAGAGGTCGGCCACCGCGCCGCCCGCGTCCTGGCGGCGGATGCGCTGGATCAGCTCCATCAGCAGGGGGATCTCCGCGCCGATCAGCAGTCCGATGGCCAGGGAGAAGGCGACCAGCAGCCAGCGGGGGCCGTCGGCCCACAGGCCGCCCCAGTCGCCGGTCCAGGCGAAGACGGCGTACAGGGCCATCGCGCTGCAGCCGCCGACCAGGGCGAGGATCGCCTCGACGGCCCCGAAACCGGCGGCGGCGTGCCGGCGCAGCCGCTTGGCGGCGAGCGAGCCGATGCCCATCGCGAAGACCATGACGGACAGCACGACGGAGGCCTGGGTGACCGAGTCGCCGATCAAGTACGAGGCCAGGGCGATCAGTTCGAGTTCGTACACCAGCCCGCAGGCCGCGCAGACGAACACACCCGCGAGGACCAGGAACCGCCCGGTCGCCTGCCGCACGGGGATCCGGGCGGGGGCGCGCCAGGGCGGGGCGCCGGGTGGGGCCGGCGCGTGCGGGTCGATCACGACTGCGACGTTACGTCACGGGTGCGGAGGTATTCGTCACCCACACGTGTGGAACCGCGTGATGTCGGGGCCGGCGCGTTTGGACCGGTCTCGTCCGGTTTACGCCCACCCGATCCCGCCATCCGGCCCGAACGGCGCCCCGGCGGCATCTCGTCGTCACCCGGTGGCCGTGCGCGTCAACTCCCGCCCCTGGTGCCCACCGCCGCTCTGACCCCCACTCTCGTCCGCGTCGCGACCAACTGGCCGTCCTGGGGGTAGGCGTGCCAGGTGCGCCAGTGGACCTGGCCCTCGTGGTGCTGGGCGAGCAGGGCGGTGAAGGCGTGCGGGCTGCCGGGGAAGACGCCCACCAGGCCGTTGGGGTGGTCGGAGACCAGGGCCAGCAACTCCTGGGCGCGGCCCGCGAAGGAGCCGGGCGACAGTGCCTCGACGCGCGCGGCGAACTCGTACTCCCAGTCCCCCACCCGCTTCGCGACCCCGAGCGGCAGGGGCGTACTGCTGCCCGGGATGCACGCCACCGTCTCCGAGCAGCTGCTCCGCTCCTCCTCCAGGAGCACCTGGTGGGACGCGCCGAGCAGGCGCAACTGGAGCTTCACCCCACCCAGTTCGAGGTCGAGGACGGCGAGGGCGGGCAGTGGTTCACGGCCCAGCGCCCAGGCGAGGTCGGCCGCGCGCGTGTCGGTGTAGGAGGTGTTCAGGGTCGTGAGCATGGGTCGGCTCCGCTAGCACGCAAGGAAAGGCGGTGTGGGTCCGGCGCGCCCCGGTCGACACCGGGAGATCGGCCCGGCGGCCCTGTCAGGAGCCCGGTCGGTGGCGGGGTCCGCAGGACCTCCGAGGCCGCGTTGGTGATGTAGAGGGAATCATGAACTGTGACAACGCCACAGCGTTTTTACCCAACTTCGTGGGGTTTCCATCCCTCAGAGGGCTCCTCAGCTCAACTGTTCAACCAGGGCGCACGACTGAGCGAGGCCGGCGCACGCCGGAGCGAGCGCGAACGGCGGCTGGACCGGCGCACGGACGGCGCCCGCCCGGAAGGGTCCCGGCGGGCGCCGCGCGGCGGGGATGCGGTTCCCCCTTCAGGAGCTCGGCTGCCCCGTGTCAGCTGCCTCCCCCGCATCCACCACCGCCGCCTCCGCCACCGCAGGACGAGCCGCCGCCGCACGACGAGCCGCCGGACGAACCGCTCCCGCAGGAGGAGGACGAGCCCCCCGAGTCGCCGACGGTCCACCAGCTGTCGCCGCCCCCGCTGTGCGAACGGCCACGGCGGCGGGACCGGCGGCCCACCGCGCTCCTGCCGCTGCGGACCGAGGCCACGATGCACACGAGCACGAAGGCCATGAAGAGCGCCAGGATGATGCCGAAGACCATGGCGTCACCCTCCTTCCGTTTCCCCCGAAGCGGCCCCCCGTGGGCGCCTCGTTCTCTTGCGTGGCGAGGAGATGCCCGATCGCCGCGCGGCCCAAAGCAGAGTTGAGGAACTTCTGAGGGTCCTTCAGGGGAAGCGGCCCCTGACCTGCACAGAAGGGCAGCTCGGGTGCTTCCCGTGCTTCCTGGACCGCATCCTGGGCGGGCCTTGAGCACAGCCGGAACCGGGCGTGGGCC
Source organism: Streptomyces sp. NPDC052023 (assembly GCF_044548465.1). NCBI lineage: Bacteria > Bacillati > Actinomycetota > Actinomycetes > Kitasatosporales > Streptomycetaceae > Streptomyces > Streptomyces sp. NPDC052023. Next base: position 533,550 of record NZ_JBIUBW010000002.1, on the reverse strand, counting down.
ACGGCGGCGACGCTGTCACAGGGCGGAGCGTCATCCGGTCAATTGTCCGATAAGAGGCAAATGCGCCACTACATGCCCGCGTGGCTGATGCCACGTACCTGAACGCCCACACGGCCCATGCTCCAGCCATCCGAGGACGGAACAGCCCGATGCCCAGGACCACGATCGCCACCGACCGAGTGACACTCGGCAGGCAGATGCACGCCTCTGACGTTTCCGACACGGCGTTCGCGCTGCTCGACGAGCAGGGCACCGTGGTCGCCTGGACGCAGGCCGCCGAGCACCTCGCCGGACACGCCGCCCGGGACGTGGTCGGCCGGCCCGCCGCCCTCGTCCTGCCCTGCATGGGCGCGGCGCAGACCATGTCGGCGTACGTCGAGCAGTGCCGTGCCCGCAACGGCTGGTCGGGCGCGTCGGCGGTGCGCCACCGGGACGGCCGCGTGCTCCCCGCCGGTCTGCGGATCACGTCGGTGCGGGGGCAGGACGGGGCGGTGCGGTGGCTCGTCTCCGCGACCGATGTCGGCGTGCCGTCCGGGAGCGCGATGGACGCGATGAACGCGTCGGTGCAGGGGGCGATTCTCGACCGCGCTCCGATCGGCGTCGTCATCCGTGACCGGCGGCTGCGTTGCATCTTGGCGAACGACGCGATGGAGAGCCACGACGGCATCTCCCGGGACCGGCGGCTCGGACGCGGGATCACCGACGCGTGGCCCGGTGTCGAGACCGAAGCCACGGAGGCCGTGATGGGGCGGGTGCTCGGGAGCGGCAGCACCAAGGTCCATGAGTACCGGACGTGGCTGCCGGCGAGCCGGGGCGAGGAGCGCCCGTTCGCGGTGTCGTTCTCCTGTCTGCAGGGCGCCGACGGCCGTGCGCTGGGGGTGTGCACCATCAGCATCGATCTCACCGAGAGCAGGCGGGAGCGCGAGCGCCTGGCGGTCCTCGGTGAGGCCGGCACGCGCCTGGGCAGGACCCTGGACGTGACGCAGACCGGTCAGGAACTGGCCGATCTCGCCGTGCCCCTGCTCGCCGACTTCGTCACCGTGGACCTGGAGCAGTCGGTCCTTCTCGGCGAGGGGCCCTCGATCGGCGCCGGCACCGTGGGCGAACGCCTCCCCGTGCTCCGGCGTGCCGGTCTGGCCTCGATCGCCCCGGGAATCCCGGAATCCCTGTGGGTGCACGGTGAGCCGGTGCCCCTGGGACCCGCCTCGCCGTACGCCGAGGTCCTGCGCACCGGCAGGTCCTGCCTCCAGTCGATCGTCGACGCCGCACCGGGCTCATGGATCGACCAGGACCCGGCGCGGGCGCGGAAGATCCATGAGCACGGCATGCACTCCGTGATGGTCGTCCCCATCCGTGCCCGGCGCGCGCTGCTGGGTGTGGCGGTGTTCGTCCGCACCGAGAATCGGGCACCTCTGAAGGAGGACGACGTGCTGCTGGCCGAAGAGTTCCTCAGGCGCGCCGCGGTGGCGTTGGACAATGCGCGCCAGTACCGCCGCGAGCAGACCGCGGCCCTCGCGCTCCAGCGCAGCCTGCTCCCGCGCCGGCTGCGTGGCGGTGCGGCGGTCGAGGCGGCCTCGCACTACCTGCCCGCCGACATCGACAGGTGCGTCGGCGGCGACTGGTTCGACGTGATCCCGCTGTCCGGTGCCCGGGTGGCCCTCGTGGTCGGCGACGTGGTCGGACACGGCATCGGCGCCGCCGCGGCGATGGGAAGGCTCCGCGCCGGGGTGCACGCGCTGTCCGGCATGGAACTGCCCCCCGACGAACTGCTGGCGCACGTCGACGAGGCGGTCCAGCGAGAGGCCGAGGGAGACGGCGACGATCCGGACCAGCTCACCGCGCCGGTGGGCGCCACCTGTCTCTACGCCGTCTACGACCCGGTCACCCGCCGGTGCACCATGACCGCTGCCGGGCACCCCCCGCCCGCGATCATCGACCCACAGGGCCGGGTCACCTTCCCCGACCTGCCCACCGGAGCTCCCCTCGGCATCGGTCTGGGAGTCCCCTTCGAGGCCGTGGAGCTGGAACTGCCCGAGGGGACCCTGCTCGCCTTCTACACCGACGGCATGGTCGAGACCCGCGACCAGGACATCGAGGAGGGCATGCACCGTCTGGGCATCGCCCTGGCACGACCGGATCTGCCCCTGGACGACCTCTCCACGCGCGCGATGGAGCCCGTCCAGGCTCAGGCGGCCTGCGACGACGCCAGTCTGCTCCTGGTCCGCACCCGTGCCCTCGCCCCGGCGCAGGTCGCCGGCTGGGCCCTGCCCCCGGACGAGACCGCTGCCCGCCGCGCCCGGGACCTGGCCGCCGGTCAGCTGGCCGCATGGGGCATGGAAGCGCTGGAGGACTCCACGAAGTCGATCATCAGCGAACTGGTCGCCAACGCCGTCCGCCACGGCACGGGCCCGATCGGCCTGCGTCTGATCCAGCACCAGGTCCTGACCATCGAGGTGTCCGACAGCGACCCCCGCTCCCCGCACATGCGCAGCGCACGCACAACGGACGAGAACGGCCGCGGCCTCGCCATGGTCGCCCGGCTCTCCCGCCGATGGGGCTCCCGCCCGGTGCCCGGCGGCAAGGTCGTCTGGGCCGAGGCGAACATCGCCTGATCGTCCGGCCCTCATGCGTCCTGCCGCACTCCGACGCGCCGGACGCCAGGTTGAGGAACTCCACGGCCTGAGCGCAGGATGACCGCCATGACCTCCACCGAACGCCCCTTCCTCAACCGCCGCCTCGCCGAGTTCGGAACGACGATCTTCGCGGAGATGTCCGCGCTGGCCCTGAGCACGGGCTCGATCAATCTGGGCCAGGGGTTCCCCGACACCGACGGCCCCGAGGAGGTCCGTGAGGCGGCCGTACGGGCCCTGCGCGACGGGCGCGGCAACCAGTACCCGCCCGGCCCCGGCGTCCCCGAGCTGCGCGCTGCTGTCGCCGCGCACCAGCGGCACCGTTACGGGCTGTCCTACGACCCGGACACCGAGGTCCTGGTCACCGCGGGCGCCACCGAGGCGATCGCCGCCGCCCTGCTGGCACTGGTCGAGCCCGGTGACGAGGTGGTCGCCTTCGAGCCGTACTACGACTCGTACGCGGCCTGCATCGCCATGGCGGGCGGCACCCGGGTGCCGGTCACGCTGCGCCCCGACGAGGGTTCGTTCCGGCTGGACCTCGACGAACTGCGCGCCGCCGTCACCGACCGCACCCGCCTGCTGCTCATCAACACCCCGCACAACCCGACCGGCACCGTGCTCACGCGCGCGGAGCTGACCGCGATCGCGGAGCTGGCCGTCGAGCGGGATCTGCTGGTGGTGACGGACGAGGTGTACGAGCACCTGGTCTTCGACGACGCCGAGCATGTGCCGCTGGCGGCCTTCCCCGGTATGCGCGAGCGGACGGTGACGATCTCGTCCGCCGGCAAGACGTTCTCGTTCACCGGCTGGAAGGTCGGCTGGATCACCTCGGCGCCGGAGCTGGTCACGGCCGTGCGCTCGGCGAAGCAGTACCTGACGTACGTCGCGTCGGGCCCGTTCCAGTACGCCGTCGCCGAGGCCCTCGCGCTGCCGGACTCGTACTTCACGGCGTTCCGTGAGGACATGCTGGCCAAGCGGGATCTGCTGGCGGCGGGCCTCGAGGACGCGGGGTTCGCCGTCTTCAAGCCGGCCGGCACGTACTTCGTCACCACCGACATCCGCCCCCTCGGTGAGCGCGACGGCATCGCCTTCTGCCGCGCCCTGCCCGAGCGCGCGGGCGTAGTCGCCATCCCGAACGCCGTCTTCTACGACCACCGGGAGGAGGGCGCGCCCTTCGTACGGTTCGCCTTCTGCAAACGGACTGACGTCCTGGAGGAAGCCGCGGCCCGGCTCCGCAAGGCGTTCGCGCACTGACCGCCGCCCATGGGGCCAGCCGTCCTTGGCACGGCCGTCCTCAGACTCCAGTCGGCCCGCCACCAGCACCGCAAGACCCCATCGCAGCCCGCGCCCCGGTTCGCTCTGCCTTCTGCACGGGCGGAGGGCCGCAGGCTATTCGGTGTCCTTCGGGTGCCGCGGGGATGCGTGCACAAGGATCACAGTCGAGGTGGCCGGGCTGACCAGGTAGCGAACCCTGCCGCCGCTGGTGATTTCGTACTCCCACTGCTCCAGCTCAGAGCCCTTCCATTCCCTGGTGGCGTGTCTGCCTCGGAGCTGGTGCCGGCGGTTCCAGTTGGCCCGCGACAGCGGGTCTGTGCGAAGGGCTTCCAGGCAGCGATGCGCGTTCGGCAACGCCACCCGGCACAGCTCCTCCCAACCGGTCGCGGCCTCCGTCGTCCCATGGATGACGTTCCAGCCGCTCAGCGGAGGGACGCTGACCCGATCGCCTTTCTTCGGGCTCACTCGTGCACCTCGACCGGGCCGAGGTCGACGTCACCAAGCGGACGGAGTGCTTCCCTGAGCTGGTCAGGGTCGGCATTGATGCGGGCGGTGGCTCGCCACGAGACGATCGCTCGGTGCACAGCGTCCCTGGCGCCCAGTTCAGCGGCGTCGGACAGCGCTTCCAGAAGCTCGACAGTGAATTCCCGGACTTCCTCAGCGTCCAGGTGGCGCACCCACGGGAACACCTCGGGCAGCGCGAGCAAAAGCGACTTGGCACCGTCATCCTGCTTCAGCAGTGCAAGGAACAGCCGGGACGCCGTGGTCAGGTTCTCCTCGGCGCGCTCTGCGTATACAGCCGTGGTCAACACCATGTCGGGCGCGTCTCGGTGCGTGACTCGCAGGCATCCCAGGGCGGCGGCCCTGGCCGCGACAGCTTTCGGGTTCCGCGACAGATCGGTGAAGGAGACGGACTCCGATTCGAATGCCGAGGGTGCGATGCTCATACTCAGATTGTACTCTGATTGTGCTCTGATTTCCATGGCGCGAGGCGGGCTACAGCTCAAGGTCCTACTCCTGCGACAGACCCGCCCCCGCCGAAGTCGCTACTGGCCGGCAACGAGTTCACGGGGGCCGACCCGGCCCGACGCGGAGCCAGGAAACAAATAGGTGCATGAACACGTAGTGGCCTGGATCACCTCGGCGCCGGAGCTGGTCACGGCCGTGCGCTCGGCGAAGCAGTACTTGACGTACGTGTCGTCGGGGCCGTTCCAGTACGCCGTCGCCGAGGCCCTCGCGTTGCCGGACTCGTACTTCACGGCGTTCCGTGAGGACATGCCGGCCAAGCGGGATCTGCTGGCGGCGGGCCTCGAGGACGCGGGATTCGGCGTCTTCAAGCCGACCGGCACGTACTTCGTCACCACCGACATCCGCCCCCTCGGTGAGCGCGACGGCATCGCCTTCTGCCGCGCCCTGCCGGAGCGCTGCGGGGTGGTCGCGGTCCCCAACGCGGTCTTCTACGACCACCGCGAGCAGGGCGCACCCTGTGTCCGTTTCGCGTTCTGCAAGCGGACGGGCGTGCTGGAGGAGGCGGCCTCCCGGCTCAAGGCGCTGGCCCCCTGACAGCCACAGACGCACCGACACCCGTACCGGCCACACGGCCTGGCTGCTCCGAGCCGCCGCGCACCCGCACTCGACTGCCGCCTGGTCGACCGGGACACCCGTGATCGGCAGTCATGCCGCGCAGCCCGCCTGTCGGCGGACACGCTTCCGTCAGCGATCAACCGGCCCGTTACCTCGAGGAAGTACGTGGTGGTTGTCGACCACGTCCGGCGACGGCGGTGCCGACGGCACGGGCCTGGCCGGCCGGGAGTCCCTCGTCAGCGGGCGTCCGCCTCGGGATCCGGGCGCGGGAGTTCGTCGAGGTCGAGGGTGAAGGTCCGGCCGTCGGCCAGGGGGATGGGGAGCTTGCCCGTGCCGTACTCGTGGGTGTGTGCGGCGATGTAACCGGTGGCGGTCGGCTGGGTGTGAAGGACGACTTCCTGAGCGTAGGGGTCCACGACCAGGTAGATCGGGATCCCGTACCGGCCGTACTTCGCGGTGCAGTCGTCGTAGTCCTTGCGTGCGGAAGAGGTCGGGACGACCTCGGAGATCAGCAGGACGTCCTCGAAGCTGTAGCGCTTGCCTTCCTTGCGTGCGTCCTCGCGCAGGATCGCGAGGTCGGGCGCGGAGTTCTCGTCGGCGGGGAAGTCGATGTAGACATCGGAGGTGACCTTCGCGTGACGGCCGAGAGCAAGAGCGGAGTCGATCTGCATCGACCTGATGGTGCTGGAGTGCTCTTCGCTCTGCGGGGTCATGATCACCTTTCCGTCGGCCCCGAACAGGACCGTGTACCCCTTGGGGAACTCGGTGTGCACGATCGCGTCGGCGCTCATGGACGGCTCCTTCCCGTGTGTGGTCAGAATACGACGGACGGTGCCGCGTCACCGAGCCCGTCGGTACGGCCGGCAGACCGGTCCGGACAGGTTGTGCGGCCCGCTCACCGCCGGTGCAGGAGATCCGCAGCGCGGCCTGTCGCACGACATTAGGAAGAGGTGGGCCAACGAGGAGTCGCCGGATCACAACTCCGTCTTCTACGACAACCCCGAAGCCGGCCGCAGCCAGGTCCGCTTCGCCTTCTGCAAAAGGGGCGACGTTCTCGCCGAGGTGCCAGTCGACTGCGACATCTGGCGTCCTGAACGCACGCCCTTTTCAAGATGTGAGGCTGGAGGACTTGGTGTCCGGAACGGGCATGCGGAATGCCGCTCGACAATGCTGACCGTTCGAATCCGCCCCGGGCGGGCCGGTCAATGGGCCGTCCCGGGAAGTCGGAGCGTCCGCGCGAAGTCGTCCAGTGCCTCCATCACCGCAGCGATCACTTCCGGATCGTCGTGGTGGCCGCGGAGCAGGACGTCGGGTCGGCCGGCCGGGGTGTGCCAGTGGTATGTCACCGAGGTCATCATGATCGTGCTGTCCGCAGGGTAGGAGCGGGTGACCCGGACCCCGTTCTCGCCCAGATGCGGAGAGGCGAACGGCACACTGCCGGTTCGCTGCTGCCACTCGGGTATGTCCGGGTGCGGCACCGTGAGCGCGGTGAGTCCCTCGCAGGAGGACGCGTCAGGGGCCTCGCAGTGGATGCGGGTGGCGTGCATCACCAGCGGCATGTAGGTCAGCGGAACGGGGTGGTAGATGAACGCCTCGTCGGCCTGGAGTTTGTCCCGCAGTGTGACGATCGTCTGCTCGTAGAAACTCTTGTGGAATCGGCGGAGTTTGCGGGTGAGTTCGGTGCCGTGTTTGGCGGCCAGGTCGGTCAGGTGCGGGTCCAGCCATTCCTTGAAGGTCTTCTTGTCGATCTGGAGCCAGAGGTAGCCCCAAAGGCCCTTGTTGGCATCCGTGTCGATGTGAAGCGCGCCGAGGTCGGTGCTCCACAGGGTGCCTTCGGACATGAGTGGTCTCTTTCTTCGAGGGGCACGGCAGAAGGGAGCCTTCAGGCGTAGCTCCAGCGGAAGGTGCCCATCACCGCATCGAACAACTCCACGAGCGTGTCGTAGAAGGCGGGATCCGAGCCGGGCGCGATCAGGGCGCTGAAGGAGAAGGTGAGGTACTGATCGGGGGCGCTGTCCGGGACCGGAACGAAGTACTCGACCCGGCGGTGAGCGACGTCGACGCCCTTGGCCGCGTCGGCGGGCAGGTCGCGCTCCGAGCGCAGGGCCGCGGTGTCATCGAGCTCCCGCGACTCGGCACCGGGAGTCACGGAGGCGAGCGCGGCCAGGACCGCTTCCGGGCCACTGCCGGGCCTGACCCGCGGAATCTCGATCGGCTCGGAGGCCACGATCGAGACGGGCAGCGCTACGCCGTGGAGGCGTTCGGTGGGGAGGTAGAGGGTCATTCCCCCCTTGGCCCTCGCCCGGCGGACGACCTTCTTCATCTCCTGGGTGAGCTTCAGCCGGGCCTTCGGAATGTCGTCCTTGGGGAAGCCGACGGGCAACTGTGCGACGGCCTTGCGCACGATGCGGCCCATCGCTTCCTCGGTACCCGTGCGCAGCGGAATCACGTCCCAGCCGGGTGGCGGCACGAGGTTGAAGCCGTTCGGGGCCTGGCGGTGCTCAGCGGTGGTCATTGCGCCCCCGCGTCACTTCCACGGCGTAGGCAACGCCTACGAAGAGCGCCCACGCCGGGGCGGCGATCATGCCCGGCCAGAAGCCGAAGAACAGCGAGGGGAGGAAGAAGCCGCCGCCCATGGCGAGATCCCGGGTGAGGTAGGGCGGACGGGTCGCGTACCGGGGGTACTTCACGAACACCCAGACGTAGTGCAGGAGGCAGCCGACGATCCCGGCCTCATAGACGTAGAGCACCTCATGCATGAGGGACTTCGGCACCAGGATCATGATTCCCAATACCGGCAGGAACAGCGGCATCCCAATGAACAGTGTCAGCCGAAGCCGGCGGTTGGGGCCGGTGCCGAGCCCCGTGCGGGCGGCTTCGGCTTCGACAATGCGGTGCGCCGAGTTCAGGTCCATGGTCATTCCTCACCAGTGGGTGTCGGGGGCGGGCTTCAGAGTGTTGTCCTTCCAGTCCGAGTACGCCGCGTTGTACGGCTTCTCGCCGGTCTCGAACTTCTCGTTGGTCCAGCTTGTCAGGTCACTCTTGCCCAGCGCCTTGTCCATGACGTCCATCCCCATGCCGGTCCACGCGACGCCGAGCCCCACTTGGTAGGACCTGTACGCCTTGTCTGCCGCAGCACCCGCGGCCTCCGGGAAGGCGGCCTTGTTCGCCTGCAGCATCTTCGCCATGCCGGCCATCTCCTTGTCGCCGAGGTGCACCAGAGTCGACAACGGGCTGACGCTCAGCGGCCCCTTGACGACCAGGCCGACGTTCTGGGAGATGGACTTGCGTATGCCGTTACGGGCCGCACCGATCACCTGTCGCCCCGGCCCTTCCGTTGTTTTGGACATCAGCCGTCCCATGTCGTCCAGGATGCCTTTGACGCCACTGAGCCCTCGGCTCAGTCCGGCGGTCCGGGCAGCCTGGGCGGCGCCCACGGTGGCCTTGGCGCCGCTTGCGAGCTTCGCGGCAGAACCGATGCCGCCGACGACGAGCAGTCCGCCCACGACGTCGAAGATGACATCCGTCCAGCTGGCGTCTCCGGACGCCACCAGTAGGAGTCTGAGCCCGATGGTGAGCGCCGCGATGCCAAGGATCAGCAGGTTCAGACCGGGAATGGCGAGCGCCAGGAAGCCTGCCACCGTCGCGACCCAGCCGAGAACATCGATGAACGCCTTGATCTCGTCCGCATGGTCGTGGACCCAGCCCTTGACGTCGTCCCACAGCGAGTCCTCGATCACGTCCTCGATCTCGTCGCGGATCTTTCCGGCATGGTGGTTTGCGCGCGTGTCCCGGGCTCCGGTGATGTCGTTCAGCCGGCTTCGGTAAGGCTGGAGGGGATCGTGGTCCGTGCCGCTGGCGGAGGGCCGGGGCGTGCCCTTGTCGGCGGAGTCGGCTTCCGTCTTCTTCTCCGCCTCGATCTCGCCCTGCTTCTCCTTCGCCTGGTGCAGGACCTTGTCGGCGTCCGACTGGAAGTCCTCCAGTTCGTTCGCCCACTTGGTCAGATGGCCGTGGACACGCTCGTAACGGCCGGCCACCTCCCGCATGTGCTTCTCCAGCGTGCCGGACTCCTCGCGCAGGCGTTTGACGTACTTGCCCTTGAGGGTGTCCTCGCCGCTGATCGCCTTGAGGTTCTTGGCCTGGTCCCGGAGTTTCTTGGCGACCGAGACCATGTGTCTGACCTCGGCGCGGATCTCCTCCGGATCACCGGGCACAGGGTCGGACTCGCACAGCGGCTGCCAGTCGACAGGACGGCGCTTGGATGTAGGTGTCACTTGTTCTGCTTCTTCTCGCCCCGTTTGGCCAACTGCGTGTCCAGGTCCTGGAACGCCTTCTTGGTTCCGGCCACCATCTCGCCCACCGAGGTGAGTGACTCGATGAGCCGGGTGCGGTAGTCGTCCCAGTTGTCGACGAAGTCCACCATGACCTCGGCCATGGCACCGGAGCCCCAGTGCCTGTCCATGTCGTCGCGGCGGTTCTCGATGTCCTCGAAGGTCTTCTTGAGCTGCCCGAGCTTGCGTTCGCAGTCCGCGAGGAACGCGTAGTCGACCGTCAGGTCCGGATCGTCCATGGATGCCCCTGTCCCCGTAGGCGTTGATCTGTGTGTTCGCGTATTTCAGTCCACCCTTGGTGGCATACGGGTGACGGCCGCGTCCCTGGTCGTGCGCTCGTCGACGCCCCGGAAGATGGCCAGGAGGAAGGTCGCGAAACCCAGGTTCATGTCCTTCGGCAGGGACACGTCCAGCCCGTCCTGCTTGTCCTCTGCCTGAGCGCTTGAGTCGGACGCCGACGCCGTCGGCGTCACCGTTTCCTGGTCGGCGCCGGCGATCGTGTGGTTGCCCTTCGAGCTGGCGTCCCCGCTGCCGCAGACTGTCAGCAGCAGTGCGGCTGTTGCGGCGAGCCCGGCGGCAAAGGGCAACGTGCGGCGCTTCACAGTGGTCTCCCCGTGAGACAGACGTTCAGTCAAGCGTCTGACGGGATCGGGGAGCTTCTCGATGCCGCCAGAGTGAACTTCCTCAAGAACATGACTGATTCGGGATGTATAGGTCTGCGTGCGCGGCGCTCTGTGTCCTGATCGTGCTCAAACGGCCGACGGCTCCGGACGTCGTGCCTGCTGCGTCTGGAGCCGCCGTTGCCCCTGGATTCCGTTTGGCTATCGCTCCGCTGCACACCTGCCGCAGGTGCAGGGCGGGTACGCCGACGAATACGGCACCGGCTCGGGCTGTCGCCGGCCAGGGTCTCTACCTTGCCCCGGCCCTCGGTCACGGTGCCCTCCGCGTCGACCTGATACGCGGCGCGGCCGCCGTCTTCTACGACCACCGCGAGGCGGGCGCACCCTTCGTGCGGTTCGCGTTCTGCAAGCAGCGGGCGGTGCTGGAGGACTCCGTAGCTCGGCTCAAGACGCTCGCAGGACAGCGGTAGGCGAGGTCGTCGAGGCGCCGGGAAGGCGTGTTCACCGGCCGGCGGTGCGTCCTTGCCGACCGCGAGCAGCCGCTGCCCTACGGCCCCGCTACCCGTCAGCGGGCGGGGCGGCGGAGGTCGAGACGACCTCTAGCGGAGTCGATCTGCATCGCTCCGATGGTGCTCGAGCGCTCTTCGCTCCGCGGGGTCATGATCACCTTTTCCCTTCGGGGAACTCGGTGTGCACAATCGCGTCGGCGCTCATGAACGGCTCCTTCCCGTGTGTGGTCAGGTGGCGACGGACAGTGCCGCGTCACCGAGCCCCGCGGTACGGCCCGCAGATCCGCCCTCGGCGCCGGGCGAGCCGGACGGGCCGCGGGTCGCGTAACCCGGCCTCGAAAACAGCGAAGCCCGGTCAGGACACCGGCCGCGCGGCCGGTGCCCTGACCGGGCTCTCGGGGGCCCCGGGCCGCCCTACTCCTCGTCCTCGGGCTTGTCCGAGTCGTTGATCTCCTTCTCCAGGCCGAGCTGCTCGACCAGCCAGCGGTCGAACTCGATGGCCGCGCGCACCCAGCTGACCGTCGAGGAGACGAAGAACTCCAGGTTGACGCCGGTGCCGACCAGCATCTGGGCCTCACCGATGAGGCGGACGGTGCCGTCGTCGTGGGTGTGGCTGTAGACCTTCGGCCACAGGGTCCGCCGGTTCCAGTCGTCGATGGACTCCAGCAGCTGCGGCTTCTCGTCGATGGGGTGGGGGCGGTCGTAGAACGTCCGCACCGAGAAGACCTGCTGGTCACCCTCGCCGCGGAACATGAAGTACGTACGGAACTGCTCCCACGGCGCCGCGAGGTCACCCTCTTCGTCGACGACGTACTTCAGCTCCATCTGGTCGAGGAGCTGCTTCACAAGGTCCTGATCCGGGACGACGGGGCCCGCCGGCCCTTGGGGCTCGGGCTGGGGCTTGCCCCCGAAGTTCGGAATCGAGGACGGGTCGATGGTCACCGTGAATTTCCCTTCGTACGGATTCCGCCATCCTCCCCCATGCGGGGAGGGGGGTGGCAAGCCCCGCCGTAGTCTGTCCGCCGTTGGCGGACTTGATCCGGCCGGTCGGCCGGTGCGGGCGGGGACCGTGACAGAGGTACGGGACGACGCGGCGACGGGGCGGGACCAGGCCCGCAGCCGCGCCTGGCGGGGAATCTTCGCGGCCGTCGCGGCCGTGCCGGTGCTGATCTTGGGCGTCCTCGTCGTGGGCGTGCCGGCCTTCCTCCTGACCGACGACGAGGAGGTCGGCAGGCACGTCGCCGAGAAGGCCGACTGCGCCGAGGCGCCGGCCTTCGGCGGGGCCGCGCTGCCGGAGGGCGCCCGCACCGAGTCCTGCACGGTGACGCACGGGACCGACCCGGGTTACAGGGCCGTCTTCCGGATGCCGCGCGCGGACGTGCGCGGCTGGCTGGCCGGCAGCTACCCGGACGCCCCGGAGCCCCGCCGGGCCTGCGCGAGCTCCGACGCCGACCTGTGTCTCGGCCTCCGCCGCTCGGACGCCCTGCCGGGGGACGCCCGCGCGCACGGGGTCCAGGTGGAGATCGCGCACCAGGACGCCGGGACCGCGCTGGTGAGCTTCTCGGCGTTCACGATCTGCCCCGGCTGTCAGCACGGCCCGCCGAGAAGCTCACCGGCCGGCGGCTAGAGCGTCTTGCCGGTCGCCGGTCCCACGATCAGACCCTCGCCGAAGGTGTCCACGCGGACCGTGTCGCCGTCCTTGATCTCGCCGGAGAGGATCTCCTTGGCGAGCCGGTCGCCGATGGCGGTCTGGACGAGGCGGCGCAGCGGGCGGGCGCCGTAGGCCGGGTCCATGCCCTCGTCGGCGAGCCAGGCCAGCGCCTCGTCGGTGATCTCCAGGGTGAGCCGGCGTTCGGCGAGCCGCTTCGCCAGCCGGTCGATCTGGAGACGGGCGATCCGGCTCAGCTCCTCCTTGTTCAGCGCGGAGAAGACGACCAGGTCGTCGAGGCGGTTGAGGAACTCGGGCTTGAACGATGTCCGGACCACCTCCAGCACCTGTTCCTTCTTCTCCTCCTCGCTGCTGATCGGGTCCACCAGGAACTGGCTGCCCAGGTTGGAGGTCAGCACCAGGATGGCGTTGCGGAAGTCCACCGTCCGCCCCTGACCGTCCGTCAGCCTGCCGTCGTCCAGCACCTGGAGGAGGATGTCGAAGACCTCCGGGTGCGCCTTCTCCACCTCGTCGAGGAGTACGACGCTGTACGGCCGGCGCCGCACCGCCTCCGTCAGCTGGCCGCCCTCCTCGTAGCCGACGTACCCGGGCGGGGCGCCGACGAGCCGGGCGACGCTGTGCTTCTCGCCGTACTCGCTCATGTCGATGCGGACCATGGCCCGCTCGTCGTCGAAGAGGAAGTCGGCGAGCGCCTTGGCGAGTTCGGTCTTGCCGACGCCGGTGGGGCCGAGGAAGAGGAAGGAGCCGGTGGGCCTGTCCGGGTCGGCGATGCCGGCGCGGGAGCGCCGCACGGCGTCGGACACGGCACGCACGGCCTCGGTCTGGCCGATGAGCCGCTTGCCGATCTCCTCCTCCATGCGCAGCAGCTTCTGCGTCTCGCCCTCCAGCAGCCGGCCGGCCGGGATGCCGGTCCAGGAGGCCACGACGTCCGCGATGTCGTCGGAGCCGACCTCCTCCTTGACCATGGTGTCCTTGGCGACCTCCTCCTCGGCCTCCGAGGCGGCCTCCAGATCCCGCTCCACGCCCGGGATCTCGCCGTACAGCAGCTTGCTGGCGGTGTCGAAGTCGCCGTCGCGCTGGGCACGTTCGGCCTGCCCGCGCAGTTCGTCGAGCTTCTCCTTCAGCTCACCGACCCGGTTGAGGGACTGCTTCTCCTTCTCCCAGCGGGCGTTCAGGCCCCGCAGCTCCTCCTCCTTGTCGGCGAGGTCGCGGCGCAGCTTGTCCAGGCGCTCGCGGGAGGCGGCGTCGGTCTCCTTGCTGAGGGCCAGCTCCTCCATCTTCAGCCGGTCGACGGCCCGCTGGAGTTCGTCGATCTCGACGGGCGAGGAGTCGATCTCCATACGGAGCCGGGAGGCGGCCTCGTCGACGAGGTCGATGGCCTTGTCCGGCAGGAAGCGGGAGGTGATGTACCGGTCGGACAGGGTCGCGGCGGCGACCAGAGCGCTGTCCGCGATCTGCACCTTGTGGTGGGCCTCGTAGCGGCCCTTGAGTCCGCGCAGGATGGCGATGGTGTCCTCGACGCTGGGCTCGGCGACCAGCACCTGCTGGAAGCGCCGCTCCAGCGCCGGGTCCTTCTCGATCCGCTCGCGGTACTCGTCGAGCGTGGTCGCGCCGACCATGCGCAGTTCGCCGCGGGCCAGCATGGGCTTGAGCATGTTGCCGGCGTCCATGGCCGAATCGCCGCCGGCACCGGCGCCCACCACGGTGTGCAGTTCGTCGATGAAGGTGATGATCTGCCCGTCGGAGTCCTTGATCTCGGCGAGCACGGTCTTCAGCCGTTCCTCGAACTCACCGCGGTACTTCGCCCCGGCGACCATGGCGCCGAGGTCCAGCGCGACCAGCCGCTTGTTGCGCAGGGACTCGGGCACGTCGCCCTTGACGATCCGCTGGGCGAGCCCTTCGACGACGGCGGTCTTGCCCACGCCGGGCTCGCCGATCAGCACCGGGTTGTTCTTGGTGCGCCGGGACAGCACCTGCACCACGCGCCGGATCTCCTGGTCCCGCCCGATGACGGGGTCGAGCTTGCCCTCGCGGGCGGCGGCGGTGAAGTCGGTCCCGAACTTCTCCAGTGCCTTGTACGACCCCTCGGGGTCGGCGTTCGTGACCCGGCGGCCGCCGCGCGCCTTGCGGAAGGCCTCCAGCAGCTTGTTCGCGTCGGCGCCGTGCCGGGTCAGCACCTCACCGGCGGCACCGCCCTTCGCGGCCACGCCGATCAGCAGGTGCTCGGTGGAGACGTACTCGTCCCCGAGTTCCTGCGCCCTGGCCTGGGCGTCGGCGATCACGGCGAGCATCTCGCGGTTCGGCTGCGGGGGCGCGACGGTGGAGCCGGTCACGCTGGGCAGCTGGGCGAGGACCTTCTCGGTGCCGGCGCGTACGGCCGCCTGGTCGGCCTCCACGGCGGCGAGCAGGTCGGTGACGTTCTCGTTCTCCCGCCCCTGGAGCAGAGCCAGGAGCAGGTGCGCGGGGGTGAGGTCGGGGTGTCCCTCGGTCACGGCCCGGTTGCCGGCCGCGTTGATCGCGTCCCGGCTCCGGTTGGTCAGCTCGGCGTCCACGTGTCCGTTCTCCTCCTTGCGTGAGCGACTGACTCAGGCAACTTCCACAAAGTTGAGTCTATTCCACTCAAGGGAATGGGTGGGAACGACCCGGGGTCTTTATGGAGTACCCGGAGGAAGCCCTGAACGCGCCAACGGCGGTGAGTGGCACTTTTCGGCCACACTCGAACGCGTGGCCGATAAAACGGGATAGCGGGAAAAATCCGCAAAAACTGCAGCGGGGGGAAGTACCTGAGCGATCTGTTACGACGGGGGAATCGCGTCAGGCACTGCGGGGGGTGGCCGAGATGGTCATGGGGCCGGACGGCTCCGGCTCCGCCAGACGATGGTCCCGCTGGTCCAGGTTCACAAAGATCATTCCGTACCGGATCGCACACCGTACCGGCTGCGGCGCCCCCCGAGGCCGCCGCAGACACCGGTACGCCCGCACGTCTCCGTCGTCGTCACGGGTGACGACGACGGGCTCGCCGAACACGGTCACCATCAACGAGTCACCGCTGTGGGGGATGGCGGTGGCCAGATCGATGAAGTGCCAGCCGGAGCGGTAGGCGGTGGCCATCTCTCTACGGAACGAGCGGTCATCGGGTGGAGTGGCCATGGTCAGTCCCACGTGGTGTCAGCCGGGAACGCCAGAGCGTCTCCATCATCGGACACCACTGATGCTGACCGCACAACGTCCGTCGCCGCGTCACTGCTCGCGCCTGAGAGGCCACTCAGTGCTCCGAAGGCCACAACGGCGGAGAAGGCGGCGACAAGCACCGAGCGAAGCATTCTCTTACGCATAGTCGGCTTCGTCCTCACTTGAAGGTCCCCTCTTCCCCCGTCGGATAAGACGATGGCTCATTCAGGCACGTCATGGCCACACAATCGATGCATCATGTTCCTGCATGTTCAGGACCCTGGGGGGTGGAGATTTGGCATCGAATGGGACGAAGGCGACGCATCCTCACGCGGTGACCGAGCTGTGTGACGAAGGCGGTCGTCTCTATGCCAACGCCCTCCGTACAGGACGTATCGCCCGTACGGAGGTGGAAGCCGCGCCCTGCCTCATGGAGTTCGCCCTGCTCCACCCCGATCCGGACGACCCGAACTGGCTGGTGCCGCTGCCGCCGTCCGTCGCCCTGGCCCAGCGGCTCAATCCCATTGAGCGCGAGATCACCGAGCGCAGGCGGACGTCGATCGAACTGGCCGACGCCTTCGAGCCGTTCATGGCACTCAGCGCCCAGCAGATCACGCCCGCGCACTCGATCACCGTGCTGGAGGGCCTGGACCGGATCAACGACGCGCTCGACCTGGCCACCGCCCAGTGCCGGTCCGAGGTGCTCACGGTGCAGCCGAGCCGAGGCAAGCGCCCCGAGAACCGGCTCATCGAGGCGATGGAGCGCGACCGCACGCTCATCGAGCGCGGGGTGCGGATCCGGACGCTCTATCAGCACACCGCCCGCTACAGCCCCGAACGCCTGGCCTACATGGAACAGTTCGCCGACGGGAAGGCGGAGTACCGCACCATCGACGAACTGGTCGAGCGGCTCATCATCTGCGACGAGAGCGTGGCCTTCATCCCGGTCCGCGACGACCGCCAGGTCGCTCTGGAACTGCGTCACCCCGGCCTGGTGAGCTACCTGATCAAGGTGTTCGAGTTCATGTGGAGCCGCGCGGTGCCGCTCAGCGCCGGCGCTCCCTACGAGACCGCCCCCGGCGGCATCTCCGAGATCCAGTACTCCATCGCCAAGCTGCTCGTGGAGGGCCACGTCGACGAGGCCATCGCACGACGCCTGGGCATGAACGTCCGTACCTGCCGGGCCCACATAGCCAAGCTGGCCACCGCCCTGGGCAGCGGCAGCCGTGCCCAGCTCGGCTACCTCATCGCACAGTCGGGGATGCTGGAGCGGGACCACTGAGGCCCGGGGCGGGACCACTGAGGCCCGGAAGCGGGACCACTGAGGCCCGGAAGCGGGACCACTGAGGCCCGGAAGCGGGACGACTGAGGCCCGGGAGCGGGGACATCTCCCGCTGCCTCAGCGGGCCGTGGGAGACCCCTGATTCGCAGATCCCTGATCAGGCACGGTGAGTTCGGCGGCCGAGAGCGGACGGGGCGGGCCGTCGAGACCGACCTGCGCTATCCGGACGCCCAGTTGCGTCCGGCTCGCCGCCCCGAGCGTCTCGGAGAGGCGGGCGATATGGGCCCGGCAGGTACGGACGCTGATTCCGAGCCGCTCCGCGATCACCGCGTCCTGGTGTCCCTCCGCCAGCAGTGCCGCGATCGACTGCTCGCGGTGGGAGATGCCCTCGATGCCGGTGTCCGGCAGCGCCGCGGTGAGCGGGACCGCCAGGCGCCACAGCCGCTCGAAGACCGTCACCAAGTACTCCACCAGCGCCGGGTGACGCAGTTCCAGGGCCATCGTGCGTTCGGCGTTCGCGGGGATGAAGGCCACCGTGCGGTCGAAGAGGATGAGGCGGTCGATGACCTCGTCCAGGGTGCGGGCCTCGACCGCGTCCCCCATGAGCTCCAGGTAGTTCAGCAGGCCCTGCCCGTGCCGCGCGACGTGGTTGTACAGGTCGCGCATCCGCACGCCCCGCCCCCGTAGCTCCAGCGCCCGGTGCAGGCCCTCCGACAGCTCGTGCTCGCGCCGGATGCCTCCGGGCTGCACGGTGAGCACCTCGGTGGTGCACGCCGCCGTCGCCTCGTCCAGCGCCGCCTGGATGCGCGAGGGTCCGTCCAGCACACGGATCGCCACGCCCTCGGAGGAGGACGCCTGACCGCCCAGACCGGCGTACCACTCGAAGGCCGCGACCGCCGAGCCCATCCGCCGCTGGCTGACGCTGATCTCGTCGTACACCCCGCGCAGCAGCCGGGTCATGACCTCCTGCGGGGAGGTCGGGACAAGCCAGTCCATGTCGTCGGGGTCGGGGTGCAGCAGGGCGAGTTCCAGCAGACAGGGCACCGCTTCCGCGTCGCGGCGCGCCACACGGCCCCGCCGTACGGCCCGGGAATACACGCGATCCCCGGCCTCGCACAGTCGGTCAGCACCATGCGGATGCTCGTCCGTCCCGTGCCCGGCCATGGCCCATTCCACCCCCGGTTCCAGCCTCTTCCGCAGCGCAACTATGCGCGGACCGGACCTGCTCCGCAACACGGCTCGCTCCAGGGTGACCGTGGGAAACCGCCGCTATGGCCGGTTTTCTCCCTCCCCCCGCCTGTCACGCCGCAACAAGCCGGCGGGGGCGTGTCCGGCCCCGCCGGGGTTGCCACCACCGCGCCGCGGTGCCCGGGTCCGGTCCGCAAAGATGACCGGAAGAATGACCGAAGGGGCGGCGCGCCACGGGCGCGAACCACCCCTCCACCCGTGCCCGGGAGCAGACCCCGCTACGTGAGCCCGATCGCCGCGCAGGCTTCCTTGTACTCGGCCGTGCAGATCTCCGACACCTTGTGGATGCCGTCCGCGACCACGGTGTCCTTGATGTTCTCCCGGGTCAGCGCGACCACCGACACCAGCTGGGCGGGGATGCCCTTGTGGGTCGGGCTGTCGACCCGGTCGCGGGCGAGGGCGTCGAACTGGATGTCCCTGCTCTGCACCTTGGCCACGGCCATCTCGGCGGCGGCCTCGGCCTCCTGCGGGTAGGACTTGTAGACGCTCATGTACTGCTCGCCGGAGACGATCCGCTGCACGCCCGCGAGTTCCGCGTCCTGCCCGGTGATCGGCGGCAGTTCGGTCACACCGGCCGCCTCCATCGCCTTGATGACGCCGCCCGCCATGCCGTCGTTGGCGGAGTAGACGGCGGCGATGTTGGCCTTGCCGATCTTCTGGATCGCCTCGGCCATGTTGGCCTCGGCGTTCTCCGGCTTCCAGTCCTTGGTGTCGAAGGTCTGGGCGATCGTCACCTTGCCGCTCAGCTCGGACAGCGCGCCCTGCTTGAACTGCTTGGCGTTCGGGTCGGTGGGCGAGCCGTTCATCATGACGATCTTGTCGGAGCTGTCGATCTCGCTGCCCAGCGCGTCGATCAGGGACCGGCCCTGGACCTCGCCGACGAGTTCGTTGTCGAAGGAGATGTACGCGTCGATGGGACCCTCGGCGAGCCGGTCGTAGGCGATGACCGGGATGCCCGCCTCCTTGGCCTTCTCCACACCGCCCGCGATGGCGTGCGCGTCCACGGCGTCCAGCAGGATGACGTCGACCTCTTCGTCGATCATCTGCTGCATCTGGCTCGCCTGCTTGTTGGCGTCCGCGTCCGCGTTGGCGTACCGGACCTCACCCTGATTCTTGGTGAGGGCGGCCACCCGCTCCTTGATGATGGGGTAGTCGAACTTGTCGTAGCGCGTGTTCGCCGTCTCGGGCAGCAGCAGGCCCACGGTGATGTCGTTGCCCTTGGTGGGGCTCGCGTCGCTGCTGTCCCCCGTCGCCTCCAGCACGCCACAGCCTGCCAGCGACAGGGTCAACGACGAGGCGACCACGGATATGGCGATACGACGACGCATGGATGAGCCCACTTCTGCTGCTTCCGGAGGTGGCCGCGGCACTGCGGCCCGGATGACTGAAGAGCCAACGCGTCGGCGCCCCTCAGCGTCAAGGGGAATCACTTAACGAGATGACAACATCACGTTCCGCTTAGCTCGTGAACACACCGCGAAACCCTCTCCCGAGAGCCTTCACCAGCCCTCCATCCACGAGGAGTTGAGGCCGGAACTGGGAGGGGGCCGGAACAGGAAGAAGGGGCCCGGAGATTCGTCCTCCTGGCCCCTTCGTCGTCGGCGGTGCCGCGTCAGTCGCCCTGCTGCTGCCGCTTCGGCCGCCACACCACCAGCGCGCTGGTCTGCTGCACCTCCTGGTACGGCACCAGGTCGCGCCGGTAGGAAGCGTGCACCGCGGCCTCGCGCTGCTGCATCGCCGCCGCCGCGCCGTCCAGGGCGGCCTGCATCTCCGCGACGCGGGACTGGAGCGCCGCGACCTGGTTCTCCAGTTCGATGATGCGTTTGATGCCGGCCAGGTTGATGCCCTCGTCCTGCGACAACTGCTGCACCTGGCGCAGCAGTTCGATGTCTCGGGCCGAGTAGCGGCGGCCGCGCCCGGCCGTGCGGTCCGGAGACACCAGCCCCAGCCGGTCGTACTGGCGCAGCGTCTGCGGGTGCAGGCCGGACAACTGGGCCGCCACCGAGATGACGTAGACCGGGGTCTCCTCGGTCAGCTCATAGGGGTTGCGTCGACGGCCGTTGATGTCCATGGCTTCACTCATGCTCCCTTCGCGGCCTGGAACAGCTCCGCCCGCGGGTCCTCGCCCGCGGTCGCCTCGCGATACGCCTCCAGCGCGTCACGAGCCTTCCCCGTCAGGTCCTGCGGAACACTCACCTCGACGGTGACCAGCAGATCGCCGCGGGTGCCGTCCTTGCGGACCGCGCCCTTGCCCCGGGCCCGCATCGTGCGGCCGTTGGGGGTGCCCGGCGGCAGCTTGAGCGTGACCGAAGGTCCGCCCAGGGTGGGGACCTTGACCTCGCCACCGAGAGCCGCCTCGGTGAACGTCACCGGGACGGTGACGGTGAGGTTGTCGCCCCTGCGGCCGAAGACGGGGTGCTCCTTGACGTGGACGACCACATAGAGGTCGCCCGCCGGGCCGCCCCGCTCACCGGGCGCGCCCTTGCCACGCAGCCGGATCCGCTGGCCGTCCGACACCCCGGCCGGGATGCGCACCTGCATGGTGCGGGACGACTTGGCGCGTCCGCTGCCCTTGCAGACCTCGCAGGGGTTCTCCGCGATCAGCCCGCGGCCCTTGCAGTCGGGGCACGGGTCGGTCAGCGAGAAACCGCCGCCGGAGCCGCGCGCCACCTGGCCGGTGCCGACGCACGTCGGGCACACCCGCGGTGTGCCGTTGGCGTCGCCGGTGCCGGAGCAGGCCTTGCACGGCGCCTGCGAGGACATCCGCAGCGGGACCGTCGCGCCCTCGATCGCCTCGGTGAAGCTGAGGGTGACCTCGGACTCGATGTCCTGGCCGCGCCGCGGATGGGTCCGGGTGCCGGTCGTCGCGCCGCCCCGGTTGAACAGGCCCCCGAAGACGTCACCGAGTCCGCCGCCGAAGCCGCCGCCCGCTCCCGCGCCTCCGCCCTGGGCGCCTCCGAAGAGGTCGCCGAGGTCGAAGTTGAAGGAGCCGCCGCCGGCGCCGGGGCCCGGGCGGAAGCCGCCGTTGCCGAACAGCGCGCGGGCCTCGTCGTACTCCTTGCGCTTCTTGGCGTCGCCGAGGACGTCGTTCGCCTCGGAGATCTCCTTGAAGCGTTCCTCGGCCTTGACGTTGCCCTTGTTGGCGTCCGGGTGGAACTCGCGGGCGAGCTTGCGGTACGCCTTCTTGATCTCGGCCTCGGTGGCGTCCTTGGGGACGCCGAGGACCTTGTAGTAGTCCTTCTCGATGAAGTCCTTGGTGCTCATCCTCGACGTCCCTCCTCTCTCATCCGTTCAACGTCAGCCCTCGTCCGGGCCACCGCTCTCCTTGTCGTCGGCCTTCACGTCGCCCTCCTCGGCGCCCTTCACGGTCTGCGCGCCCGGCTGGGGCTCGGCGACGGCCACCCGCGCGGGGCGGATGGTGCGCTCGCCGATGCGATACCCCGGCTGGAGGATCGCGACGCAGGTCGTCTCCGTGACGTCCGGCGCGTAGCTGTGCATCAGGGCCTCGTGGATCGTCGGGTCGAAGGGCTCGCCCTCCTTGCCGAACTGCTGAAGGCCCATCTTGGCCGCCACGGTCTCCAGCGACTCGGCGACGGACTTGAAGCCGCCGACCAGCTCGCCGTGCTCCCGGGCCCGCCCGATGTCGTCGAGCACCGGCAGCAGCTCGGTCAGGAGGTTCGCGACGGCGATCTCCTTGACCGTGATGCGGTCCCGCTCGACGCGGCGGCGGTAGTTCTGGAACTCGGCCTGCAGCCGCTGGAGGTCCGCCGTGCGCTCGCCGAGCGCCGTACGCGCCTGGTCCAGCTCTGCCACCAGGCCGGCGTTCTGCTTCACGTCCCCTGCCGTGGCCGCCCCTTCCTCCGGGGCGGCCTGCGGCTCGGCGTCGTCAGGAGTGGCGCCGGAGGGGACGTCGGGCTTCTCCTCGAAGCCCGGGGTCTCCTCCGTCACGCGGCACCGTCCTTGCGCTCGTCGTCCACGATCTCGGCGTCGACCACGTCGTCGTCGGCCTTGGGCTGCTCGGAGGCGCCGCCCGCGGTCGCCTGGGAGGCCTGGGCGTCGGCGTACATCGCCTGGCCCAGCTTCTGGGAGACGGCCGCGACCTTCTCCGTGGCGGAGCGGATCTCGGCGGTGTCCTCGCCCTTGAGCTTCTCCTTCAGCTCGGCGACGGCGGCCTCGACCTCGGTCTTGATCTCGCCGGGGACCTTGTCCTCGTTGTCCGCGAGGAACTTCTCCGTCTGGTAGACCAGCTGCTCGCCCTGGTTGCGGGACTCGGCGGCCTCGCGGCGGCGGTGGTCCTCCTCCGCGTACTGCTCGGCCTCCTGGCGCATCCGGTCGACCTCGTCCTTCGGCAGCGAGGAGCCGCCGGTGACGGTCATCTTCTGCTCCTTGCCGGTGCCGAGGTCCTTCGCCGTGACGTGCATGATGCCGTTGGCGTCGATGTCGAAGGAGACCTCGATCTGCGGGACGCCGCGCGGCGCCGGGGGCAGACCGGTGAGCTCGAACATGCCGAGCTTCTTGTTGTACGCCGCGATCTCGCGCTCGCCCTGGTAGACCTGGATCTGCACCGACGGCTGGTTGTCCTCGGCCGTGGTGAAGATCTCCGAACGCTTCGTCGGGATCGTGGTGTTGCGCTCGATCAGCTTGGTCATGATGCCGCCCTTGGTCTCGATACCGAGGGACAGCGGGGTGACGTCGAGCAGCAGGACGTCCTTGACCTCGCCCTTGAGGACACCGGCCTGGAGCGAGGCGCCGATGGCGACGACCTCGTCCGGGTTCACACCCTTGTTGGCCTCCTTGCCGCCGGTCAGCTCCTTGACGAGCTCGGCGACGGCGGGCATGCGGGTGGAGCCACCGACGAGGACGACGTGGTCGATCTCGCCGAGCTGGATGCCGGCGTCCTTGATGACGTTGTGGAACGGCGTCTTGCAGCGCTCCAGCAGGTCCGCGGTCAGCTGCTGGAACTGGGCGCGGGTGAGCTTCTCGTCGAGGTGCAGGGGGCCCTCGGCGGAGGCGGTGATGTAGGGGAGGTTGATCGAGGTCTCCGTGGAGGAGGACAGCTCGATCTTCGCCTTCTCGGCGGCCTCGCGCAGACGCTGCAGCGCCATCTTGTCCTTGGCCAGGTCCACGCCGTGGCCGGACTTGAACTGCTGCACCAGGTAGTCGACGACGCGCTGGTCCCAGTCGTCACCACCGAGGTGGTTGTCACCGTTGGTGGCCTTCACCTCGACGACACCGTCGCCGATCTCCAGCAGCGAGACGTCGAACGTGCCGCCACCGAGGTCGAAGACCAGGATGGTCTGGTCGTCCTTGTCGAGGCCGTACGCCAGGGCGGCGGCGGTCGGCTCGTTGACGATGCGCAGGACGTTCAGACCGGCGATCTCACCGGCCTCCTTGGTGGCCTGGCGCTCGGCGTCGTTGAAGTACGCCGGGACGGTGATGACCGCGTCGGTCACCTTCTCGCCCAGGTACGCCTCCGCGTCGCGCTTCAGCTTCTGCAGCACGAAGGCGCTGATCTGCTGCGGGTTGAAGGGCTTCCCGTCGAGCTCGATCTTCCAGTCCGTGCCCATGTGACGCTTGACCGACCGGATGGTCCGGTCGACGTTGGTCACGGCCTGGCGCTTGGCCACCTCGCCGACCAGCACCTCGCCGTTCTTGGCGAAGGCGACGACGGACGGCGTGGTCCTGGCGCCCTCGGCGTTGGTGATGACGGTGGGCTCGCCGCCCTCCAGAACGCTGACGACGGAGTTAGTCGTGCCCAGGTCGATGCCGACCGCACGTGCCATGGTTGATTCCTCCAGCTGACTTGAGTGGAACAGGCTCAAGTGTGCATGACGTCCGCGCCGGGGTCAACAGACCTGAGTCATGGGGGCTCAACTCTTATCCGTTCCTCACACGCAAGTGCCCTGTGACCTGCAAAGACGCGGCATCATGGGTGGAGGTTGCCGTCAACCGACCGCGCGTTCTCACCCGCAGCAGTCCGAGTACGAGGACCAGCGCGGCGCCCGCGACACCCAGCACGGCGAGCCCGTCGGCCCACCCGGCGTGCACCAGGACGCCGACGAGCACGCCGGCGAAGGCGAGGGTGCCGAGCACGACGGTCACGCCCTGCGGAGTCAGCCCCAGCCGCCGCAGCCGGTGCGCCAGATGGTCGGGGCCGGGCCTGCCGGTGAACCGTCGCGCCAGCACCACGAGCAGCACATCGGCACTGGCCACCGCGGTGAACGCGAACAGGGGGCCCACCGAACTCCCGGGCGCGTACCCCGCACGGGTCAGCACAACCGCGGCGGCGAGCACGAACCCGGTGAACAGTGACCCGCACGCGCCGAGCGCGATCCGCGCGGGGTGCCAGTTGTGCATCAGGAACCCGGTCAGGGCGGCCGCCAGCACGCTCAGCAGCACCGCGAGCCCGTCCAGCAGCTCGACCGCCGCGCACACCCCCACCCCGAAGGCGGTCACCACTCCGACGGTCCCCACCAGCGCGTCCGCGTGATCCAGCGCCCGGAAAGCCACGGCGACGGCGGCGATCCACCCGACGGCGAACACCCCGCCGACGACGCCGACCTCCTCGTACGGCACCACGCAGGCCGCCGCCCCCGCCGTACCGCACAGCAGCAGCCGCGCCCGCAGCCGCCACAGGTCGGCCAGCAGGCCCAGCAGGGCGACGGCCCCGGCGGCGATCAGGAGCCTGCCGACGCCGGAGCCGAGCGGGGCGACGCCGGTCCACTCGCCGGCGCCCGCGACGGCGAGGGTGGTCACCACCACGGCCACCCCGCCGAGCAGCGGCACGGAGCGGGTTCGGCGGCGGCGGTCGATCAGTCCGAGGCGCAGCGCGGGCGCGCGCAGGGCGGCCGTGAGCAGCGAGGCGAGGAAGAGGGCCGCGACGGCGGCGGCGATGCCGTAGAGCACGGTCTTAAATTAGGCGTGAATCTATCAATTTGGTACGAATAACACGTTCGGTTCGGGAGGTAACGGGTCCCGTTCGTGAGGCAACCCTCAGCGATCCAGATCACCCCACGCCTGGCTACAGTGCGACGAGGGATGCGGGTAGTCTCAGACGGACTGGATAAGTTACCGCTTAGTAATCTCCCTCGCAGGCCCGAGGAGCCCCCAAATGCAACTCGCCGCGATCATCGTGTCGCTGGTCCTGACCGTGGTCGGCGTCGCCCTGCTCGCGCGCGCCATCGGTCAGTTCGTCCGGTACTTCAAACTGGGCCAGCCCGTACCCGCCGGCACCCGGACCGACAATCCCTATCAGCGCAGTGTGACGCTGGTGCGGGAGTTCCTCGGTCATACGCGGATGAACCGCTGGGGCATCGTCGGCGTCGCCCACTGGTTCGTGGCCGTCGGCTTCCTGACGCTGCCGCCGACTCTCGCGCAGGCGTTCGGACAGCTCTTCCAGGCCGACTGGGTGCTGCCGGTCATCGGCGGCTTCCTGCCGTTCGAGCTGTACATCGAGTTCATCGGTGTGATGACGATCCTGGGCATCGCCGTGCTCATCGTCATCCGGTTGCTGAGCCTGCCGTCCCGGGCCGGCCGCAAGTCCCGCTTCGCGGGCTCCAAGTCGGGCCAGGCGTACTTCGTCGAGTACGTCATCCTCACCATCGGCCTGGCGATCTACGTGCTGCGCGGCCTGGAGGGGGCCCTGCACCACGTGGACCACTACGAGGCGTCGTACTTCGCCTCGTACCCGCTGGTCCTCGCCTTCGAGGGCCTCGGCGTCTCCACGCTGCAGAACCTGGTCTACCTGGTCGCCATGATCAAGATCGGGACCTCGTTCGTCTGGATGATCGTGGTCTCGCTGAACACCAACATGGGTGTGGCCTGGCACCGCTTCCTGGCGTTCCCGAACATCTGGTTCAAGCGCAACGCCGACGGCGGGACGGCCCTCGGCGCCCTCCAGCCCATGACCTCGGGCGGCAAGCCGATCGACTTCGCCGACCCGGGTGACGACGACGTCTTCGGCGTCTCCCAGGTCGAGCAGTTCTCGTGGAAGGGCCTGCTGGACTTCTCCACCTGCACCGAGTGCGGCCGCTGCCAGTCGCAGTGCCCCGCCTGGAACACCGGCAAGCCGCTCTCGCCGAAGCTGCTGATCATGTCGCTGCGCGACCACGCGCACGCCAAGGCGCCCTACCTGCTGGCCGGTGGCGGCAAGACCATGGAGGGCGAGGAGAAGGCCTCCGAGGAGCAGCTGGCCGGCGTCCCCGCCGCCGCCCTGGCGGAGGCCGAGCGCCCGCTGATCGGCACCGCCGAGGAGAACGGCGTCATCGACCCGGACGTCCTGTGGTCCTGCACCACCTGCGGCGCCTGCGTCGAGCAGTGCCCGGTGGACATCGAGCACGTCGACCACATCGTCGACATGCGCCGCTACCAGGTGATGATCGAGTCGGCGTTCCCGTCCGAGGCGGGCACGATGCTGAAGAACCTGGAGAAGAAGGGCAACCCCTGGGGCCTGGCGAAGAAGCAGCGCCTGGAATGGCTCAAGGAGGTCGACTTCGAGGTCCCGGTCGTCGGCAAGGACATCGAGGACCTCACCGAGGTCGAGTACCTGTACTGGGTCGGCTGCGCCGGCGCCCTGGAGGACCGCGCGAAGAAGACCACCAAGGCCTTCGCCGAGCTGCTGCACATCGCGGGCGTCAAGTTCGCGATCATGGGCGGCGACGAGAAGTGCACCGGTGACTCCGCCCGCCGCCTGGGCAACGAGCCCCTCTTCCAGGAGCTCGGCATGGAGAACGTCATGGCGCTGAACACGGCGTTCGGCGAGGAGCTGGACGACGACGGCAAGGTGACTGAGGAGTCCCGCAAGCCGAGGTCGGCCAAGAAGATCGTCGCGACCTGCCCGCACTGCCTGAACACGATCGCCAACGAGTACCCGCAGATCGGCGGCGACTACGAGGTCATCCACCACACCCAGCTGCTGCAGCACCTGGTCGACGAGGGCAAGCTGACCCCCGTCACCGCGGTCGAGGGCATCATCACCTACCACGACCCCTGCTACCTGGGCCGGCACAACAAGATCTACACGCCGCCGCGCGAGATCATCGCCGCCGTGCCCGGCATCCGCAACGAGGAGATGCACCGCCACAAGGAACGCGGCTTCTGCTGCGGCGCCGGCGGCGCCCGGATGTGGATGGAGGAGCGCATCGGCAAGCGCATCAACAACGAGCGCGTCGACGAGGCTCTCTCGGTCAACCCCGACATCGTCTCGACGGCCTGCCCGTTCTGCCTGGTCATGCTCACGGACTCCGTGAACGGCAAGAAGAACGACGGCACGGCCAAGGAGTCCATCCAGGTCGTCGACGTCGCCCAGCTCCTCCTCGACTCCGTCAAGACCCCGGCCACCCCGGAGGGCACGGCGGACGCGGAGCCGGAATCGGAACCCGAACCGGTGAAGTAGCGCTCCCTGACGGGCCTGTCGCCGGCGCCCCCTGTCCCTGGCGGACGGGGGGCGCCGGCGTGCTGCACGAGTGGCGCCTCCGGCCATCGGCGACACCCGGGGGGCGTTTGCGTGGGCGGCCGCCCCCGGCACGACAGGGGACTCACCGCGCGCCGACGGCGGACACCGTCCTCGCTAGGATCCCGCCCATGGCCCTGACCGTGAACGACGTGGACCGGTTCGAGGCGTTCAGGCCCCGGCTGGAGGCCCTCGCCTACCGTCTGCTCGGCTCCGCGAGCGAGGCGGAGGACGCCGTGCAGGAGACCTTCCTGCGCTGGCAGGCCGCCGGCACCGGCCACATCAGGGTTCCCGAGGCATGGCTGACGAAGGCGCTCACCAACCTGTGCCTCAACCAGCTCACCTCGGCCCGCGCACGGCGCGAGACCTACGTGGGCCAGTGGCTGCCCGAACCGCTGCTCGCCGGGGACCCGATGCTCGGCCCGGCCGACACGGCCGAGCAGCGCGAATCGGTCTCGTACGCCGTCCTCGCCCTGCTGGAGCGCCTCTCACCCGGCGAGCGGGCGGTGTACGTGCTGCGGGCGGCGTTCGACTACCCGCACCGGGAGATCGCCGAGATCCTGGACATCACCGAGGCCTCCAGCCAGCAGATCTTCCACCGCGCCAAGAAGCACGTCGCGGACGGCAAGGCCCGCGCGGAGATCGACATGGCCGCCGCCCGGCGCGTCGTCGACAAGTTCCTCGCGGCCGCCACCAGCGGCGAGACCGAGCCGCTCGTACGACTCCTCACCCAGGACGCCGTCGCGGTCGGCGACGGCGGCGGGAAGGTCCCGGCCCGCGCCAAGGGGTTCGAGGGCGCTCTCGCGGTCGCGAAGTTCATGCGGGGGCTGTTCACACCGGCCAAGGCCAAGCGCGACATGGTCGGCGGCTCGCCCGAGGTCCATGTCACCAGCGCCAACGGCGGCCCCGCGATCGTGGCGGTGGTCGACGGCCGGGTCGTCGGCGTCATGTGCCTGGAGATCACCGCCGACGGCATCTCCGCGTTCCGCAACCAGGTCAACCCCGGCAAGCTCGCCCGCGCGACCCGGCGGTGGGCGGCCGAGGACCACGGCGAACCGCTGTTCCACGCCTTCTGAACGCACCCGTCACCGATGTGAGCTGCTTCACACCACCTCGCTGTCAGGAAACGGCGGGCCGCCCGGTTCAAGGGGCGAACCCGCTCAAGACAGGAGCATGCAGATGCAGCACCGCATCACCGTCCTCGGAGCCGGATACGCCGGAGCCGTCGCCGCCGGCCGCCTGGCCAGGCGGCTGCGCCGCGAGGACGCCGTCATCACCCTCGTCAACGCCGAGCCCGACTTCGTCGAGCGCGTCCGGATGCACGAGCTCGCCGCAGGCCGGCAGCTGCGGCCCCGGCCCTTCGACGAGATGTTCGCGGGCACCGGCGTCGTACTGAAGATCGCGGAGGTCACCGGCGTCGACGTCGACCGCAAGGCCGTGGCCGTCCGCGCCACGGACGGCGCCGAGGAGCTCGAGTACGACACCCTGGTCTACGCCCTCGGCAGCGGCTGGAACGGCCAGGGCGTCCCCGGCGCCGCCGAGCACGCCCACGAGATCGCCGGGCGCCCCGGAGCGCTGCGGCTGCGCGAGCGCCTGGCCCGGCTCGACGCCGGACAGCCCGTCGTCGTGGTGGGCGGCGGTCTCACCGGCCTGGAGGCCGCGACCGAGTTCGCCGAGGCCCGTCCGGACCTCGACGTCGCCCTCATGGCGAGCGGCGGCCTCGGCGACTGGCTCTCGCCCAAGGGCCGCCGTCATCTGCGGAAGGTCTTCGGCCGGCTCGGAGTCACCGTGCACGAGCACGCCGCGGTCACCGGCGTCGAGGCCGACCACGTCGTCACCGCCGACGGCACATCCGTACCGGCCGCGGTCACCGTGTGGACCACCGGCTTCGCCGTCCACCCGATCGCGAGGGCGACCCCCCTGCAGGCCGGCGGCACGGGCCGGCTCGTGGTCGACGGCACCATGCGCTCGGTCTCCCACCCCGACGTCTACGTCATCGGCGACGCGGCCATGGTGAACGGCCCCGGCGGCAAGCCGCTGCGGATGTCGTGCGCCTCGGGCATCCCCACCGCGTGGCAGGCCGCCGACGCCATCGCGGCCCGCCTGACCGGAGGCAGGCTCCCGAAAACGCCGCTGCGCTACGTCAACCAGTGCATCTCGCTGGGCCGCAGGGAGGGCCTGATCCAGTACGTCACCGCCGACGACCGCGCGGTCGACGCGGCACTGACCGGCCGGCTCGCCGCCGTCTACAAGGAACTGGTCTGCAAGGGCGCGGCCTGGGGCGTCGCCAACCCGACCCTCGGAATGCCGGCCCGCCGCCGCGCCGCACGGGAGACGGCGGCGCGGGCGACCTCGGCTGCCGCCTGAAGGGAACGGCGCGGGCGTGCCCGGGTCACTCGCCGGGCGCGCGGAAGGAGACCTGCCGACGGGTGGCCTCGTCGATCTCGTCGATGGTGAGGAGAGGCGTCGCCCGGGTGCGCAGGGCGCCGCTGGCCTTGACGGTGAGGCTGACGGCGGCCATGGAGACGGGATCCGGGAAGTCGATGATGATCATGATGTCGTCCTCCCCGAAGGTGAAGTACATGGCCTCGACCGTCCCGCCGAGACCGCCGACGACCTGCTCCACGGCGGCACGACGCCCGCTCGCACCCTCCCTGAGCAGCCCCTTCGTGCCCTCGGTGGTGTAGGTGGCCTGGATGAGGAACTTCGGCATGGGGTGCTCCTGCCCGGCGCTGGTCCGCTGTCGGTGTGCCCCATGGCCCTTCCCGCTGTCTCCCCGGCGACCACTCACCGAGGGGCCGGATTCACTCGTTGGACCCCACCCCGGACGCCGGGCGGGCACCCCGGGACTCCCCAGGTCATCCTCGGGAACTCCTCCTCGTTCGAGAAGGTGCCCGGTACCGCCCCCGCGTACGTCAAGATCTACGCCGAGAACGCCGCCCACCGGCTCACCGGCTCCGGGGTCCTTACCGTCACCGTCCGCCGCACCCGGAGCGGCGCGTATACAGACGTATACGGAACCGAGACCATCCCGCGCGCCTCTCCGCGCAACCCCGGCCCCGTACGGCGTGTCTAGGAACGAGCCGCCGGCCGATCACCCGGCGCCCATGGCTCGCCGGTCGAGGAGAGGATGCGCAATGCGGGGTCTCAGAGGTGCGTCGGTCATCGCTGTCATGGGCGGGATCCTGGTGCTGACGGGGTGCCAGGACGCGCCGGGTTCCCGGTCCGTCGCGACCGGCTCCTCCCCGGCATCGCCTTCCCTGCATGCCACCCCGGTGGCGGACACCCCGTCCGCCACCCCCACCACCCCCTCGCCGGGGACCTCCACCACCAGCACGCCCCCGAGCCCGGCGGCCACCCCCACCCCCACCCCGTCACGCTCCACCGCCCCCGCGAAGGCCGCCTCCCCGACCCCCGCGAGAACCTCCGCCGGCACCCCGGGCTGCCACAACCTCCCCGCGGGCGCCGACGTGAAGGCCGCCGTCACCGACGCCTACCGGCGCAGCTTCCCCCGCTTCAGCCACATCCAGCCGGTCCCGCAGCAGTTCTTCCACGGCCGGTGCGGCGACGTCCGCTACGCCGCGACCCGCTTCCAGGCCACCCCCGGAGCCACGCTCGACGAACTCGTGGCCCTGCAGGACGAGGGCAGCGTGACCAAGTACTTCCGCACCACCACCGGAGGCAGCTGGACCTACGTCGCCGGCGACAGCTTCCCCCCTGGGGCACAGGGCTGCGGCGACATCCCCCAGATCCCCGCGGCCCTGGCCGAGGCATGGGGGAACTGCTGAGCCGCGACGCCGGAGCGCCATACCCGTCCACCGGACCGCCGTCGCGGCCCGCGTGACGACCGGCCCGACGGTGCCGCGACGGCGACGGCCCCTGCCCCGCACGGGCCCGGACCGTCGCCATACCCGAACGCCCTTACGCCTCCTTCGGCCCCGCCTGCTGCACCACGTCGAACGACCAGAGCGTCGACCCGGAGGCAGCGGGCCGGGGCCGCTCTCCGCCTTCCCCGGCCCCGCCACCCTGCTGGTGGGCCGTCTTCATCGGTCCCTCCATCCAGGCCTGGAACGACTCCTCGTCCCGCCACCGGGTGTAGACGAGGTAGTTGTCCGTGCCCTCGACGGGACGCAGCAACTCGAACCACTCGAAGCCGTCGGACCCCTCCACGGCGTGCGCGCGGGACGCGAACCGCTTCTCCAGGACTTCCCGCTGCTCGGCAGGGACGGTCAGTACATTGATCTTGACTACGCTCATGGCTCCATCCTGCCCGCTGGGCGTGCTGAACGCCGTACCGGAGCCCGGTCCGCACCACCGCCCCTTCCTCCCCCGGGCCCCACCGAACTCACGTACAACCCTCCCGCCCCGCCAGCGGTCTCCTGAGAGCTGTCACCGCTGAATTCCCTGGAGCCCGCCTTGCGCACGCGCACCCTCCTGCTGGCCGCCACGCTCACCACCGGCCTGCTCACCGCCCTCCCCGGCACCGCCACCGCCGCGCCGTCGGGACTGGCGAGCGACTTCAACGGCGACGGCTACCGGGACGTCGCGTTCGGCGCGTGGAACGCCGATGTCGGCTCCGCGAGCGGTGCCGGCGCGGTGGTCGTGATGTACGGCTCCTCCTCCGGCATCTCGACCGCCAGGAAGACCGTCATCACGCAGAACTCCGCCGGCGTCCCGGGAACCGCGGAGTCCTCCGACCGCTTCGGCTACAGCCTCGCCGCCGGCGACCTCAACGGCGACAAGTACGCCGACCTCGTGGTCGGCTCCCAGTACGAGGGCATCGGCACCCGCAAGGGCATCGGCTCCGTCCTCGTCGTCTGGGGCGGCACGAAGGGCCTGACCGGCGCCTCGGCGCTGCCGCAGCCGCCGGCCGACCGGCTCACCGAGTGGGGCGGCTACTCCTCCGGCGTCGCCACCGGCGACTTCGACGGCGACGGCAGGACGGACGTGACGGTCACCGGCCAGAGCCACACCCACCTCTACCGCGGCCCCTTCACCCGCACCGGCGCCCCGCTGAGCCACCAGTGGATCGGCGAACTCGGTTCGACGTACGAGGTGTTCGCCGGCGACCTGACGGGCGACCGGGCGGCGGAGCGCATCTACCCGTTCGCCACGGACGCCGACCTGCGCGGCGACATCCGCTACTTCCACCACGACCCCACGGGCCACGCCGAGCACCCCGAGTCCGACTACGCCCAGGTCAAGCTGGAGAAGGCGGACGGCGACGTGGGCGCGATCGGCGACATCAACGGCGACGGATACGGCGACGTCGTCCTCGGCGACTACACCGACCCGGCGAGGACCAGGCCCGGCGGCCACAAGGGCGGCCAGATCACCGTCTGGTACGGCGGCAGCAACGGCCCCGACCCAGCGCAGACTCCGACCGTCATCAACCAGGACACGGCCGGTGTGCCCGACGTGGGCGAGGCCTCCGACGGCTTCGGCACGGCGGTCGCCGTGGGCGACGTCAACGGCGACAAGTACGCCGACGTCGCCGTGGGCACACCGGGCGAGGACAACGGCCCGGCGAAGGACGCGGGTTCCGTGATGATCCTCTTCGGCTCGGCCTCGGGGCTGAAGGGCGCGGGCGCCAAGCTCTGCACCCAGAACACCACGGGCGTGCACGGCAGCAACGAGACCGGCGACTTCTTCGGCCAGGCGGTCCGCCTGACCGACCTCGACAAGGACGGCAAGGCCGACCTGGTCGTCGGCACCGCCTACGAGAACGAGGCCGGCGGCGTCACCGTCCTGCGCGGCGCCACCACCGGCCTCACCGCCACGGGCGCCAAGTCCTTCACCGCCGCCACCGCCGGTTTGAAGGGCAGCGCCGCGCTCGGCTGGGTCATCTCCCAGTGACGCACACATCAGGGTGTCCCTGAGGGACATGGGGAAAGGCCCGTAAGGGATCTCCACGTGACATCCGTAAGGGATGTCACAGCTCGGCAGCAAAGCCGGGCCCGGTACCCGGGGCCCGGCCCGCCGCTCTCCGAGACCAGGTACGTTCGTTGACGTGGCTGGATTCAGGATCGGACGCGGCCGGAACGACCGCGCCCCGCACACGCGACCGCAACACCCCCCGCACGGACAGCAGGCGCCGGGGCCGTCGTACGGCTACCCCCAGGCCCCGCAGCCGCACCCGCACCCCGGGCAGCAGAGCTACGGGAACGCCCCCTGGCCGCAGACGCACGGCGGTTACGGCGGTCCGGGCGGCGGCGAGCCGGAGTACTTCGGCGACGACGGCGTGTACCACCAGGGCGGGCCGGACCCGTACGCCGCGAACAACCCGGGCCACACACAGGCCTTCGCGGTCGGCGAGGACCCGTACAGCCAGGGCGGCACCTATCGCGCCGGCGCGGCTCCGGCCGCCCCGGCCGGCCCGCGCCTGCACTGGAAGGAACTGCTGAGGGGCATCGTCCTGGCCCCCGGCCAGACGTTCCTGCGGATGCGCGACTACACGATGTGGGGCCCGGCCCTCGTCGTGACCTTCCTGTACGGCCTGCTCGCGGTCTTCGGCTTCGACGGCGCCCGCGAGGACGCGATCAACGCCACCCTCTCCAACGCCATCCCGATCGTCCTGACCACGGCCGTCGCGATGGTGCTCAGCGCGTTCATCCTGGGCGTGGTCACCCACACCCTCGCCCGCCAGCTCGGCGGCGACGGCGCGTGGCAGCCGACGGTCGGCCTCTCCATGCTGATCATGTCCATCTCGGACGCGCCCCGGCTGCTCGTCGCGACGTTCCTGGGCGGCGACGCCCCCTTCGTCCAGATCCTCGGCTGGGCCACCTGGGTCGCGGGCGGCGCCCTCCTGACGCTGATGGTCTCCAAGTCGCACGACCTGCCCTGGCCGAAGGCGCTCGGCGCGTCGGCGATCCAGCTGATCGCCCTGCTGTCGATCGTGAAGCTGGGCACGGTGTAGCGCGCGTTATCCCCCACGTCCACGAAAAGGGGCCCCGGCGTGATCGCCGGGGCCCCTTTTCGTGACGGGGTGCTGCCGTGCCCGCTCAGGCGTCGAGGACCTGCCCGGAGCGCTTCACGACGGGGGCTTGAACGGACCACGGGAAGTTGATCCACTCGTCGGTGCGCTTCCAGACGTACTCGCACTGCACGAGGGAGCGGGGCTTCTCGTAGATGACGGCGGAGCGCACCTCGGCGACCGCGTCGAGGCAGAAGTCACGCACCAGCTTGAGCGTCTTGCCGGTGTCGGCGACGTCGTCGGCGATCAGGACCTTCTTGTCGGAGAAGTCGACGACGTTGGGGACGGGCGCCAGCATGACGGGCATCTCCAGGGTGGTCCCCACGCCCGTGTAGAACTCCACGTTCACCAGGTGGATGTTCTTGCAGTCGAGGGCGTAGGCGAGGCCGCCGGCCACGAACACCCCGCCCCGGGCGATGCTGAGCACTATGTCGGGCTCGTAGCCGTCGTCGGCGACGGCCTGCGCCAGCTCGCGGACGGCGACGCCGAACTGCTCGTAGGTGAGGTTCTCTCGTACGTCACTCATGTCACTGATGTCACTCACGTCAGTCGGGAAGCTCAGACCTGGGTCCGGTGGAAATTGAGGAAGGACCGGGAGGCGGTGGGCCCGCGCTGTCCCTGGTACCGCGACCCGTACCGCTCACTGCCGTACGGGAACTCCGCGGGCGAGCTGAGCCGGAACATGCACAGCTGGCCGATCTTCATGCCGGGCCACAGCTTGATGGGGAGCGTCGCGAGGTTGGACAGCTCCAGCGTCACGTGCCCCGAGAACCCGGGGTCGATGAACCCGGCGGTGGAGTGGGTGACGAGCCCGAGACGTCCGAGGGAGCTCTTGCCCTCCAGGCGGGAGGCGAGGTCGTCCGGGAGCGTGATGACCTCGTACGTCGAGGCGAGCACGAACTCGCCGGGGTGCAGGATGAACGGTTCGTCGCCCTCGGGCTCGACCAGCCGCGTCAGGTCGGCCTGCTCGATGGAGGGGTCGATGTGCGGGTACCGGTGGTTCTCGAACACCCGGAAGTACCGATCCAGCCGCACGTCGATGCTCGACGGCTGCACCATGGATTCGTCGTAGGGATCGATCCGCACCCGCCCGGCGTCGATCTCGGCCCGGATGTCCTTGTCTGAGAGAAGCACGCCCCGAGGATACGCAAGGCGCGCGGGGCCGCCACAATCGCGACGACCCCACGCGCCCACGTCGAGACCTGTACCTCTGCCTCTCGTCCCCTAGCGCTTCTGCAGACTCACCGGCACGACACTGCGCAACCGCGCACATCGCGGACAGCGCAGGAGCCGACCAGGACCGAGGCGATCGGCCTGCTGCATCGGGAACGAAGCGGTGCTGAACACGTGCCCATCGGCACAACGGACGACGGTGCGCTCCATCAAGTCCTGAAGTCCCTTCCCCAAAGAACCGCGTCTGGCTGACGCCCTGACGAGGAAGGCCACATTACGGGATGAATGGGACGCCCCTCCAGGCGGCACTCCGACCCCGCCCAGCCCCTCTCCCGCACCTCCACCGTACGCCCCAACTCCCGCGCCCCGCACCCACATCCCACCCTCCGAACAACCGCAGGCCCCACGGCATCAGCACCGGGGGCCTGCGATGAGGTACAGTAAGCGAGCATTCCGACACCGACCTCGGTCGGCGTCTTACGCGGGTGTAGTTTAATGGTAGAACATCAGCTTCCCAAGCTGAGAGCGCGAGTTCGATTCTCGTCACCCGCTCCATGAAGAAGGCCCAGGTCGAAGACCTGGGCCGTTTTGCTGTCCGCTGCGATCACTCGCCGTGTGCCAGATTCGTGCCAGAACAGTGATCGTCGGGATCATCAGCCTGGTCATCTGGAACAGCCGCAGCTTCCTGCTGTCGGTCGGCGCCGGAGAGCCTCTGACCATCCGGCAGTCGCACACGTGGCAAACGCCTGCCAATGCACGACAACGGCTTTCACGACCCATTCTGCGACCTGTATGCACCCTGTCCTGACTGGGGTACCAAAGGGACCCCAGGCGGCCTGGCCAGAACTCACATGCGCCAACATCCTGCGGCCGGTCAGGGATGACCTCCGGTCATGGCCGGGCGCACCACGACCGCACCGGATCATGCGGAGGACAGCGAGAAATCATGGTGAAATGGTGGCTGACCCAGCGAAAGGCACCGCAGTGATCTACGGCTGAACGGCGGGGTGAATCGCTCTCACCACGTGACCATCCGTGGTCCCGCCCGCGCATTTCCAGACCGCGGTCTCATGGACGTAACCCACATGCAGACCGCGGTCGTGCTCGCCGCAGACGGGCCAGGTCACGCGATGGTGGCTCATGACGAATTCCTGCACTCCTTCCGCCACAGCACCCAGAACCTCTGCCGAATCGGGTGTGGAGACCTCCGCCGACTTGATGTGGACCACGCCGACCGGTCCCAGGTCCGGGTCGCGCACGTAGTCGATGTAACAGAAGTCGTCGCCGGTGGCCGCTTTCCCGGTGTCCTGCTCCGCCGACCTGGTGACCGTCTCGAAGGCCGATCTCGCCATGGAGAAGGTTCGCGCGGTCCAGGATTCACAGAACTCCGATTCCGGAATTTCTCCACGCTCGCCGTACAGCTCGGCCATCCACGTCAGTACCTCCTCGGGGAGCTGCTCCCCGTGCCGCCAGACCGCTCGCAGCATCCGGTCCTGCCAGTCCGAGAAATTCGACATCATCGTTGCCTTCCGATGGCAAGGAAAGCCGGGGGAGAAGTGGCTGCCCACTTCTCCCCCGGCGGTGATCAACCCGAAGGGTCTCAGGTGAAGAGGCCGTAGACGTTCAGGGTCGGGTTCCTGACGCAGATGTTCATGACGGTGAACTTCCCGCTGAACTCGACGTTGTCCGTCCAGTCGAACCAGAAGGTCATGCCCATGGCCCGGTACTTCCCCCGGTCCGACTCCGGTCTGCCTCTCCCGTTCGGGACACCCCAGGAGCCGTGGAAGACGTAGGTGCCCGGCTCCAGGTGGCCGTAGTTCTGATTCTTCTTGGCGTAGTACAGCGGAAGGACGATGCTGTACACGAACTTCAGAGCGCCGTACTTCTTCCAGATGCTCTTCAGCTTCACGTACCAGGTCAGGCTGCACTTGGACTTCCCGGTGCAGTTCCTGCTGATGCCGATGGTGTAGTTCTTCGTCTTCTTCGTCTGATTGCGGTAGTTCAGCTCACCGCTGGTGTCCGACTGACCGATCGGGTCGGCGGGGTAGATGTAGGCGCTGGTGTTGCCGCCGTAGACCGGGTCGTTCTGGAGGAAGCGGCCGGTGGTCGGATCGTAGACGCGGACGCCCATGAGGGTGTATCCGGCCAGGCCGTCGGTGGCTTTCTGGTAGGCGCCCAGGGACCCGTACTTCGCCGCGGCGGCCGTGGCGTCCAGCGGGTTGCCGTACTCGTCGTAGCGCTGGACCGTGGCGGCGGAGGTCGCGAGGTCCAGCCGGACGGAGATGTCACCGTGCAGGTTGGCCAGTTGGAGGACCACGCCGTCGGTGGCACCGGTGGTGGCGGCCAGGCCGCCGGAGAGGTCGGGGACATTCCGGCTGACAGTGGAGGCGGAACCCGCGGTGGTGACCGTCCAGGACGGAGTGTCGCAGCCACAGTTGTAGTGGTTCACCGTGGTGCTCGTGGTCGACCAGGTCGCGCCGCTGTCGCTGGTGGTCGCGGTGGCCGAGGACGCCAGGCGGCCGGAACCGTCCAGGCCCCAGGTGGTACGGGTGGAGCCCATGGTCTCACTGGCCACCAGGTCGTTGGTGTAGTAGGCCAGGGTCTTGCCCGCCACCTGGGTGGTGCGCCCGAAGGCGTCGTAGGTGTAGCCCCCGGCGATGAGGCGACCCGCGGTGTCGTACGCGTACGCCGTGCTGGAGGTGGTGGGGGCGGAGCCCGCGGCCGTGACCGTGGTGGTCAGCGAGGTGCGGTTGTCATCCGTGTCGAAGGCGTAGGCGCGCGAGGTCCTCGTCGTGCCGTCGTCGGTGGCCAGGGCCAGGCGCCCGGAGGCGTCGTAGCCGTAGGCGGTGGACAGGGTTCCGCCGTCGGTCTGGGTGTGACCGGCCTGCTTCCCGTGGATGGTGTAGGTCGCGGAGTCGGAGAGCACGGTGGTGCCTGAGGAGTCCGCGTAGGTCACCGACGTCTGGTTGCCCGTCGTGTCGTAGGTCGTGGCCAGGGTGTAGCCACCGGGGAGGGTCTCACGGGTGAGAGCGCCGTCCGCGTCGTGGGCACCGGCCGTGAACGTCCCGGCGACCGAGTCGGTGATGGACCGGGCCTGGCCGGTGGTGGCGTCGTAGGTGTAGGTGGTGGTGGACGGCACCGAGTCGG
This sequence comes from Streptomyces sp. NPDC052023, assembly GCF_044548465.1. NCBI lineage: Bacteria > Bacillati > Actinomycetota > Actinomycetes > Kitasatosporales > Streptomycetaceae > Streptomyces > Streptomyces sp. NPDC052023. Next base: position 494,487 of record NZ_JBIUBW010000002.1, on the reverse strand, counting down.
ACGCCGTCACCGGGCGGTCGAGGATGTCGTAGGTGAAGGCGCTGGTGCTGCCGGACCCGTCGCTGTAGGTGAGTGTCCGGCCCAGGGCGTCGTACGTCGAGGTGGACGTCCTGCCGTTGGCGGTGGTGCTGGCGACCTGGCCGGTGGCCCCGTCGTAGGTGATGGTGGTGGCCGGGGTGCCTGTTCCGGTGCCGCCGGTGACGGTCGTGCCGGTCGGACGGCCCGCCGCGTCGGAGGCGGTGGTGGTCGTACGGGTCACGCCGTTGGCGGTCTCGGCCTTGGTGACGACCTGGCCCCACCGACCGTAGGTGTAGACGGTGGTGACAGCCTCGGCGGGGTTGGTCCCGCCACCCGAGATGACCGCGGCCGGGGCGGTCCTGCAGAGCAGGCCGTCCCACTCGGTCGAGGCGCAGGCGCCGATGGCGTGCGCGTCGTAATAGGTGTACACCAGCGTGCCCGCGTCCGAGCCGGACGATTTCGGGGTGCGGGTGGTGGCCACACGGCCCGCGCTGTCGTAGCTGGTCACCTGGCCCGCGGACTCGCCGCCGCCGGTGGTGGCCAGTGCGGAGCCCGTGGACCAGTCGTAGGTGGTGGTCGTGGTCTTGGCCTCCGCGTCGGTGGCGTAGCCGGCTATGGCCGCGCCCGTGGTGGCGGAGGTGACCAGGTCGGAGACCGCCGCGTCCGCCGGGGCTCCCTCGTCGTAGGCGTAGGAGGTGTGGGCACGGGCCGGGATCACCGTGCCGGCGGCCAGGGTGGACTCGGGGGTGGTGCCGGTGAGTTCCGCGGCCAGGGTGATCTGGTGCAGCGGACCGTACTCGTCCGTCACACGGGTGCCGTCGGCGGAGTACTCCAGCACGGTGGCCAGCTGCTGGGCGCGCTCGGCGGTGGACAGATCGGTCAGGCCCAGGGCGGCCAGTTCTGTCGCCGCGTTGGCGGAGGTGCCCAGGGCGAGTTCCCGGTTGCCGGCGGTCAGGTCGGAGGACTGGTTCCCGAGCAGGTCGTACTCGGTGGTGGTGATCGCACCACCCGGGCTCACGGTGTTGGTCTCCGCTCCGTTCGCGTTGATGTAGCTGATCGTGGCCCGGGCATAGGCGCCGGCTGTCAGGTCGCCGCCGGTGCTGGAGGCCGGAACGCTGTCGGCGGGGAAGAACGCGGTGGCGTCGGTGGGCGCCTCGTCCTGTCCCCAGGTGGCGACCGTCGCGGTGTCCATCTGGTACGGGGCGGCGGTGCCGGAGACCGGGACGTCGTAGACGACGGTGGTGGCCGCCGTGCCGGACGTGGTGCTCGCGGAGCCCGCGGCGAGCGCGGCACGCGAAACCTTGAGGAGCATGCCGGCCCCCGAGGTCAGGGCCGAGCCGGCCGTGCCGTAGGTGAAGGTCCAGGGCAGCTCGCCCGGCTTGGTGTACGTGGCTACGCGGCCGTCGGTGCCGTAGGTGTACTCCGTCTTCAGCGAGGGGCTGATGCGCGGGTCCCACACCTGGCGCAGCTGGCCGGAGGCGTTGTAGGCGTACGAGGCGAGCGTCTCGGAGGTCGAGGCGGAGGCACCGGGGGTGGTGGCCCACAGCTTGACGGCCGAGACCTGGTTCAGATAGTCGCCCAAGGTGCTGGAAGTGGCCGTGGTGGCCGGCGCGTAGACGTACTCCAGTACCCGGCAGCCCTTCGTGGACGGCGTCGTCTGGCAGGTCGTCGCAGTCGCCGCGCTCGTCGGCGAGACCACGTACCTCGGACGGGCCAGCTTCTTGCCGCCCACGTCCACCGTCGTCGAGAAGACCGTGACCGTCGAGTCGTCGACCGCCGAGGCCGACGAGAACACCGTCCACGTCGTCGCGGCCGGGTCCGCCTTCGCGAACACGACCGTGTTGGCGTCGGTGTCGGTCAGCGTGAACATGTTCGTGGTGGTCGAGTAGGTCAGCGTCAGGGACTCGGCACCGATCTCCGGCTGCCAGCCGCCGCTGCTCGTCTCGGTGAACGCGATCGCGCTGCCGTCACCGGCCAGTACCTCGACAGAGGAGCCGGAGGTCTCGCGGATCTGCGTGTAGTCGCTCGACTCGGCGGAGACGGCCGACGTCCAGCCAGGGCCGAAGATCTGCGCCTGACCCTCGGTGTCGGTGCTGTTGGTACGCGAGGAGAACGTACGGTCCACGCTCGCGGCGAACGCGGAGGCGTCGGTGGCCGACAGGGTGAAGTCACCGGTGAGTTCGTTGACCTGGCCCGGGCCGATCTGATTGGTGAGGGCGGCGCCCGCGTCCCGGTCGAGGGTGACCTCGGCGGTCTGCGAGTAGCCGGTGGTGGTGCCGTTGGTGAACGCGGCCCGCAGCTGGATCACGCCGTCCTCGGCGAGGGTGGAGACGGTGTTCCACACCAGCTTGGTCGCGGTGCCGCCGCTGACGGCGACGGGCCAGGCGGAGACGGCGGAGCCGGAGGCGGTCACGGCACCGACGGGCACGGTGTGCCAGGTGTCGGTCTCGCCGCGCCGGTACTGCCAGGTCACGCCGGTGTAGGTGGTGAGGCCCTTGGCCGCCAGGGTGACCCGGCGGGCGGTGGTGTCGCCGTCCTGCGGGGAGAGGATCGCCGCGCCGTCGGCGCCGACGCCGAAGCTGTAGGCGGTGCTGGCGGTCGAGAGGTTGCCGCCGGAGTCGATGGTGCGCGCGTACAGCGTGTGCCAGCCGCCCGCCGGGTTGATGCTGATGGTCTGCGCGTCGCCGCCGTTGCCGTCGGTGGTGTCCAGCTTCGTGTTCAGCAGGGACGCGTCGTCCAGGCCCCACTGGTAGCCGGCACCGTCCGTGGAGGAGGTGTCGAGGGTGCAGTTCACGGCGGCGGAGGCCTTGGCGGTCCAGCCGTTCTGGGTGTACGTGTCACAGCTGACGGTCGGTGCGGCCGGCTTGGCCGTGTTCAGCACGAACGTCGTGTAGCCCGACCACGACCCGAAGTCCGTACCGTCGTACGCCCGCGCCCGGTAGCGAAGATGGCTGCCGGAGGGGAAGGCGGAGGCGGAGGGGATGGCCAGGGTCGAGGTGGAGCCGGAGGCCACGGTCTTGCCGTACGCCGTGAGGGAGTACGTGGTGTCCGCGTACGCCGGGTCGGCGGTGATCTCGTACTGCGCCTGGACGTTGGCCCCGTCCGGGTCGGTCACCTTCGACGACAGGGTCGGGGTGAGCGAGGTGACGTAGCGCTTGCCGTTGTAGGCGTTGACCTGCGAGGGCGCGATCGCCGTCGAACCGGGCACCGCCGGGTAGGAGTTGTACGTCACGGTCAGGTGCGGCTCGGTGGAGCCGTCGCCGGAGACGTAGTTGGCGGAGCGGTAGCGGCGCCAGGTGGTGGAGTCGGTCTCCGAGGCACCCGCGATACGGACACCGTAGTTGGTGGAGCCGTCGGCCCAGGCCTGCACGATGGCGTCGATGTCGAAGTTGACGGTGCCGGCCGGGCAGGAGTCGTTGTAGCCCTTGGCCGCCGTGCTGGTGACCGCGCCGGTCGTGGTGGTGGCGGGCTGGTCGCCCCAGGTGATGTCCGAGGTGGTCCAGGCCCCGGTGATCCGCCGCACCTGCGTGCCCGCGCCGGTGGTGGCACAGGTCGAGGAGTAGTACGAGTACAGGGCGAGGTTGGTGTCGGTGATGTGCTTGCCCGTGAACGCCGACACGTCGAACTTCAGGTAGGCGCGGGCCTTGGTGGTCCCCGCGTCGTACGTACCCGACTTCAGCTCCTGCGAGGAGACCTGGGAGTCGGGGTAGTTGGTGGCGACCCAGGTGTCCGCGGAGGCGGCGAGCGTGCTGGTGGGGTCGACGGTGACCGGGTAGGTCAGCTTGTTGTCGGTGAAGTAGCGCGCGTCCGGGGTGAGGACCAGGGTCTGCGACCCGTCCACGGCCGTCTCCACCTTCGTGGCGACGGGGGCCTGGTACTTCGACTCGCCGGACTTACGGTCCTTGGAGGAGTCCCACATCATCGGCGCGGGCGCTTCGGCGACCAGCTTCCCTGCGCCGTCCTTCAGCAGCAGGTGACCGGATGTGGCCACCGACAGCTCAAGTCCCTTGAGCCGCATGGGTATCCGGTACTCCAGCGGACCCTCGGGCGCCTTGTCCAGGACAACGTTCTGGCTGAACCCCTGCGACAGCGCGGTGACCGTCAGGGTCTCGCCGTCACCGAGATCGTAGGAGGCGGTGTCGTCCTTCACCGAAGGCGTCGGAAGCTTCGACTCCCAGCCCATCCCGAACGTCTTCGCGCCCTTGGTGACCGAGGCGAGCGCGGTGTCCCCGCCGTCGGAGACCGCGATATCGGCGGCGGCCACCTCCGGCTCCAGGGCGCTTCCCTCGTCGGCCAGAGCGGTGTCGATGTTGCGCCAGACGCCGTCGACCTTCTGCCGGATCGGCGCCGCGTACGTGGATGTCTGCAACCGCCCGTTGGGCAGCGCGTACGTCGTCGAGCTGGCGGAACGTTTCGCCAACACTTCGATCCTGCGGCCTTGCAACCGGGCCATCAGCAACGCGGCGGCCGTCGAATCGGCCGAAGACGCCGCCGACTTGGCGGGCTTGCCCGCGGCCGTCGCCCGCGTGGTGGCGGAGTCCGCGGCGGCGAAGGCCTGCCCGCTCCCCAGCGACACCAACGCCGCCTCGGCGACCAGTACGGCGGCGACGGCGAGCGCGGTGCGTCTTGGCGATATGCCCGCGACCCGCGCCCTTCCCCGTTGTCTGAATCTCAACACGACTCCTGTGATCACGCCATGGCGCCTGATACGCCATGGGCTGCGTGATCTTAAATGGTGGGAAGCGGTGAAGAACGCCAACGATGCGGTCACTCCGGGCGGAGATCTAGAAATCGTTACGCCATCTTGCCTGTCAGCCGCTTGACCTGCACAGATATGGGGCACATAAGCGCCGGGACGGCGGCGGAGTTCGCGCGATGGTCGCGCTGCCCGCGTGCGCATGTGGGGCGATTTCCGGCAAAGGGCCGACGGTCGTCGGTGTCGAACTTGACCGCGAGCTGCCGGGTGCGTCGGTATGGAAACGTGACGCGGAGGCGGTCCTCCTGGAACCACGGGGAGCAGCGGGGAACCGAGCGGCTGTCTTCCGCGCGCCTGCGTTTCCCCGCCGCAGATCAGGCAGGGAGCCAGCCCTCGATGCCCTCAACTTTCCAAGCTGAGAGCGCGAGTTCGATTCTCGTCACCCGCTCCATGATGGAACCCCAGGTCAGCGACCTGGGGTTGTTTTGTTCGCACTGATGCGAGACGCGCGCACCCCTCTGCGTGCACCAGACAGCGCACGAGGTCCAGTGGATGGTTGACGCAAGCGCAGACAGGTCCGTGATCCTCACGTGCCGTACTCCCGTCACGTCCGGCACCCCTTCGCGCCCCATGCGACCGAACCGGCGAACATGACCCTCCCCTGAGGGATGATGGCCGCCAGGCGCATCCGCATCGACGCCGTCGACCTGCCCGGCCCAGCTCCTGCTCGACGTCATACCCGCCGACGTACTCGCCGCCGCCGCACGCGACGGGTTGCTGGTCGGACGCCTCGGTCTGCCCGGCGCGCAGGGCGGGCCCCTGTGCGCACGAGTCGAGCCCCCGCACATCACCGGGGCCGCCGAACGCGCCGACTACGGACCGCGCGCGCTGCCGTCGGCGTCGTCTCCTCTGCGCCGATGTGACCTTCCTCGCGACAGTGAGGTCTCGGCGCGTTCGCCGTCGTCCCGTCCGTGCATGACGATGGCGGCGGCGCATGGCTCATCGACGGAGGTCATGGCCCTGTGGCCGGACACGTTCGGCAGGAACACTGCATCCGTGCGGTTCAATATCTGTATCCGTGAAGTGAGAAATAGGTACGGCGCACGGCGAGTATTCCTCGACCGTCAACCCGAGTGGAATTATTGACCAGGCAGAGCCGACCGCGCCGTGCTAACGTCGTTCTCAGTTGCAGGTGTGGTTGCCAGAAGGTTCATTTTCCGACGGGGTAATCAGCACGGCGACGCGGAATTCGCACAGGGTGAATTCCGGACATCGTCTCCGAAGGAGAAATGACATGGCTACTGGCACCGTGAAGTGGTTCAACGCGGAAAAGGGCTTCGGCTTCATCGAGCAGGACGGCGGCGGCGCCGACGTCTTCGCCCACTACTCGAACATCGCCGCCCAGGGCTTCCGTGAGCTGCTGGAAGGCCAGAAGGTGTCGTTCGACATCGCGCAGGGCCAGAAGGGCCCGACGGCCGAGAACATCGTTCCCGCCTGACACCGGCAGCAACGCATACGTCGCAGCTGGGGCCCGCACCTTGGGGTGCGGGCCCCAGCTCGCTGCATTTCAGGGCGCGTGACGGGAAGGCCCACCCCATCACCAAAGGGTGACGTATTCCCCCGTCGATACGACTCGGCGCCCATCATCTCCGGCTCGTTCTCGCGATTCTCTGCGCCGTTCATCTTGCTGCGGAAATTCCTTGCTACGCGCCTACGTGCTCACATCGAGGAAAGGTTCCGCTTGAACCGCGCACGCACCGCCCGCACGACCCGTACCGACGACCGCTCCCGGGGTTCCGCCGCCAAGCGCTCAGGTGCTCCCCGGCGTTCCAAGGGCAACGATCACCGGCAGACCGCGCCCCAGGGCGAGTTCGCGCTGCCGGTGACGGTCACGCCCGCGCTGCCCGCCGTCGAGTCGTTCGCCGACCTCGCCCTGCCGGCACCGCTGCTGGCCGCGCTCGGTCACGAGGGCTTGACCGTACCGTTCCCCATCCAGGGGGCGACGCTGCCCAACTCCCTCGCCGGACGTGACGTGCTCGGCCGCGGCCGCACCGGTTCGGGCAAGACCCTCGCCTTCGGCCTGGCGGTACTGGCTCGTACCGCGGGCCGGCGCGCCGAGCCACGACAGCCGCTGGGCCTGGTCCTCGTCCCCACCCGCGAGCTCGCCCAGCAGGTCACCGACGCGCTCACCCCGTACGCCCGCTCCGTGAGTCTGCGGCTGGCCACCGTGGTCGGTGGGATGTCGATCGGCAGACAGGCCGGTGCACTCCGCGCCGGCGCGGAGGTCGTCGTCGCGACCCCCGGGCGGCTCAAGGACCTCATCGTCCGGGGCGACTGCCGGCTGGACGCCGTCGACATCACCGTCCTCGACGAGGCAGACCAGATGGCCGACATGGGTTTCATGCCCCAGGTCACCGCCCTGCTCGACCAGGTGCGACCCGGAGGGCAGCGGATGCTCTTCTCCGCCACGCTGGACCGCAACGTCGATCTGCTCGTCCGCCGCTACCTGACCGACCCGGTGGTCCACTCCGTCGACCCGTCCGCGGGAGCGGTCACCACGATGGAGCACCACGTGCTCCATGTGCACGAAGCGGACAAGCACCGGGCGACCACCGAGATCGCGGCACGAGACGGCCGCGTGATCATGTTCCTGGACACCAAGCACGCCGTGGACCGGCTGACCGAGCACCTGCTGAACAGCGGCGTCCGCGCCGCGGCCCTGCACGGTGGCAAGTCCCAGCCGCAGCGGACGCGGACCCTCGCCCAGTTCAGGACCGGACACGTGACGGTACTGGTGGCGACCAACGTCGCGGCCCGCGGCATCCACGTCGCGGGCCTCGACCTCGTCGTCAACGTCGATCCGCCCACCGACCACAAGGACTACCTGCACCGCGGCGGCCGTACCGCCCGCGCCGGAGAGTCCGGCAGCGTCGTCACCCTGGTGACCCCCGGCCAGCGCCGCGGCATGAACCGGCTGATGGCTTCGGCCGGCATCACCCCGCAGATCATCGCCGTACGGTCCGGTGAGGCGGAGCTGACCCGCATCACAGGCGCCCAGGCCCCTTCCGGTGTCCCCGTCGTCATCACCGTACCGGCCGTGCCACGTCCCCGCCGCGCCGTGTCCTCCGCGACTCCCGCGTCCCGAGGCCGCCGCGACCGCTCCGCCCAAGGGCGTCCCACCGGACAGGCGAAGCGGCGCAGGGCACAGCGGCCCGCCTTCGACCCGGCGGGCCAGTGACATCGATCAGAAGCTCACCCCACTTTCGAGGAGGCCTCTTTGACACCGGTTCAGACGCAGCGGCAACAGGCGGTTCTCTCCTCCATGAGCGCGGTCGACGACATGACGGCGGACGGACCCCGGGTCAGTGACGACATGACCGTCGAGGTCGCCCTGTCCGTCATGGCCGGTGCCCGTGTGGAGTACCTCCTCCTGTGCGACGGAGACGACCAGTGCACGGGCTCGATCACCCTGGCCGAACTCGATGTCCACCGCGGCAGTTCCACGTACACGGACCAGATCCGGCTACGGGACGTCCTCGCTGATCGCGTGCCCCGATCAGCCGGTTCTCCTTCTGCCCGCCCGTTCTCCTTCCTTGTGAGGGCATCTCGTCGCGGGTGAGTCCGTGACCGTCGGCCGCCGCCGCTGCCCCGTCGAGCAGGTAGGCCGGTCATCACCCGACAGGACCGCCGCGACTTCACCGGCGGCGACGTCATCGGGGCCATGATCCGCCTCGGCTTCACCTGCCATGCCTGCCCCGACGCCACGCCCGTGGGTGTCCCCTCTCCCCTCCAGTCCGCGTCTGCGGTGCTCGGCGCCGCCGCCCTGGACGGGTGAGGCCGGGCGGCAAACCGCCATCAGGATCCCAGTGAGGGCCCTGCCGACCTGTGTCGGCAGGGCCCTCACCGCTGTCTCGCCGCCCGTGCTCCGCGGCTGGACCGCCGCCCCGGCACTCAGTGACGCCTGACGGCCTGACCCGCATTGCACAGGCGTGCGGCGACTCGCGAGGGCTGCGCCGTCCTTTGCTGCAGGTCGCATGCTGTCTGTTCCCCCACAGGGCTTAAATCTGTTCTTGTCAGAGTAGACATTGAGCTCCGGCACGGTTAGCCTTTCTCTCGTTGACACCGGTCGAGCGAAGCCCGGCAGACACGAACTGGCGGGTTGCAGTACAAGAAGTTCGCAGGTCAGTGCGGTTCTGGAGTCCCGAAGCCAAGGTGTTCGCAGGACGGTGACGGGACTGAGGACCGCACTGGGCGGCTCGCAGGACGAGGGGCCGCCAACAGCACCACCGAGCAGTACCGCAAGTACCAGTTCACCAAGTTCGGAGAAAGGACGGAGGAGCAGACGCCATCAGGATCGCCCGGTCCGAGAAGCACTCGCCCGGGTACCGCAAGACCCCGGATTGGAAGGTGGTCCCCGGTCACGCAGCCGCGATCCCCGCACCCCCCTCTGCAGGGCTGGTAGCGGAAACAGAAGGTCGGCACAGCATGAGGGCCGACAGATGGTGTTGAATTTCCTTCGGGGCCCTGGTGCCGTACGGCACCAGGGCCCCTCGACGCGTTGCACAACGAGGTGACATGACAGCAGACATCCCCCTCAGTGATCGTCTGGACGACGATGACTACCCCGCATACACGATGGGGCGGGCCGCCGAGATGCTCGGCACCAGTCCGGCCTTCCTCCGAGCCATCGGTGAGGCTCGCCTGATCACACCACTGCGCTCGGAGGGCGGACACCGCCGGTACTCCCGCTACCAACTCCGGATCGCGGCGCGCGCCCGCGAGCTCGTCGACAGGGGCACTCCGATCGAGGCCGCTTGCCGCATCGTCATCCTTGAGGACCAGCTCGAGGAAGCTCAGCGCATCAACGCCGAGTACCGCCGCCGGGCCGGGCATGAAGCGCCCGGCAATTCCATTCCGGGTGCCGGCTGATCACGAGGAGACGTGCCGGCCGGCTCGCACACGTATTACGCCCGATCGACCATGAGGCCCGCACGCAAGGCAGGTCATGCCGTGGAAGTATGTCGGCCTGTCCCGCAGACGCCAGCGGTGGACGGTGGCGTCGACCACGACCCGTCGAGGGGGGAAGCCGCCCTTGGGACCGGCCGCCGATGAACACAGGTGACCGCCCCTGTACCCGGCCCATGACCCCACCAGCACCGTCGGAGGGCGTGTCGGCATCGGAGTTCGGTAACGGCCCGCGGAGGACGGTGATGCGTGATCAGCTTGGGATGTGGAGACCATCATCGCCAGCGGCATAGCCGTCCTGGGAACGCTGCTCGGCTCGGGGATCACCCTGGCGTTCCAGCAGCGCACCGTCGACAGGAGCCATCGGTTCACCCGCCAGGAGAAGCTGCGGCAGGAACGACTCGATGCCTTCTCCGCCTACGCCGGCGCATTGGTCAACTACCGCCGCTGCCTGGTTCACCTCTGGTTCTGCGAGCACGAACAGCCACCACCGGAGGACCCCGACACGGTACGGATCCGCGCCTACGACCTGCGCTCCAACGCCCAAGAAGCACTGTTCCGGGCTCAGATGCTCACCGATGACGAGACGCTGAGCCAGGCAGCGGAGAACGTGCTCGCTGACGTGACGACGCTGTCCAAGACGGACACCAGAACCGAACTCGACGCGGCCAGGGTGCGGACCCGGGACGACATCAGCCGACTGGTCAGAGCAGCAAAGCAACACCTCTGAGGCACGTGCAAACGCGCCGGTTCGTAGAACCCACACCGGCGGCGGCCGCAGCCAAGCCTTGCCGAAGGTCATTTCAGGAAGACGACGCGGATCCGATCCTGGTTGTGCGACTCGGGGACCATCCGGCACGCCGCCCGTGCCTCCGCGGTCGGAGAAGCCTTGTCTCTGGGGTGGATTCGCCCAACTCCGCTACGCGAAAGGGTTGCTGCGTTTCATACGCAACAACCCCGAGGCCCCCCACGTGCGAAGTAGTCGAATAGCCACCGTCCTGGCAGCCAGTGTCGTCGCCACCCTCGTTCCCGCGCTCGCGCCGGCGACGGCGTCCGCCGCGGCGAATCCCCTGGACCAGTATCTGCGGCAGAAGCCTGCCTGGCACCGCTGCGACAGATCGATGCCGGTGACCTTCCAGTGCGCCACCATCAAGGTGCCCCTGGACTACAGCCGTCCCGGCGGCAAGAAGCTCGATCTCGCGATATCGAGGCTGAGGACGAGCACCAGGGCCGAGCGTCGCGGTGTGCTGCTGCTCAATCCGGGCGGACCCGGCGGCCCGGGCGTCGGCATGCCCGAGCAGATGGCGAGCGAGCTGCCGAAGAGCGTGAGGAACAAGTACGACCTCATCGGCTTCGACCCGCGAGGCATCGGGCAGAGCTCGGGCGTCGGCTGCGGCATGACGGACGCCGAGCAGAACTGGGAACGGCCCTACAAGGCCGGCACGTTCACCAAGGACGTGAAGTGGGCCCGTACCGTCGCCGAGAAGTGCGCCGCAAAGCAGGGCGACAAGCTGCGCCACATCACCACCCGCAACACCGCCCGGGACATGGACGTCATCCGGGGCGTGCTCGGCGAGAAGAAGATCTCCTACCTGGGGTACTCGTACGGCACCTACCTCGGCGCGGTCTACACACAGATGTTCCCGGGGCGCTCCGACCGTTTCGTGCTGGACAGCGCCGTCGACCCGGCCAGGATCTGGCGTGGCATGATCCAGATCTGGGCCGAGGGCACCGAGCCCGCCTTCACCCGCTGGACCGCGTGGACCGCCGAGCGGAACTCCACGTACAAGCTGGGCAAGACGCCCGAGGCCGTCCGCAAGACCTTCTACGACCTCGTCGCCCAGGCCGACCGCAAACCGATCGACCTCGACGGCGCGAAGCTGAGCGGCGACGACCTCCGCGCCGGCCTGCGTGCCACGTTCTTCAGCGTGCGCGACGCCGCCGAGGCCGTCGTCGAACTGAAGAAGGCCGCCGAGGGAAGGCCCCGGTCCAGGGACCGGGAGGCCCGGACGCCCGCGCCCGTTCCGCCCTCGTTCGGCCGTGCCGTGCCTGCGGACAACGCCACCGCCGGCTTCTGGACCGTCGTATGTGCCGACACCCGCAACTGGCCGCGCGATCCGGAGCGGTACCGCAGCGACGCGATCCGGGACAAGGCCAGGTACCCGCTGTACGGCGATGTCGTCTCCAACATCATGCCGTGCGCGTTCTGGAAGAAGACGGGCGGCGAGCCCGCCACCAAGGTCGGCAACAAGGTCGGCGCGCTGATCCTGCAGAACGAGTGGGACTCCCAGACTCCGCTGGCCGGCGGCCAGGGCCTGCGACGGGTCATGAAGGGCGCGAAGATGGTCACCGTCGCCGGGGGCGTCGGACACGGCATCTACGGCTCCAAATCCTGCGCGGACAAGACGGCCACGGCCTACCTGACCACCGGAAGACTGCCGGCCGAGGACGCGACCTGCCAGGCCGCACCCACGGCCCGCGAGCGCGCCACCCCCAACCCACTGCCCCTCCCGACTCCGCCCGGTGTCCCGGGCACGGTCAGCCGCTTCTGAACCCGGGACACGGTGAGCAGGACGGGGCTGCCGGCCGCCCGCCAACGGGCGTGATGTCAACTGCGGTTACCGGCAGGTAGAGTTATCGGCTGGTTTGTTCTGATATCACAGGGAATGGAGCACGGGGTGCGTCGGCTGACTGGCGTTGTGTTGGTGATCGCGGCGATGGGTCTCGCTGGCTGGCTGGCCCTCGGGCCTTCGACCGAGTGGGACGGCGCCGCGAGGGTCGCTCGCTTCGCCCTCATCCTGAGCTGTTTCGGGGTGATCGGCGGCGGTGCGCGTCTGGTCTTCCCCGGCAAGGCGGAGGACCAGCAGGCCCAGGTCACCGATTGATCGGCAGCGGTCCGAGGCCCGGAGGGGTTCGGATGCCGAACTCGCGGCGCAGGGCGGACAGCGCGGCGAGGTAACCCGACATGCCGTGCACGCTCGGTCCGGGTGGCGTTGAGGCGGAGCACAAGTACACACGGGTCAACGGAGTGCGGTACGGGTCGAATCGAGGTACGGGACGCATCAGTGACTGCCAGAGGGTCATCGCGCCCGCCCCGATGTCTCCGCCGACGTAGTTCGGGTTGTAGGCGTCGAGTTCGGCGCCGCTGATGCCACGTCGATGGATCACCGTGTCGGTGAATCCGGGTGCGTAGCGTTCGATGCGCGCCGTGATCATCTCGGTCGGGTCCGTCCGGTCGCCGTTGGGGACGTGGGCGTAGGCCCACACGGGACGTCGCCCCGGTCTGGCGCGGCTCGGGTCGGCCTGTGCGGGGTCGACCAGGAGCACGAACGGCTCTTGTGTGCGGATCCCGGCGGTTGCCGCTGTCTCGGCCCGGAACATCTCCGCCTGGGTTCCGCCCAGGTGGACGGTGGCCGCCTCGCCCACGGCCGGGTTCGCCCAGGGAATCGGCTCGGAGACGAGAAAGTCGACCTTCGCCGCGGCGGGCCCGTACCGGAAACGGGCCAGACCTCGCCGGTAGCCGGCCGGTAGCCGATCTCCGGCGATCCGCGCGAACGTCCGCGGGCTCGTGTCGAGCAGCACCACCTTGGCGCGCGGCAGTTCATCGAGACTTGTCACGTCGTGGTCCGTGTGGAAGATTCCGCCGGCCGCCGTGATGTCGCGGGCGAGTGCGTCGGCGATACGGGCGCTTCCCCCTTCGGGGATCGGCCAACCCGTACCGTGCGCGAGGTGGCCGAGGAGCATCGCGACCGCACCGGAGGCAAGAGACGGAAGCTTGCCGACCGCGTGGGCGGCCACCCCCGTGAGCAGGGAGCGCGCAGCGGTCGCCGCCGCACGCCGAGCGACCCCGGACGCGACGGCGCCCCACCCCCAACCGTGCGGGGGTGGGGCGCTGTCGTGGGCGTCAGCTCTCGGTGCGAGACCTGCGCCGGCGCCACCAGACGAGTGCGGCACCGGCCGCGACCGCGGCCGCCGCGAGGGCGGAGATCAGCCCCACGGGGGTGTCCGATCCGGTGTCGGCGAGGCCGCCGTCAGGGTCCGGGGTGTTGCCGTCGGGCTTGCCCGGGACGGTCCCGGTCGGCGTCGGGTCCGGGCCGGTCGGCGTCGGGGTCGGGGTCGGGGTCGGGTCCGGCTTCTCGGGCCCGGTCGGCGTCGGCGTCGGTGTCGGCGAGGGATCCGGCTTGCCGTCGCTGGTGTCGGCCGCCCCGTTCCCGCCGAGGAACGCGGTGTCGGTGTCGCGGGCCGAGGTCTCCGCGCGCACCGAGTCCTTGGTCGTACGAGGCAGCTCGCGGTGCTGGAGCTGGAACTGCGCACCGGAGATGTTCTGCTTCGGCGCCTTCGCGAAGTCGACCCCACCGACGAAGAAGGTGTAGATGCGGCCGTCGGCGAGAGGCCACTCATAGGTGAATTCGCCCTCGGTGAACGACTTGCGCATCTCCTCCCACACGGTCCGCTTGTCCCAGTCGGCGTTCTCGCCGCGCAGCGGCCACCGCTTCAGGTTGTTGCTGTTGATGATGGGCCGGAAGTCGGTCGCCTTCCTCGCGTCCTGGACGCGGATCCACTCGGCCGCGACGCGGGACTTGTAGACGCGGCGCAGGTCGGCGTACTTCTTCTCGGTGTTGATCTGCTTCTGGACGTGGGGGACGAGGTAGCGGTCGATCAGCTGGTGGCTGTACTCCTTCTCCTCCTTGGTCAGCTTCCTGGAGCAGTCCTCACCCTGGACGGGGGTGTCGAAGTCCATCGCCGCGTGGTTGACCTTCAGCGGCGCGTCCAGGATGTAGATGCCGCCGTCCTGCTCGCGGACCTTCGCCCGGCCGGGCACGATCCAGTTGCGGCCGGATCCCCAGCACGGAACCCCGTCGACCTTCGGCGCGGCGTTCATGAACTCCTTGCCGGGCGAGACTTCGGGGTTCATGGCGCGGGAGAAGTCCCGCTTCATCTCCATGTCTGCCTCGAGGAGGACACGGCCCGTGTCGGTCTCCCCGAAGTTCTTGTCCATGATCGTGTCGGGCTGGTCCGGGTTCAGGTTCACCCACATGCGGTCCGGGGTGAGCGCCAGCCACGTGAACAGGGCGTCGGAGGCGAGTTCCAGCTTCGCCTGACCGCCCCAGCCGGGTTCGTTGTCCTCGTCGGGCATGAAGTCGGCCTTCATGCTGTAGTCGAGTCCCTTGCCCTTGACGGGGTTGCCGACGTACTGAAGCTCAAGGGTGGAGAAGTCGACGCCACCCGGGCCGCGGCCGAGGACGCCACGGGTGTTGGCCTGGTTGTGCTGCTGCTGGATCTGCTTCGCCTGCGCCGGGTTCTCCCCCGACCCGTAGGCGATGGAGTTGATCGGTCCCTGCGTGCCGGTGTTCGGCCTGGGATTGAACACCGGGTAGGACTTCGTGTACTTCGTCTGCGGCCACAGCCCCTTCGCGGTGGCGCGACGCTCAGCGATCCGGATCGGGTTGTTGCCGGTGCCGCGCTCGCCCCGGAGCTTGTCGTTCTCCGCTCTGTACTCGCGGGTGGTGGCCCCGTTGGGCTTCTCCCCGGCGAACATCGTGAACCGCGACTTCGTGAAGTCGTGCTGCGCGTCCTTGTGCCGCAGGATGATCTTGTCGTTCGCGAACTGCCCCGGCTTGCGCTTGCCGTCGGCCTTGAACTCACCGAGGTCACCGGTGCGCTGGTTGTAGGCGTCATACCGGCGGGAGGCGATCTTGTTGCCGTCCTTGTCGAAGATCTCGACGGTCACCTCACACAGCCAGTCCGGGCCGATGAGACGGTAGTCCTGGACGGTCTTCCGCTCGAAGACCCCTCCCTTCTCCCGGGAGTGCTGGGCGCCGATCAGGTTCTGCGGCACCCACTTGGCGAAAGGCTTCGGGGACGGCTTGCCCTGGAGGTAACGGGCGTAACGAGCCCAGATGGCCCGCTTCATGTCCTCGGGGCTCTTCGACGCCCGGTAGGCGTTGTCCCACTTGCGGATGTCGGCGTCGGTGTTGCCGACTCCGTTGAGGTCGGCGCGGGTGGGGGTGGGGACGTTCTCGAAGCCCTTGAACTCCAGGTTGAAGTAGTACTCTTCATCCGGGCCGGACCTCGTCCAGTGGTGCTGTCCGGTCGGCGCTCCGGAGTTCGCCGGAGTGCGGGAGAACGTTCTGCCGAGGTGCATCTTGTCGCACCGGCCGCCGCTGGTCACCTTCGCGTAGTCGCCCGGCGCCGCCAGGGCCGGGCTCGCGGGGAGCCCGACGAGCATCGTCCCCGCCGAGACGACGACGGCAAGGCAGAAGCCCAGACGCCGTCTCATGCGTATGCGTATCGGTGTAGTCAAAACCGTGTCCCTGGGTGGGGGCCATGGGACAGAAGAGGGACGCGGGCGAGGCAGGGCCCCCGTTTTGCGCCGCCCGTCCGCCGGCCAGCCTAGCCACTGACGCCCCATCAGAGACAAGAGTTTGTCGGCTCGTTGTGTGTGAAATGTGCAAAGACGCAAACCCCTTGGGACTGTTACCGTCGCCCGCATGACCGGAGCTGACGAGACGTACGACCCGACCCGGCACCCCGACCTGCTCGCGTGGCTCGCCGAACGCGAGGCCGCTCACGCCACGTGGGCCGCGCAGACCTCCTTCGCCGGCGTCCTCGACTTCTCACCGGCCTCCCTGGCGATCGTGGACGAGCTGATCCGGGAGACCGCGAGCAGCATGGAGGAGATCACCGACCGGCGCATGACACCCTTCGTCCAGGGCGCGATCTGGTACCTCGGAGAAGTGTTCTGCCGCCACAAGGGCATGGTGTGGAAGTACATCCCGGACCTCGTCAGCGGACAGCTCGAGCCGTTCTTCGACGCGGGCGCGGAGACCTCCGCCCTCGATCACCCCTGCGTCGGGGCCCCCGGCGACCCGGACAGCTACGTGTATCCGCTGAACGCACTCCGGAGGATCCTCCTCACGGAGGACGAAGTCGGCAACAAGGTCGATGACAGCCTCCTCGCGATCTTCGCCGACCCCTTCGGGGAGGACGACGAGGACGACGAGGAGATGGACCCGTCGGCCGGGTGGTGATGAGGAGCACGAACCCCCACCCCCACGGATGACGTCACCGCAGCGGGGCGGACGTCCTCATCGGCGAGCGGCCCTCCGCCGCGCGGGGGCAGCAGGTCTTCCGCGGCGATCCACGCCCTGTCATGCCGGCCTGGCATCGTCGACCGCTGTCGATGCTCGTCACCCGCCCCATGGGGGCCCAGGTCCGAGACCTGGGCCTTTGCTGTTCAGCCGGACGTCTGTCCCCGGCGCGGCGTCTGGGGCGATTTCGCCGCCTCGGCCTCCGCCTTGGCGTCGCTGACCGCGGCGGCGGCCTGCCTCTCCGCCTCGTCGGCGGCCGCGGCGGCGTCGAGCGAGGCCGTCCAGCCCGCGTCGAGTTCCGGAGTACGGCCCTCGTCCGACGTGTCGCCGGCGCCGGCGCCGGCTTGCGCGGCCTGGGGAGGACCGCCCGTGGACTGGTCGCCGAACGCGCGGGTGACGGTCCGCACCGCCTCGGTCAGCTCCCCCGGGATCACCCAGAACGTGTTGTTGTCGCTTCGGGCCAAGTGCGGGAGCGTCTCGAGGTACTTGTAGGCCAGGATCTTCGGGTCGGCGTTGTTGCGATGGACGGCCTGGAAGACGAGCTCCACCGCCTTTGCCTCACCGTCCGCACGCAGGATCATCGCCTGTTGCGTGCCCTGCGCCTCCAGGATGTCCTTCTGCTTCGTGCCCTCCGCGGTGAGGATCTTGGCCTGTCGCTCCCCTTCGGCGTGCAGGATGGCCGCGCGCTTGTCGCGCTCGGCCCGCATCTGCTTCTCCATCGCCTCCTTGATGGTGTGCGGTGGATCGATGGCCTTGATCTCGACACGGTTGACCCGGATGCCCCACTTGCCGGTGGCGTCGTCGAGGACGGCGCGGAGCCGGGAGTTGATCTCCTCGCGCGAGGTGAGCGTCTCCTCCAGGTCCATGCTGCCGATGACGTTGCGAAGCGTGGTCACGGTGAGCTGATCGATCGCCTGCAGGTAGTCGGCGACCTCGTAGGCCGCCGCCCGCGGGTCGGTGATCTGGTAGTAGAGCACGGTGTCGATGTTCACCACGAGGTTGTCCTCGGTGATCACCGGCCTGGGGTCGGACGAATAGACCTGCTCGCGCACGTCGAGTTTGGTGTTGATGCGGTCCGCCACCGGCAGAACCAGGTTCAGGCCCGGCTGCAGCGTGCGGTGATACCGGCCGAAGCGCTCGATGTTGTAGCGGCGCGCCTGCGGGACGATCCGCACGGTGGAGGCCACGAGGAAGACGACGACGATGGCCGCCACAAGGGTGAGGATGACAACTGGATCCACAGTGCCTCCGTTGCTGTGCGTTCAGCCGTTCATGGAAGGAGTTCGCGGGGGTAGACGACGGCCGTGGCGCCTTCGATCTCCATGACGTCCACGAGCGCTCCCACCGGGATGACGAGGCTTTCGTCGTAGGCGCGGGCGGACCACTCCTCGCCGGACAGCTTGACCAGGCCGCGGGTGGCGGTGACCTCCTGCACGACCTCTGCCCGCTTGCCGATCAGCGCGTCACTGCCCTCGCGTGTGAGGGGCTGCTGTGCCATGTGCCGCAGCGCGACCGGCCGGACGATGAAGAGACCCGCTGCCGCCGCCGCTGCCAGGGCCAGTAGCTGGCCGAGCAGTCCGACGCCCACACCGGCGACCACGGCGGCCACCAGCGCGGCGCCGGCCAGCAGCCCGAAGACCAGTGTCAGGGTGAAGAACTCCGCAGCGCCCAACGCCGCGGCGGCGAGAAGCCATACGAACCACGGCATCGGATCGCCCTCCTTCAGGGGCCTTGTCACCAAAGCTACCTCCCGGACCCGCCGGGCGGGACAGGCGCGGCAGCCCCGGTTGTCGCTCGTCGGGCTGGGCAGCGCCGCAACCCCGGGCCCAGCACCCACACGGTGGGGTGTCCTCGCGGAGTGAGGGGTCTCGGCGGCGTCGCGAGGCATCCGCCACCTGCGTGACGGGGGTCACACCACAAGGCAAACCGGCGGTCCGGCGCCCGCGTCTAGCCGGTGTGAGATCAGTCAGGAAGGCACCGGGCGAGCTGGACGAGGAGCGACTCGTCCGGCTGGTGGCCAGGGGTGACCGTGCGGCGTTCGAGGAGCTGTACCGGCGTACCGCGCCGTGGATGGCGGTGCGGCTGCGCCGTCGCTGTGCCGACGAGCAGATCGCACAGCCGGTGCGCTGCCCGGGCCTCGGTCCCGCCGGGGGGCATGGCGGCGGACCGTCTGCCGATGGGCCGGCCCGCGCGGCGGCGTGCCGCGGGTTGTCGTGCGAGCCGGGCGGCATCGCGGCGTCTGCCGGACGAGACGGAC
>NZ_JBIUBW010000002.1:229358-475362 GCF_044548465.1 Streptomyces sp. NPDC052023 | reverse complement strand
ACGGCACAGCAGCCGACCACCAGCTGCCCGACGAGACGGACCGGCGTCGCGGCGGGCTGCCGGGCCAGGCGGGGCGGCGTAGCGCGGCGACGGACCACGAGCTGCCGGTCGAGGCCGGACGGCACAGCAGCCGACCACCAGCTGCCCGACGAGACGGACCGGCGTCGCGGCGGGCTGCCGGGCCAGGCGGGGCGGCGTAGCGCGGCGACGGACCCCCGGCTGACGGACGAGGCCGGCAGGCATGGCGGCGGACCACAAGCTGCTGGGTGAGCCGGGCGGCGCGGCCTCGGACCACAAGCCGACGGACGGACAGGCGGCGCGGCCTCGGACCACAAGCCGACGGACGGACAGGCGGCGCGGCCTCGGAGCACAAGCCGACGGATGGGCGGGCGGCATGGCGCCGGACGACAGGTTGCCCGACGAAGCAGACCGGCGGGTCGCCGGCTGACGGACGACGTGGGCGGCCGACGCCGCCGGTGAGGCGGTCCGCGCCACCGCCGGCCGCGCGGCCGGCGTCTGTTGCTCGGCGGGGGGGCTGATGGTCCTGGGCCACAGAACCCGCACCGGACGGTGCTGCTCGGACCCGCCTCGCGCGGCCCCTGTCACACCGTCCACAGGTTCCCTGTCATAAGGGTCAAAGCAGGAAATAGCCTGCCGACCCTAGGAGTGCAGTGATGACCGAGCCCGTTCTTGAGCCTGCGGCACAGGAGATCGCGGATGCGACGGCCAACCCGCCGTTCCTGTACGAACTCGGACCGGAGGGCGCCCGGAAGGTTCTGGACGACCTGCAGGCAGCGCCGGTGGAGAAGCCTGACGTGGAGGAGAAGTGGACCACGGTGCCCGCCGAGGTGGGCGACGTGCGGGTGCGGATCGTCAAGCCGGCCGGCAGCCGGGGCACGCTGCCGGTCGTCCTCTACGTGCACGGCGGCGGCTGGGTCCTCGGCAACGCCGGGACCCATGACCGGCTGGTGCGCGAGCTGTCCGTAGGGGCGGGCGCCGCCGTGGTGTTCGTCGAGTACGACCGCTCGCCGGAGGTCAGGTACCCGGTCGCCATCGAGCAGGCGTACGCGACCGCTCGGTGGATCACCGCGAAGGGTGCGGAGGAAGGTCTGGACGCCTCGCGTCTGGCGGTGGCCGGCGATTCCGTGGGCGGCAACATGACCGCGGCACTGACCATCATGGCCAAGCAGCGCGGCGACGTGACCTTCGTTCACCAGTCGCTGTACTACCCCGTCACCGACGCGGCCCAGGACACCGACAGTTACCGGGAGTTCGCGGACGGGCCCTTCCTCACGGCGAAGGGCATGGCCTGGTTCTGGGACTGCTACACCACCGATCCCGCGCAGCGCGCGGAGATCACCGCCTCGCCGCTGCGGGCAAGCCTGGAGGAGCTGGCGGGCCTGCCGCCCGCGCTCGTCATCGTCGACGAGAACGACGTGCTGCGCGACGAGGGCGAGGCCTACGCCCGCAAGCTGACCCAGGCCGGCGTTCCCACCACGAGCATCCGTTACAACGGCATCCTGCACGACTTCATGATGCTCAACCCCCTGCGGCCCACGCAGGCCACGACTGCCGCGATGGAGCAGGCCGTTCGCACCCTGCGTACCGTCCTCCACGGCAACTGAGAGTTCCGCGCCGTTCACCCGCGGCGCCTGAAGGGCTCGCGGCCCCGTAGCTGCTCACCGCCTCGGCGCCGGTGCGCGTGGACCTCGTTCTGCAGGCCCACCGTGAAGGCAGGGCGAGCACCCGTCTCTGCTCCCGCCCGCCGCCCACGGTCCGCCTCTCCCCGACTGCGGCAGCTTCCTGCCGCACCTGCGCCATGTCCATGCAGCGGGCATGGCTGACACCTCTGCCTCGAAAGGGCGCTTCATGTACCGTCATCCGCGTTTCCGGCGTGCCCGCACGCCTCTCACCCTCATGGCCACCGCCACGGTCGCCACCGCGCTTTTCGCCACGTCGGTGGGTCCGGCGAGTGCCGCCAAGAGCACTCCCCCGAAGTCTCCCAAGCCGACCGTCGTGCTCGTCCACGGCGCGTTCGCCGATTCCTCCAGCTGGAGCGGCGTCATCAAGAGGCTGAAGCAGGACGGTTACCCGGTGGTCGCCGCGGCCAACCCGCTGCGGGGCGTGAGCATCGACGCCGCCGCCGTCAAGGCGGTGCTGGCCGGCATCGAAGGGCCGGTGGTTCTGGTCGGGCACTCCTACGGCGGAACGGTGATCAGCAACGCCGCACACGGCTCCGGCAACGTCAAGGCGCTGGTGTACGCCGACGCCTTCCTGCCCGAGAAGGGCGAGAGCGCCAACGAGCTGGTGGGCAAGTTCGAGGGCAGCATCATCGGCAAGGTGCTGCGCCCCGTCCCGATCACCAACCCCGACGGCTCGAAGGACGTCGACTTCTACATCGACCAGTCCAAGTTCCACAAGGCGTTCGGCGCGGACGTCCCCGCGAGCACCGCAGGCGTGATGGCGGTCACCCAGCGTCCCGGGACCGCCACCGCGCTCAACGAACCTTCCGGTGAGCCCGCTTGGAAGACCATTCCTTCCTGGGCCGTGGTGGGGACGAACGACCGGATCATCCCCCGGGAACTCCAGGTCTACATGGCCAAGCGTGCCAAGGCCCAGATCTCGGAGATCCCGTCCTCCCACGCGGTGAGCGTGTCCCACCCGGACGCCGTCACCCACGTCATCGAGAAGGCGGCGCGTACGGTCCGCTGACCGGCGCACCCCGGCGGGGCGGGGCGGCAAAGGCGCCGCCCCGCCCCGCCGCGCGCGTGCCGTGGTCACGCAGGTCACCGGCGGGCCCGGCGGCCCGGCCGGAGTGCCACCCCCTCCGTGCGGGCGTATCGTCCCTTTATGTACGCGGAGTCGCTCGCGGACGCCCTGGTGCAGGGGATGCGGGACAGCGGCGCCTGCGTGGGTGCCGTGTATCTGCCGGAACCGGGCGGAGGGGTGCTGCGGCTGGCGGTGCTGAGCGGAGTGCCGTGGGAGGTGGCCGCCCCGTGGGGACGGGTCGCCCTGGGTGCCACCACGCCGGTGGCCGACGCGGTGCGCGAGCGTCGTCTGGTGTGGCTGGGCAGTCAGGAGGAGCTGGCCCGCCGTTATCCGCAGATGGCCCTCGTCCTGCCGTATCCCTTCGTGCTGGCCGCCGCGCCGATCACCACCGACGGCACGCAGTGGGGCGGGCTGGTGCTCCAGTGGTCCGCGTCGCACCCGGAGCGGCTGCGCGAGCGGGAGCGGGACGCGATCGGCGAGGTCTGCCGGCGGATGGGGGCGATGCTGCGGAGCGCCGCCGACAGCGGCCACCCCGTGGTGCACGACGCCGAGCCCCTCCTCGTGCCCGCGCCGGGCGCCGATCCGTCCCGGCCGGCCCGCACGCAGTCCGGGCAGGAGTTCGCCGAGCGCCTCCCCGGCGGCTGCTGTGCGCTGGACATGGACGGGCGGATCGCCTTCGTCACCGCCACCGCCGCCACCCTCCTCGGCGCCGCCCTGCCCGAGCTGCTCGGGGCCAGGCTCTGGGAAGTGCTGCCCTGGCTGAACGACCCGGTCGCCGAGGACCGTTACCGGGCCGCGGTCCTCAGCCGCCGGCCCACGTCCTTCACCGCGCTGCGCCCGCCCGACCGCTGGCTGTCCTTCCGTCTCTATCCGGACGGCTCGGGCGTCAGCGTGCGGATCGCCCCCGTCCTCGCGGCGCAGGCCCCGGACGCGGCGCTCTCGCCCGCCCCCGCCCCGCCGTCCGCCACGGGCCGGGCCGCCGCGCTCTACCACCTGATGCATCTGGCGGCGACCCTCACGGAGGCGGCGGGAGTGCAGGACGTGGTGGACCGGGTCGCCGACCTGGTCCTGCCCGCCACCGGAGCGCAGGCCCTCGCCCTGATGACCGCGGAGGACGGCAGGCTGCGGATCATCGGCCACCGCGGCTACTCCGCCGACCTGATGAGCCGCTTCGACGCCGCCCCCCTGACCTCGGCCACCCCGGCGGTGCGCTGCCTGACCACGGGCGTTCCCACCTTCTTCGCCGACTTCGCCGAGCTGAAGCGCGCCTACCCTCCGGCGGTGCTCCAGGACGACATGGCCGCGTGGGCCTTCCTGCCCTTGATCACGTCCGGGCGCCCGGTGGGCTCGCTGGTCCTGGCCTACGACCGGTCCCGCCCTTTCACCGCGGAGGAGCGCGCCGTCCTCACCTCACTGGCCGGCCTGATCGCCCAGGCCCTGGACCGCGCCCGCCTCTACGACGCCAAGAACCGGCTCGCCCACAGCCTGCAGGCCGGCCTGCTGCCCCACACCCTGCCCCGGATGCCCGGGCTCGACGTGGCCGCGCGCTACCTCCCCGCCGGTCACGGCATGGGCATCGGCGGCGACTTCTACGACCTGATCCGTCTCGACGACACCACCGCGGCCGCGGCCATCGGGGACGTCCAGGGCCACAACGTGCAGGCCGCCGCGCTCATGGGCCAGGTCCGCACGGCGGTCCACGCCACCGCCGGATCGAGCCCCGGCGAGGTCCTCGCCCGGACCAACCGTCTGCTCACCGACCTCGACCCCGGCCTGTTCACCAGCTGCCTCTACGTCCATCTCGATCTCGCGCGCCACCACGCCTGCCTCGCCACCGCCGGCCATCCGCCGCCCCTCCTGCGCCACCCCGGCGGCCGTACCGAGGTGCTCCGCCTGCCGCCCGGCCTGCTGCTGGGCATCGACGCCACCGCCACCTACCCGGCCACCGAGATCACCCTGCCGCCCGGCGCCGTTCTCGTCCTCTACACCGACGGCCTGGTCGAGGTCCCCGGTGTGGACCTCGACGAGGTCGTCGACGACCTCGCGGGCCGCCTCGCGCGGGCCGGCGACCAGCCGGTGGAGGCCCTCGCCGACACCCTCGTGCGGGACGCCCGGGAGTGCGCGCACCGGATCGACGACGTCGCCCTGCTCGTGATCCACCCGCGCTGACGACCGCGCCTGCCTGCGCGCGCACCCGCCGGGTAACCGGTGCCCCATGGGCGACATCCTCGTGGGCACGTGCTCGTGGACGGATCGGGAGCTGGTCGGCAGCGGCTGGTATCCGCCGGGACGGCGGGACGCCGAGGGGCGGTTACGGCACTACGCCGAGCGGTTCGCGGTCGTGGAGGCCGACGCCACGTACTACGCCCTGCCCCGCGAGCGGAACAGCCGGCTGTGGGTGGAGCGCACGCCGGACGGGTTCGTGTTCGACGTGAAGGCGTTCTCGCTGCTCACGGGGCATCCCACGCGGAGTGCGGTGATGCCGGACGGGCTGCCCGCCGACTCCCGGGACCCCGAGGTGCTCGACGCGGTGTGGGCCCGGTTCGCGGCGGGGATCGCGCCGTTGCGGCAGGGCGGGCGGCTGGGATGTGTGCTGTTCCAGTTCCCGCCGTGGCTGCGGCCGGGGGCGCGGGCCGAGACGTTCGTGGCCGAGACCGCCCGGCGGACGCGGGGCTGGCCCGTCGCCGTGGAGTTCCGGCATCCCGGGTGGTGGCAGCGGGAGCGGGCCGAGGCCACGTGCGCGTTGCTCGCGCGGCACGGCATGGCCGCCGTGGCCGTCGACATGAACCGGATGCTGCCGTCCTCCGTGCCGCCGGTCACCGCGGTGACCTCGCCGCGGCTGTCCGTCGTACGGTTCCACGGGCGCAGTGCCGCCTGGGGCACCGGGAGCAAGGAGGACCGGTTCCGGCACGCCTACGACGAGGGCGAACTCGCCGAGTGGCTGCCGCGGTTGCGCGCTCTCGCCGATCGGGCCGAGCGGCTCCACGTCCTGTTCAACAACTGCTGCGGCGACGCGGCCGTACGGGCCGCCGAGACCATGACGCGGCTGCTCGCAGGGGCGGCCGGCGGGCGGCCGGTGAGGGTCGCGGGGCCCGGTGCCTGACGGCGGTCAGCCGCGCTGGAAGAACTCCACCTCCGCCACCGCCAGATGGCGGCCCTGGGCCTGCCCGACGGGCGAGCGCAGCACCAGGCGGACCGCCGTCACGTCGCTGATCTGGGTGGGGATCGTCTGCGGGCCCGGTTTGTCGCTGAGCGAGAGCACCTTGTGGCGCTGCCCGCCGTCCCGCGTCGTCACCTCCATGTCCAGCTGGAGCGCGCGCCCCTGACGGACGTAGTCCTGCGGCTTCGCGGACGCGCCGTTGGTGATGATCAGGTCGACCAGCCGGAACGGCTTGCGGAAGGTGTACGTCACCGAGGCGCCCGCCGCGGGCGCGCCCCAGTAGCGGTTGCTCAGTCCGTCCGTGGTGTTCGTCGCCGGGTGCCGGGCGACCTCCGCGCTCGCCGCGATGTTCGCCGG
Organism: Streptomyces sp. NPDC052023; assembly: GCF_044548465.1. Classification (NCBI taxonomy): domain Bacteria; kingdom Bacillati; phylum Actinomycetota; class Actinomycetes; order Kitasatosporales; family Streptomycetaceae; genus Streptomyces; species Streptomyces sp. NPDC052023. The sequence continues at coordinate 469,076 of NZ_JBIUBW010000002.1, read as the reverse complement.
GGTCACGGGCTTGGCCTTGCCCAGCTTGTCGCGGGTGTCCTCGATCAGGGCGCGTCCGGCGGGCAGGAGCAGGAAGCCGCCCGCGCACAGGGCCAGCACGACCGCCAGGATCACGAAGAAGCGCAAGGCCCGGCCCGAACTCGCCCGCACCCGGCGGCGGAACGGCCAGACCGTCCGCCACCACGGCAGCGGCACCGGCTCGGCGGCGGGCTTCAGCTCGGCCGCGCAGCGCCGGCAGAAGCGCCGGCCCGGCTGGTTGGGCGTGCCGCAGGCCGGACAGGGCTTGCCCGCCACGTCGTCGGGCGCCGCGGCGGGACGTACGACGGGGCGGGGTGCCACCGGCTTGGCGGGGCGCACGGGCACGGGGTCCTGCTCCGGCGCCTCGGGGGCGGGGGCGGCCGGGGAACGGGGGGCGGGCGGCTGTGGGGTGGACGGCGCCGGTGAAGTGGGCGGCGCCTGCGCGGTGGTGGGTGACTGCCCGGGGGTGGGATCCGCCGGGGTGGCAGGGGCGTGCGGTGGCCGTGGCTGAGGAGCTGTGGAGGCGGGGGGCACGGACTGGGTGGGGCCGTCGGGGGTCTCGTCGTCGCGGGAGGCCGGCGGGTTCGCGGGGGCGGCAGGCTCCGTGCGTACGTCGCCGGACGCGGCCCGGGACGGCGTGCTCGTGCGCTCCTCCTGGCCGGGGGTGGCGCGGTCGCCCTCCTCGGGGCGCGGGCCCGCGGCATGCGCGTCCCCGGCTCGGCCGGCGCGCGTCAGGCGGGTGCGCAGCGCGGAGGTGCGCCGCCGCCCGGCGGACGCGGAGTCGTCGGCGGAAGGCGGGGACGAGGGTGCGGGCGCGGGTGCGGGCGCCGGGTCCGGTGCTTCCTGGTCCTGGGGAGGTGTGCTCGGCGCAGGCTGCTCCTGCGGCTCCGGCGCTGTGCCCGGGGCCCCGGCGGGCGTACTCGCCGCCGGCGTCGTGTCCGACCACCCGAGATACGCCCCGCAGTTGCCGCAGAAGTCGTCCCGGGGGCCGTTGGACGCCCCGCACGCGGGACATGCGCGCATGGCGTCACCTCCCTTCGTCGGCGGGCGGGCCGGGCAGGAGCTCCACCCGGCAGACGGTGTGCACCGGGCACATGGCCCGGACGATCTCGCGGACCTTCTCCAGGTCCACCTGCTCCGCGCGACCGCCCGGCCACACCCGGACCAGGGTCTCGGCGGAGGGCTCCGGCGGCAGATCGGCGCCGGCGGTGCGCGACCACACGGCACCGCCGTCCCCGGTCACCTCGGCGTGCACGCCGAGCGCGAGCCGCAGGGCCTCCACCAGGCCCCGCCTGGTGCCGCGCCACCGGTGCAGCTCCATGGCACGTACGACCGCCTCGCGGCGCAGCCCTACCGGCCACCGCGGGTCGTCGGTGGCGCCCACCCAGGAGGCCAGCCAGGCCAGGAAGTCGGTCGGGGTCACCCGGGGATCGAGGTAGGCGGGCAGGTTGTCGAGGGTCGCGAACACCGGGGCCAGCACGGTGTCGAGACCGGCGGTGAAGCGCTGCGCGAAGTCGTCGTCGGCGTACAGCGCGGGCAGTTGCTCACCGATGGGGTGGCGGCTGGGCAGCCCGGGCACGGCGGCGCGGCGGCTCATCCACACACCTCCCGCTCCACGGCGGTGACGGCCGTCGTCATCCCCGCGCCTCCGGCTCCATGGCCGTGACGACCACCTGGTGCTGGTACGAGAAGACCAGGGCGCCCGCGGCCACGTCGACGCGGTCCGCCGGGGCGCCACGGCGGCCGGTGATCGGGTCGGCGGGGAAGAGGCGGATCTCCTCGACCAGCGCGTTGCCGGTGGCGCGCTGGAGCACGCCGAACACCTCGCCGTACTGCACCGGCCGCCCGAACGGCCATCCGGTGCCGTCCGGGCCGCCGTGCAGGGGGTTGAGGTGCCGGAACAGCGCGGCGAGGGCCGCCTCCCGCACGCGGTCGGTGTCGCCCGCCGCCGCCGCGAGCCGGGCCACCACGGTGACGCCCTGATAGACCGGCGGTTCCACCACGAGCCGGGTGCCGATCAGGCGCCGTTCGTCGAGGGTCGCGGTGATCGCCTGCAGCACCTGGTCGGAGGGGATCAACTGCTCGAAGCGGAGCCGGTCGTCGCCCTCGTCGGCCACCGCGTCCGGCACGACGAGGACCCGTACCGCGCCGGCGCCGCCCGCGGGCAGGCAGCGCACCCGGCGTACCGAGGGCGCCGCCTGCCGGCTGAGGATCTCGTAGTCCTCGGCGGTCACCGCGCGCTCCTGCATCCGCAGCGCCTCGGGCGCCCGCAGCTTGGCGTCCGCGACGCTCTCACCGGCGACGCCGCCGCGTGCCGCCTCCCGGTTGCCGACCCGGGCGACGTAGGGGACGGAGCTGCGCAGCACGGAGATCGCGCCGCGGGCGACGTTGCCGGCCGGCCCGCCGCCGGTGCGGTAGCGAGCGACCCGTATCCGGGCGCCCTTGGGAGGTACGGCGCCGCACAGCCGCAGCGTGCCGTCCGGTTCGCGCAGCGCCGGCGCGAAGCCGAACTCGCCGGTGGTGGCGTCCACGCGGACGTGCCGGTCGGCGGGGCGGGAGCGGCCGAAGTGCTCGACCACGTCCCAGCGTTGCCACCCCTCGGGCGAGGACACCTCCACCACGGGCGGCTCGCCGTCGAGGAGGACGGGCGGGCGGCCGAGCCGGAACGTCTGCCCGGCGACCCCCTCCGAGGTGCCGAGCGGTACGTCGGTCACGGTCTCGGCGTGCTCGACGGACATGGTGCCGCCGACGGTGAACACCGCCGCCTCGCGCACCGTCGGGGACTCCGAGTAGAACGGCTGGCCCGGCTCCGCCTCGGTGACCCGGCAGCGCAGCCAGCCGGCCCGGGTGCCGCCGATCACGGACGCCGTGTGCCCGGCCGGTACGTACACGATGACCTCGCCGGGCCGGTTCAGGCCGCCGGTGGTGTCGGTGCCGGTCTCGCAGGCCCGCCAGCCGCCGCCGTCCCAGGCCTCCCACACGAGCGGCGGCTGGCGCGGGTCCACGCCGACGCCCTCGACGCGGCTGTCCAGGCGCACCGCGACGACACAGCGCGGCACCGCCGTCGGCAGGCCGAACAGCAGCGCGTCGCCCGGCTCGGGTGCCGCCTGGAAGCAGGGCACGTCCTGGCCCTCGGCGAGCATCCCGGTGCGGTCGGTCTGCTCACCGGTGCGGGGCGCGGTCACCAGGCGGATCAACTCGCTGGGGAGGATGCGCAGTTCGCCGGTGGTGGTGAACGCCACCGGCTCGTCGGTCTCACCGCCCGCCGTGGTCACCTCGGTGCCCGGGGGCAGCGCCACCGTGTCGGGCTGCGGCGCCGACAGCCAGAAGTCGACCTCGGCCGTGGCCGCGGCCGGCGGGAACAGGCGGATGTCCAGCAGGTCGAGGAAGGCGGCGTAGTTCTTGTCCGGCACCCGGTTGAGCCGGTACAGCAGCTGGTCCACGAGGTAGGCGAACGTCTCGATCAGGGTGACGCCCGGGTCGGAGACGTTGTGGTCGGTCCACTCCGGGGCGCGCTGCTGCACGTACCGCTTGGCCTCGTCCACGAGCTGCTGGAAGCGGCGGTCGTCGAGGTTGGGGGAGGGCAGGGCCATCAGGCGGCGCCCCGTTCCCCGGACCCGGCGGCGGTCCCGGTCCCGGATCCGGCTCCGTATGCGGCACCCGAGCCCGCCTCGGCGCCCTCGTCGAGCGGCTCGTCGGAGGGGATCGTGTAGAAGGGGAAGACCAGGTTGCGCCGGTCGTTGGTGGTCCGCACGGTGTAGTGCACGTCGATGTAGAGGGTGCCGGCCTCCACGGCGTCGAAGGCGACCACCACGTCGTCCACCGCGATGCGCGGCTCCCACCGCTCCAGCGCCTCACGCACCTGCTGCGCGACACGGCCGGCGGTGGCGCCGTCGCCGGGGGCGAAGACGTAGTCGTGGATGCCGCAGCCGAACTCGGGGCGCATGGGGCGTTCGCCGGGCGCGGTGCCGAGCACCAGGCGGATCGCCTCCTCGATCTCGCGCTCCTTCTCGACCATGCCGATCCCGCCGGTCGGTCCCACCCGCAGGGGGAACGCCCAGCCACGGCCGATGAACCGCTCGCTCATCACACTCCCCCGATCAGTACGTTCATGGCGCCGGTGACGACCATCGCGCCGCAGGCGGACTGGTCGCGCTGGCGCGCGGCCGGCAGTCCGCCGATGAGGACCTGGCCCTTGGCGAGCGCACCCGGGTCGGGCTTGATCACGTTGGCCGGTCCCAGGGCCGCGTGCGGCGGGATCGGGCAGACGACGAGGCTGCCCACGACGGCGGCGGGCCGGCCTCCGATCAGCACGGTGGCCACACTCCTGGCGGCGGTGGGCGGCGCAGTGGTGACCCGGCCGCCGTGGCTGGTGGGGTCACCGGTACGGGCTGCGGCTGGCATGCGGTGCTCCTTGCGGCAAGTTGGGGGACTGGGAGGTCAGTTGATCTTGATGAGCTTGGCCTTGAGCACACCGAGCAGACCGCCGTCGACGGTGACGCCCGAGCTGCCGCTGATGTTCACGTTGCGGCCGCCGATCTTCACTCCGACCCTGCCCTGGATGTCCACGTTCCGGCCCGACACGCTCACGTCGCCCCGTCCCGCGTCCAGCGTGATGCCCTTCTTGTCGAGCACGACGGAGGTGAGGGGCTGCCGGCTCCGCCCGGCGTACACCGTCAGCTCGATCCGGTCCCGCCGGTCGTCCAGGAAGACCTCGAGGCGCTCGTCGGCGGACCTCAGCCGCACCCCGGAGGGACCCGGCGCCCGCGCGTCCAGCAGCTCCACCCGGTGCCCCGAACGCGACACGAGGGAGCGGCGGTTGACCTTGCCGCTGGTCTTGTCGATCAGCGGTACGTCGTGCGGCGAGGGCTTGTCCACGCCGTTGTAGAGCCCTCCGATGACGTACGGGCTGTCCAGCAGGCCCTGCTCGAAGCCGACCAGGACCTCGTCGTTGACATCGGGGCTCACCACGCCTCCGCCGCCCTTGCCGCCCCACTGCACGGTGCGCACCCAGTCGGTGACGTAGGTGTCGTCGAGCCAGGGGAACTTCAGCTTCACCGCGCCGCTCTCGGCGCCGCCCGGCTCGCGTACGTCCGTCACCACACCGATCGCCAGACCCGGCATGCGCGGGCCACGGCTCGGCGCGTTGGCGCCGGTGACCAGTCCGGTCAGGGAGCGGTCCGGGCTCGCGCTGACCCACACCGTCGTGCGGTAGCCGCCGTTGGGCTCCAGGACGTGCTGCACCGCCGTGGCCGTGTAGCGGCCCGAGAACGCCTGCCCGACGTTGCCGAGCGCCACCGGCTTGCCCGCCCGCAGCAGCGGATTGCCCTCCGCCAGCACCTCCAGCTCGCCGAAGCCCGCGCTGACCTGGTCGGCCACCGCGTCCGCGACCGCCGTCGTCTCGGCCTGGGTGCGGTACGGGGTGTCGGTGACCGTCAGCTTCGACGCCTTGCCGAACCGGGCGGCGAGGGCCGGGCTGAGCCCCGGCACCACCGTGTCGCTGTTCACCGACGGCTTCCGGGCCACCAGCGGCCGTTTCGTGGTGACGTCCCAGCCGCGCACCTCCACCTGCTGCGCGCCGTCCGCCGCCGACAGCGAGGCCCGCAGCGCCAGCAGGTTGCGCCCGTACTCCAGCACCATCGGGCTGCGCGTGGCCGGCGTCGACGGGGCCGGCGCGCCGGACGCCTTCTGCGGCCTGGTGAACTGGAGCAGCCCCTTGTCGTCGACACGGACCTGCGCGCCGCTCTCGGCCGCGAGGAACTGAAGGAACTCCCAGTCGGACACGTTCGCCTGGGACAGCTGCTTGTAGGTGACCGGCGCGGCCTGCACGGTCCCGCAGGCCAGCCCGGCCCCGGCGGCCACCTTGCGGACGATCGCCGACGCCGTCATGTTCCGGTAGGCGACCACCTTCCTGCCCCGCTGGAGCCGGTGCGCCTTGGAGTAGGCGCGCACGACGGTGAACGAGCCGGTGCGGTCCCGGTCCACCTCCAGGGCGGTCACCTCGCCGTTGAACAGCCGCTCGCGCGCCTGCCCCTTGACCGTCACGACCGACACCCGCAGCGGGGTGCCGATGGTGATGCCGGTCGCCCTGAGGAACTCGTGGTCGGGGTCGCGGAAGGTGAGCACGGCCGCGTCGGGCAGGCCCACGTTCTCGTCGACCACGCAGCTCACCAGCTGGGCGGCCCAGATCGGCGGCAGTTCGCCGGGGGTCTCCACGACGGGGTCCGCCGCGAACGACCGGCCGCCCCGTTCCCCGGATGTGGTCACCGTTCCTCCTCGCCGCCCGCGTCCCGCAGCCCCGGCACCACCAGTTCGGTGCCGGGTACGAGCGCCATCGGGTCGTCTATCGCGTTCGCCTCCGCGATGACCCGCCAGGCCGTCGCGTCGCCGTACTCCCGCCAGGCCAGCAGCGCCAGGCTGTCCCCCGCCACCACGGTGTGCGTGCTGCGGGCGGTGCGCGCGCCGGACGTCGGGTTCTGGCCCGGCGGGTCGACGCTCGCCTCCTCGATCGACAGCTGGCAGGTGGCCCGCAGCGGCTTGCCGTCCACGTCGAACAACGTGTAGGTCACCGACAGGCTGGAGAGCACCCCGTCGAACGACGTCGTCCGCGCGGCCCCCCACTCGAAGCGCACCCACGGGCTGGCGGGCTTCTTGCGGCCCAGGCTGGCCGGGGTCGGCACACAGGCCTTCATCAGCTTCTCCACCGCCTGCTCCACGGAGTTGTCGTGCTTGGCGGTGGCGTCCAGGAACACCTCGAGGCTCAGCGTGCGCGGGCCGCTGCCGACGAACTCGGGCAGCGCCGACTGGCCCGCCATCCGGGACGGGGAGCGCCGCCACTCGGTGGTCTTCTGCAGTTGCAGGCTGGAGGGGTTGAACTGGAGGTCCAGCCGCGCGATCGTCCCGCCGGGCTTCGCGCCGACCGAAGCGGGAGGCTCCTTCAGGGTCAGCTGGGCCCGGGCCCGGCTGGCGCGGACCGCTGGGGACATGCGGGAACTTCCTTTCCGGGACGGAGTCGTGGCTGTGGGCGGGGGGCGGCGAAGGCGGCGGGGCTCAGGAAGGGCGCAGCCCTTCGTGGGCGATCTCCAGGGTCTCCACGGCGGCCTGGGAGCTGGCGGGGTCGAAGGACGGGCCCTGCCAGCGGACCGGGACGATCCCGAACACCTGCCAGCTGATGATTCGCGTCAGGTCCGGTTTCAGGGCCACGATCTCGCCGTCCTTGGGCTCCACCCGCCGCAGTGTCTCGTCGAGCCAGCGGCCGATCTTCGCCGTGTCGGCGGTGACCGGCCGGGTGAGCGTGATGTTCGACCAGGTGACGCGGCCGGGCAGGTGCCAGGTGAAGCCGTTGTTGCCGCCCTCGGCGTAGCTCTCCATCTCGACCTCGGCGCCCATGCCCGAGCAGGTGTGGAAGGCGCCCAGGTCGTTGCCGCCGATCGCGAGCCGGAAGAACACGCTCGTCGCGAAGATGCTGTCCGTCATACGTCCGTCATCCGTTCCGTGCCGCGCCCTCAGCGGCGTCCGTCGTAGGGGCGGCCGGTGCGTTCCCGGCCGCGCCGCAGCTCGGCGCGGAGCAGCCGGGCCATCGGGTCGAGCAGGCGGCGCGCCAGGTCGTCCAGGTCGAGGCCGGCGTCCTTCGGGTCGTCGGACCGGCCCGCGCGCCTGCCGGAGGCCGGCTGCGAGGTGCCGCGCACCGGCTCGGACCTGGCCGGAACGCCCTTGGCGACGGCGAGGTCACCGGCAGGCGAGACCGGCCGCTCCCGGCCCCGTACCGGCTCCGGCTTGGCCGTCGTGCCCTTGGCGACAGCCAGGTCACCGGCAGGCGAGGCGGCGCGCTGGACCGGCATCGCCGCCCGGCCGGCCGCAGCGCCGGCCGCCTGTGCCGGGCCCGGCGCGGCGTTCTCGGGCCGCACCACGGCGACGGGCCCCACGGGCGCCGGGGCAGGCGGGGCAGGCGGGCGATCCGCCGGCGGCGTGCGCGGGGCGGTCACGGGCAGGGTCCGGGCGGGTACGGCCGGGGCGGCGGCCATGTCCTGGCGGGGCGCCGCGGGCCTCACGACCGGGACGCGCTGTACGCGCTGTACGGCAGCCGGCGCCGCGCTCGGGGCGACGGCCGCCCGGCCGGGCCGCGCCGCCGGGGCCACGGGCGCAGGCCGGACGAAGGACGGTGAACCGGCCGCCCCCGCGGCCGGGTTGCCGGACGGCGAACCCGTCGCCGGCCGCCGCCCGTGCGCTCCGGGCGGGGCGTGGGAGAGCGCCTGGTGGGGCTGCGCCGCCGGGGCCACGGCGGCACGCTGCACGACGGACCCGGAACTTGCCCGTCCCGCACCCGGGCTGCCGGGTCCGGTGTGTGTGGTCGTGGCGCGCCGGAGCTGTGGACCGGACGGTGCGGACCCGCCCGGAGGTGGGGTCGCGCCGCCGTCGGAGGCGGTCGGTGTGCCGGGCCAGCGTGCCGGCACCACCGGACGGCCACCGGGGCGGGGGGCGCCGGCGGGGGCTGCCGGCCCCTGCGGAGTCCGGGTGCTCAGGGTGAGCGGGCGGGCGGGGAGCAGGGACAGGGTGCGAGGGGCCGGCGCCGTCCCCGGGGTGGAGTCCGTGGCGCCGGGGTGGACAACGGGGAGGGGGGTCCGGGGCGTTCCGGCGCCCCGGGCCACGGCACGGGCGACGACGAGAGGGGTGCCTGGGGCATGGCTGCCCTGGAAGGGGCCGCGCCTGGACGTGGCGGGTGCGCCGGGCGCGCCCTGGAGCGGACCGGGTCCGCCGGGGGGCGTGGCAGACGTGGCAGACGTGCCGGGCGGCGTCGCACGAGGGCCGTCCGGCGCCGTCCTGCCTGCGCCGGGTGCCGTGCCGGGTTCACCCGAAGCCCCGCCGCTTCCACCCGGAGCCGCGCCGGGACCACCGGCCGCCGTGCCCGTTCCGCCCGACGTCCTGCCCTGCCCACCGGGCACCGTGCCGCGCCCGCCTGACGACGCGGCAGGTGTGCCGGGCGTCGCGCCGGACCGGCCCGGCGTCGTTCCCGGTCGTCGCGCGTCGCCGGCCGGGCCGTCGTGGCGCGCGGCGCCTTCCGCTGCGGGGGTGCGGGGAGCGGCGGGCCGGGACGGTGTCACCAGCGGCGTGGCAGGGCCGTGTCCGGGGTGCGCGGGGCCGGTGCCGGGGGTGGCCCCGGCGATCGGACGGTCCGGGAGGGCACGCTGGACGTCGCCCGTGCCCAGCAGGGGCGCGTCCGCGCCGCTGCCCGGTGTGCGCCGGACGTCCGGCCCGGATGCCGTACGGGAGGCACCCGCGCCGGAGGTGGCGGAGCCGGGCAGGTCGGCCGTCGGTGGCAGCGAGGGCAGGGGGGCGCCGAGGCCACCTCGCGCGCGGGCGCCGGAGCGGCCGGGGCTCCGGGGCGGCGTGGCGGGGGCCGGAGCAGAGGGAGCGGTGGGCGCGGCGCCCGGTGCGCCGCCGTCGTAGGAGGCCGGGGTGCCGGAGGTGCCGTCCGCCTGGCGCTGCACGACGGGCAGTGCCGGGCCGGTCGGGGGATGCGGTGCCGGACTCGCCGCCGACGGTGTCGCGGTGGACGGCAGTTCACCGAGCGGGGCGCCGAGGGGCGCGCGGCTTCCCGGGCGGGCGGGGGTAGCGGGGCCCGCCTCCGTCCCGGCCGGTGCCGGCGTATCGGCCGGTGCCGTCGTCCCTGCCGGTGCTGCCGTACCGGAGGGCGCGTCGGACGCCGGGCCGGGAGCGGGCCGCAGTGCGGACACGCGCCGTACGGGTCCGGCCGGAGGCCGGGCGACGGTCAGGGGCGGCCGCACCGCACGGAGCTGGACAGCCGGCCGGGACGCACCGGCGGCACGGGACAGCTCGGGCTGCCCGCTGCCCTCGGCGGGCTGCGGCGCGGCCTGAGGCGCCCCGCTCCGGACGACCGGACCGGAAGGTGTACGCCCCCCGGAGGCCCCGGACGGCCGGACCACCCGCACCCGCCGCACCAGCGGCACCTCCGGAGCGGCGGGCCTACGCTCGCTCCCGGCCGGTGCGGCCAACGGCCGCACGGCACGCTGGACGGAGGCGGGCGGTGCGGCGGGAGAGCCCGCCGGGTTGCGGTCACGGGAGCCGCGCGGTGTGCCATCGGGACCGCCCGCGCCCGAACGGCGGTTGTGGCCGGTGTCCTCACGGGACGGCCGCTCGGCGGACGGTGCCGGACCCGGCCGCACCGGGCCGGACGACGGCCCGGTCCCGCTCTCCCCGGCATCGCCCTCGCCCCGCAGCGCCCGGAGCAGCAGCGGTCCCCCGCCGCCACCGGTCGCCTGCGGTGTCGCCGGGCGCGTGACGCCGCGCACCAGGCCGGCCGGTGCCGTGGGCAGCACGGCGTGGCCGAGAGCGCTGCCGAAAGCCGGGTTCTGCCAGGAGGCGAGACCCGCGCGGAAGGCGAGCCCGTCACTCACGCCGAGCGGCGCCCGGGAGACGGTGAGTTCCGGCGCCGCGGCACGACGCCAGCCGCCGTCCCAGCCGCCGGGCACGGACGTACCCGCGGCGCCCGGCGCGGCGGCACCCGGGTCGCCGGACACGGCGGAGCCCAGGCCGGCGGACCCGTCCGGTGCGGCCTGCGCACCGGACGGCCGCGCGGCCCGGCGGCGCCACCTGTCCCGCCATGCCATCTGCTCAACCGCCTTCGTTCATGCGGGTGTTGATACGTGCGATCTCGGCCACCCACTGCTGCCGCTCGCCATGGGTCAGGTCGAGGATCTCCTCGCGCGGCCAGTGGAAGTGATAGGCGATGTACGCGACCTCCTCCCGGAGCCGGGGCAGGGCGTACGTCACGATTCCCCCAGGCGCCCACCCGAGAGGTCGACCTCGAAGCCGCCCTCGCAGTGCGGGCAGGTGACCGCCGCGCGGGTGTGGCCCTCGCTGTTGACGCGCCGGTAGAAGTCCTGGAGGAACGCGACGTCCGTGGCGTACATCCGCTCCACCACGCCGGCGTGCACGTCCGTGACGGTGCCGATCCTGGTGATCACCTGGCTCAGCAGCACGACGCTCAGATACGCCGGGTTCTCCTTGACCCGCAGGTCGATCTGGGGCCGCAGCTCGTCACGGGCCGTGGCCAGGCGCATCGCGCCGTGCCGGTGCACGGTGCCCGCCTCGTCGACGTACCCGCGCGGCAGCTCGAACTCGAACTCCGTGCGCAGCCCGTGGTCCTCCCGCGGCGGGGCGGCGGCGGGAGGTGCCGCCGCCTGCTCCGCGGCCGGGGCGGGCGCCGTCATCTGGAGGATCTCGTCCAGGTTGCCCGCCGTCACCGTACGGCGTTTCATTCGACGACGATCTCCTCGAACACGATCGTGACCGACTCGGTGGCCGGGGACGACTCGCCCGCCTTCAGGGACGGTCCCTCCCACTTGGAGGCCCAGCCCTGCATCAGCTGGATGCGGCGGACCGTGGTGCCCTCGGTGTCCTTGATCTCGATGGTCAGGTTCTGCCGCGCGGAGTTCACGGCCCCGTTGTTCAGGGTCTCCTTGATCCAGTTGGTGAACTCGCTGCTCTGGTCGAGCCCCCGGGTGATCGTGATCTCACCGGCCTGCCGGGCACCCGGCTGCTTGCGGATGATCTGTTTGCCCTCCGCGGTGACCTGCTTGACCTCGACGACATCCTCCTCGACGGTGAACCCGCTGATCTCCTGGATCGATTCGACCAGGTAGCCGCCGAGCTGCACGCCGAAGACATGGGTGGAAAGAGCATCGCCCGTTGCCATGACTGTCTGTCACCTTTCCTTGCCGGACCCGCGGGTCACTCGTCGATGAGGCTGGTGGTGTCGGAGAACTGGGCCAGCCGGAACACCACGAACTCCGCGGGCTTGACCGGCGAGACGCCGATCTCACAGACGACCCGGCCCTGGTCGATGGACTCCTGCGGGTTGTTGTCGCGGTCGCACTTCACGTAGAACGCCTCTTCGGCGGTGCGGCCGAACAGCGCGCCCCGGCGCCATTCCTCGGTGAGGAACGCCGTGACGTTGCGCCGGATGCTCGACCAGAGCCGGTCGTCGTTCGGCTCGAAGACCACCCACTGGGTGCCCAGGAGGATCGACTCCTCCAGGTAGTTGAAGAGCCGGCGGACGTTCAGGTAGCGCCAGGCCGGGTCGGAGGAGAGGGTGCGGGCGCCCCAGATCCGGATGCCCCGGCCGGGGAAGGCGCGCACGCAGTTCACGCCGATCGGGTTCAGCAGGTCCTGCTCGCCCTTGCTCAGCCGGATCTCCAGGTCCACCGCGCCGCGGATCACCTCGTTGGCGGGCGCCTTGTGCACGCCGCGCTCGGCGTCGCTGCGCGCCCACACGCCGGCGACGTGACCGCTCGGCGGGACGGTGGTGTTGCGTCCGGCGGCCGGGTCGAAGACCCGCACCCACGGGTAGTAGAGGGTGGCGTACCGCGAGTCGTAACCGGCCTCGTCGTTGCGCCAGTTGCGCACCTGCTGCGCGGTGAGCCCCGGCGGGGTGTCCAGCACGGCCACCCGGTCGCCCATCTGCTCGCAGTGCGAGATCACGGCGAGCTGCACGGTGCGCACGCCCTCGGCGTCGATGTCGCCGCGCTGGTAGGCGCTCATCAGGTCCGGCACCGCGACCATGGTGATCTCGTCGATGGTCTCCAGCCCGCCGAAACCGGTGCGGGCCGCGGCGTCGCCGACGTATTCGGCCGCGTCGAGGCGGGACACCTCGCCGGAGCCGGACGTGGCGGGCGCGGCCGGGGCGTCGGGGACCGCGACGGTCCCGTTGGCGGGCCTGCTCTGGGTGGCGCCCTGCTGCTCGGTGACCTCGATCAGCTTGGATGCGCGGGCCTGGCCGACCAGATAGCCCTTGACGTTCTTGCGGGTGGAGACCTCGTACGTCTCCGCCACCTGGTCGCCCTGGCGGACCAGGACCTTGAAGCGGTCCTCCGGCGGGTTCTCCCCGCTCGCGTCGGCGACCTCCAACGACACCCCGGAGACACCCGGCCGGGCCGCGACGAGGAAGCCGCCGAGCGCCACGGGTTCCGCCGCCCTGGTCTCGCGCCGCCGCCGGTCGCCGTCCGCCGCCGGGGCCGAGGCGTCCTCGGCGGAGCCGCCGATGCGCACGACGTAGGCGGCGCCGCCGCCGTTGGAGAAGTAGCCGTAGACCGCGTGGGGCAGGTAGGCGCCCTCGGTGAAGCCGCCGAACAACTGGGTGTACTGGTCCCAGCTGGTGACCAGTGTCGGCGTGTGGAACGGGCCGCTCTGGGCGAACCCGACGAACGCGGCGACGGCGGTGCCGACCCCTTCGATGGGCCGGGCACCGGACTGCACCTCCTCCACGTACACGCCCGGGGTGAGGTACGTCGGCATGCTCGCTCCTTCGCGTCCTGCGGGTGGGTCACCTGTGTCCAGGACGAGTCTTCGCGACCGTTCGCCGGCGTGACAGGGACGCGGGGACCTGGCCGGGGGCAACACCGCTGCCTTTCCGTACGCCCCGCGCAGACCGTGCCGGCGTCGCCCGGCCCTGCCCTCGCGCCGCCCGCGCGGTTCCCCTGGGAGCGGGGTCACGGCTGCGCCGACGAGGAGGCGGCCGGTGCAGGGGTTCAGGCCGTCGGGTACCGAAGGGACCGGGGCCCCGGAGGCCGGTGCACGACATCCTGCGACCGTCCGGCGCTCCCCGCTCGCCGCGCCGGTGCGCCACGAGATGGAGGCCCGGTTCGGCACGGACTCCCTCGGCCTCACGGACGGCGGTCGTGCGGCGCGAGGGCCACGAGGAACTGTCGGGCCGGCTCCCGGCGCCCTCGTCCGGCTCGCCCCTGCCGGCGGTCGGCTCCGCCGGGGAGGAGAATCGGGACCCTCGCTCAGGCGTCCGCCGCGTCGGCCAGGTAGGGGCCGAACTCGCCCTCCAGGACCAGCCGTCCGAGCTTGCGGTACTCCTGGGCGACCGCCGTGACCACCTGCCGCATGGTGAGCGGCTCACCGCACTCCGCCGCGAGGTAGGCCGCGGTCACCGCGCAGGCCCGGATCGAGCCGCCCGCGAGTTCGAAGCGGTCCGCGCAGAAGCGCAGGTCGAGGTCGGCGGCCCGGGGCAGCCGGTCGCCGAGACAGCGGTCCCACAGGGCGAGGCGCTGCCCGGCGTCGGGCACCGGGAAGTCCGCGACCACGTCCAGGCGGCGCGTGAACGCCTCGTCCAGGTTGGCCCGCAGATTGGTGGTCAGCACGGCGATCCCGTCGAACGACTCCATGCGCTGGAGCAGGTACGCCGACTCGATGTTGGCGTGCCGGTCGTGCGCGTCCTTCACCTCCGAGCGCTTGCCGAAGATGGCGTCGGCCTCGTCGAAGAGCAGCACCGCGTTGACGGCGGACGCCTCGGTGAAGATCCGCTCCAGGTTCTTCTCGGTCTCCCCCACGTACTTGTCGACGACCGTGGACAGGTCCACCACGTACAGGTCCATGCCCAGATCCGCCGCGACGACCTCGGCGGACATGGTCTTGCCGGTCCCGGACTCCCCGGCGAACAGCGCGATCACGCCGCGCCCCCGGCCACCGCCGGGCCGCATCCCCCACTGCCCGAGCACCTGCTCCCGATGGCGGGCGCGCAGGGCGAGTTCGCGCAGGCGCCGGTGCGTGACCGGCGGGAGTACCAGGTCGTCCCAGCCCACGCCCGGCTCCACCCGGCGGGCGAGCCGGTCGAGTCCGGCGCCGTTCTGGGCGCGCACGGCGGCGCGCAGATCGTCGGGTCCGACGGGGCGGCCCGCGAGGGCGGCGGTGCGCAGCGCCACGTCGGCGGCGCGGCGTACCTGCCCGGAGTCCAGGCGGTGCGCGGCGACCGCGTGGGCGAGCCCGTCGGCGTCGACGGCGCTGCCGTGCGCGGCGCCTGCGGCCCGTTCGAGGGCGTACCGCCAGCGCGCGGCCTGCTGTTCGGGGGCGGGGGCGGGCACGGTCAGCACGACGGGTGAGTCGGCGGCCCACGCCGGGTCCCAGCCGACCGTGCCGTGCGTGAGCAGCGGGAGCCCGCGCAACCGCGTGCACAGCGCCCGTAGTGTCCGGGCACGTTCGGCGGGTTCCGCGGGCAGCGCCTCCAGCGGGCCGAGGGCGATGCCCGCGCCGGTGAGGCGGGCCTCGAGGGCGGCGACCCGGGCGAGTTCCGGGATGTCGGCCGTGCGCAGGGCGAGGGCCGCCGCGTCCAGGACGAGCGGACGCAGCCCGGCCGCGCGCAGGGCCGCGACGGCCAGGCCCCCGGCATCACCGCCCCGGCCGCGCAACTGGACGAGACCGGCACCGGTGCCGGCCGCGGCAGCCGCCCGGCGCACCTGCGCCTCCTCGGCGGTCGGGTCCTCGTGGGCCTCGCCGAGCACCCCGGCCAGCCGCGCGTCGGGCCACGCGCTCCCCAGCAGGTGCGCGGTGACCCGATCGGGTATCGCGAGGACGCGGGACAGCGGCGGGCGTTCGGGCTCGGTGACCTCCAGCAGGCCGCCGGCGACCAGCGGCGCCCCGGGGGCCAGCCGGAACCGGGCGGACGCCGCGCCGCCGAGCCCGCACAGCTCCAGGGCGAGCCCGACGGTGGGCCGGCGCCGTGTCAGGTCGTCGTTGAGGTAGCCGTAGAGCCGCTCGAACCGGGCGTCCAGGTCGGGCGCCACCGCGACCAGGAGCAGGTCCAGATCCAGCGGGGACAGCCCGAACCGCCGGGCGAGGCCGTCGAGCACGGACCCGGCAGGCGGCTCCCAGGCCGCACCGGCCGGTACGCCGAGGCCGCCCGGCTCGTCGAGGATGCGGGCCGCCGCCTCGGGGGTGAGGTACTGGCCCCGGTACGGATCGCCGGGATCCGGATCGACGGCCCGCCGCGCGGCCACCGCCTCACGCACCCGCTCCTCGACGAGCCGGAGCCGTGTCCACAGGTGGTCCGATGCGCCGGCGCCGGAGCGGCCGGTGGCCTCCGCGCCTGTCACAAGGGGTTCGGCGGTGTGCGTCACGGCTGGCGGTCCCCTCGGCGGCGGCGCCGGGCCGGGGCGGGGCCCCGCTCACGTGGGCCGGAGAAGCCGTCCGCTCCCGGGTCGCTCACCTCGGTGTAGCGCAGCCGGCGTCCCGGTGCCTGCTCGGCGCCCTCGCGGGCGGCGGCCGAGCGGACGACGAGCCCCTCGGTGACCGGCGGCGCGGCGGCGGCGCTCGCACCGGCGAGCGGTGCCCGTACCCGCACCCCGAGCGACGCCTTCAGCTCCCCGCCGAGCGCCGACCACACGTCGGACGCGGCGGGCGCGTCGAGTCCGGCGCCGGCGGTGTCCAGGCTCACGGGCAGGCCGAGTTCGGCGAGCGTGCCGGTGCGCAGCCGCGCGGGCAGCGCGTCGTGGGCCGTGAGGCAGACGAGCACCTGCGACAGCAGCCGGTGCTCGTCCTGGGGCCGGTTCGCCCAGGCCGTGACGAGGTACGTCAGCTCGAACCAGCGTGGCGGGCTGCGCCGCGCCACGAGGTGGCCGTCCTCGTCGTACACCTCACCGGCGCCGCTGCCGCGCCGGGCGGCGTCCTCGCGGATGTCGAAGAGGAAGACGCAGACCGTCGGGGCGCTGCGGCGTGCCGCCCAGTCCCGGGTGGGGGCGTCGAAGACCACCTCGACGCCCGACGCCTCCAGGCCGGACTCGCCGAGCAGGCGGCGCAGCCCCTCGTCGACCTCGTGGATCACCGGCGCACCACCTGGTCGGGTGGCTGAACGGTGCCGCTGACCACCAGGAAGTCGGTCTTCACCGGTGAGAACCCGGGGCCCCTGGCGGTGATGACACGCGGCCCGGTCTGGTCCTTGGCGAGGATCAGCAGCTGGCCGATGAAGGTGCCGTCCCGCTTCGGCACCGTCGGCGCCGCGGCCGCGGTGATGCCCGGCTTCCAGGCGAACCGCACGGGCACGCCCGGCGGGAAGTCCTTGCCGCGCACCGAGGTGACGAAGCCGGGCTTGCCGATCGGCGGCACCGCTTCGATCCGCGGCTGAAGAACGCGGATCGACTCCCGCGCCGTGTTGTCGCGCCGGTCGGCGTCGGTCCCGGTGGTGGTGAGGTCACCGGTGACGCGGCCGGTCATCGCCTTGCGGGGGCTGAGGACGACCCGTACGACGGTGCTCGCGCCGGGCTCCAGGTCGGGCAGCGCGCACACCCAGGACGTGTCGCAGCCGGCCGGCGGTCCGCTGTTCGGGACGGTCCGGGGCAGGCCGACCCGCAGCCGCAGCCCGGTCGCGAGCGCGTTGCGCCCGTTGCGCACGGTGTACGTCACCACCACGCGCCCGCCGACGTAACCGGGGTCGGGCTGGGCGGTGACGCGCACGCCGGGCCCGGCCTCGGGCTCTTCGGGCTCCGGTGGCACGGTGGGCGGCGCGGGCGTCGGCGGCACGCCGGTGGGCGGCGCGGGCGTGGGCGGGGCCGGGGTGGGCGGCGTGGGGCTCGGGCTCGTCGGGGGCTGCGGGGCCTCGCGCACCGGCACGAGCGTGCTGCCCGCGTTGTCACTGGGCCGCGGGTCGAGAACCGTACCGGTCACCGACCAGCCGACCGGCGCGTCGCCGGGGGTGACGCCGGTGAGGGTGACGTCCACCGGCACGGTGGCGCCGGGCGGGACCACACCCACGTCGCACTGGAGGGTAGCGGCGTCACAGGTGCCCCCGGGCCGGGTCACCCGGGTGATGCGGACGCCGGCGGGCGGGGCGATGGTCAGGCGGGTGCCGGGAGAGGCGGACGGGCCGTGGTTCACGATGTCGACGCGGACCGTGGTGGACCGGCCGACGACGACCTCCGGGGAGGTCCCGGGCGCGCGGACCGCGAGGTCCACGGACTGCTGGACGCTGGGTTCCTTCTGGCGTCCCGGCAGGCCGGTGGTGACCGGGGTGAGTGCACCGGAGGCGACGTTCAGCAGGTGCAGCTTCTCGGGGCTGTTGACCGCGACGCCGGCGCGGGAGCTGAACACCAGGCCGGTGCCGTCGGCCGTCCAGGCGGCGTCGCGCGGCTGGTGGGGCCCGCTCGCCGAGGTGTCCGGCAGCTCCCTGCCGCAGGCCCCGGGCAGGTCACGGGCGGCGGCGGGAAGCAGCACCCGGCAGTCGTCCCCGGAGACGGAGGTGAGCAGGATGCCGTTGCGCTCGTCGATCCGGCCCGCGCCGTTCTTGCGGTTGAAGGCGATGCTGAGCCCGTCCGGGGAGAACGCCGGGCTGTCGTCGATGACCTGGCAGTCGCCCGGGCAGTCGGTGACGCTCAGGTCGCGCTGGCGGCCCAGGTCGTTCACCGGCACGGTCCAGATGTGCTTGTTGCCGCCGCTCCCGTCGATGACGTGGTTGCGGGTGAAGGCCAGGGTGGTGCCGTCGGAGGACCAGGTGGGCTGGGCGTCCTGGCCCTGGAGCTGCCCGGCCGACGGGGTGATCTCGCCGGTGATCGCGCCGGTGGCCACCTCCGCGACGAGGATCCGGCTGGGCCCCGCGGCCTCCCCGACGCCGCCGGGCGACGTCCGGGTGAAGGCGAGGTACTTGCCGTCCGGGGAGAACGCCGGGTCGGTGTCCCAGTCCTTCGGGCCGCGCCCCGCCAGCGGCAGCGGCGCCGCGTTGCGGCCGTCGGCGTCCACCGTCCAGATCCGCTCGATCCGGCCGTCGGGGGTGTCCTCGAAGCGGGTCACCACGATCCGGCGGCCGTCGGGCGTGTAGTTCTGCCGCTCGGTCCACGGGTCGTACCCGGCGGCGGGCTGGAACAGCGGGTCCTTGGCGGGGTCGGTGTTGGTGTCGGCCGCCGGGTCCTCCTCGAGGATGGTCAGCCCCAGGTCGCGGGGGTCGGACCCGTCCATGCGGGCGTCCTGCAGCGTCACCACGTGCGCCCCGGGGACGTCCTCGCCTCCCGCTGCCGCCGAGGTGCGCTCCACCACCACGCCACCGCCGTCGAGCGGGCCGAGCCAGGTGGGTGAGAGGACCTCCCGGTTCTCGTCGAGGACCAGCCGGGGGACCTCGCCGGAGTGGGCGGTCGTGCGGAACACGTGGTCCCAGTCCCCCTCGCACTCGCAGGTGGTCTCGGGGCTCAGGAACACCAGGCCGTCCCCGTCGGGCAGCCACGCTGCCCCGTGCGCACGCCAGTCGGCGATGTCGCCGCCGAACAACGGCTCGTCGCCGGTCCCGTCCGTCACCCGCAGCCGGGGCCCGTTCTCCGCGGTGGTGGCGGTGTACGCGATCCAGTTCCGGTTCTCGTCGTCGTTCACCGGGTTCCACACCGGCTCGGTGGCCGCGCCGTTCGCCGGGTCCGTGACGCGGGTGGCGGTGCCGCCGGCCAGCGGCCTCACATAGATCTGCTGCCCGGCCGGCGGGTCGCCGTCGCCGGAGTACGCCAGCCGCTGCCCGTCGGGGGAGACCGTCGGGCCCTCCTCGTCCGAGGGGGTGTCGGTGAGCCGGGTCAGGCCGGTGCCGTCGGTGCGCACCAGCCACAGGTCACGCTGCGTCCCGCCTCCGGGGCCGGGTTCGGCCGAGTCGAAGACGACGGACCGGCCGTCCGGTGTCAGCCGGGGGTGCGCCGCGTCCCGGCCGGTGGTGAGCCGGAGTACCGAACCGTACGCGGACCGCAGGTAGATCTGCGGCTTCTTCTCGTCGCGGCGGCTGGCGAAGACCAGCTGGTCGCCGAGGGCGGACGGCTGGGCGTCGAAGTGGGCGGGGCCGTCGCCGAACAGCGGTGTGCTGGAGGTGGTGGTGTCCACCCGCCCGAGGCTGCGGTGCCGGGTGCCGGCGTACGCGACCCGGGCGTCCCCGGCGGCGGCCACCCGTGGCCGGGACTCGGCGCCGTTCTGTCCGGCCGCCGCGGTGACCCCGAGCAGCGGGATCAGCAGCAGCATGGACGTGCCGAGTCTGCCCAGGCGGTACCGCCCGCCGGGGCCAGCGGTTGCCATCACGGTCCCCCTCGCAGTGTGGTGCGGCATCGGGATGTGCCCCCGCCACCCTGCTCCGGCCGCGCGCGGGACGGCAGGGCACCGGAGCCGCAGCCGGGGGAAGCGCCGCTTGTGCTTTCGGGCAACGCCGGCTTCCTCAGATCAGCCCGTTGCGCAGCGCGTAGCCCACCGCGTGGGCGCGGTTGCGCAGTTGCAGACGGGTGATGATCTCGTGCAGGACGTTCTTGACGGTCCGTTCGGAATACGAGGTCTTGCGGGCGATCTCCGCGGTGTCCAGGCCCTCCGACACCAGCCGCAGCATGTCCGCCTCCCGCGTGGTGAGCGTCGACAGGGACATGCCCCGCGGGTCGAGTGACGAGCGCTGGAGGCTGCCGACGTGGCTGAGCAGCTTGCCCAGCAGGTCTCCGGGCAGGACACCCTCGCCGTTGGCTATCGCCAGGACCAGGCCCAGCAGTTGGTCCTGGTCGGCCTCGGCGCGCCGCAGCACCGCGGCCACCCCGCACTCGATGACCCGGGGCAGTGTGCCGGGGCCGAGGGTGCCGACGACCAGGCCGGTGCGGGTGGCGGTGTTGTGCCGCAGCCGGTTCAGCAGGGCGGCCACGTCGTCGTCGACCTGGTCCACGATCACCAGCGACACCTGCGCCTGTTCCGCGACGGCCTCGTCGAGCAGGTCGATCTCGGGGCGCTGGCGCAGCTGCTGGACGACGCCGACACGCAGCACCGGGTCGGCGGCGTAGACGGCGACGGTGGCCCTGTGCGGGCTCGGGGAAGCGGGGGTCCGTGGTGTGGTCCGGGTCCGGGAGGGTATCCGTGTGGTGGTGGCCGGACTGTTCTCGTCGACGCAGGTCATGGTGGATCACCTGTCTCAGTGTTCGTGGGGGGTGTGCGGTTTCGATGCGACCACCGGACGGTGGCCCGCGCGAGGCGGCACGCCGCAACGGCGGTTGCAGGGCGGTGTGTTGAGCCTCACCCGGCGGGCATCGTGACTGCCCGGGTGTTGCCCTCGCGTTCCTCGTCGGGTCTCCGCGCGCACTCCTACCGTGCTGGCGTGACCCCTTCTGCAGCCTCTTCCGGTCCCGGTGCGCCCGGTCTCGACATCCCGTCGGTGACGGTGACGCCGGGTGACACCGCCATAACCACCCTGACCGTGCGCAACGACAGCGACATCGTCGAGGCGTACAGCCTGGAGGTCGTGGGGGAGTGCGCCGCCTGGAGCACCGTGGAGCCGGCGCGGGTCTCCCTGTATCCGGGCACGTCCGAGACGGTGACGATCCGTCTGGAGCCACCGCGCTCACCGGAGATCCGGGCGGGCGAGAAGCCTCTCGGCGTGCGGGTGCTGCCGACCGAGCATCCCGACGCGGTGCGGGTGCTCGAAACCACCGTGCACATCGAGGAGTTCCACGAGCTCCAGACCGAGCTGGCCCCGCGCCGCCGGCGTGGCTGGCTGCGCGGCCGCTACCGGCTGGCGGTGCGCAACCTGGGCAACACCCCGGTACGGGTGGGCTTCACCGCCGGACAGCAGGGCGAGGAGCTGGGGTTCGCGTTCAGCCCGGCGGATCCGAAGCTGGAGCCCGGCGAGTCGGTGGAGGCCGGGCTGCGGGTCCGCACCGGCAAGCCGGTGTGGTTCGGCGCACCGGTGGTGTGGCCGTTCACCGTGGACGCCGCCGAGGCCCGCGGCGAGGAGGAGAGGGCCGGGGACGAGGACGCCGTAGCGGCGACGCTGGACGCGGAGTTCGTCCAGATACCCGTCTTCCCGAGGTGGCTGCTGGTGCTGCTCGCGGCGCTGCTCGCGCTGCTGCTCGCCTGGTTCACGCTGGTGCGCCCGGCGGTGCGCAGCGCGGCCAAGGAGGCGGCCACCGAGGCGGTCCAGCCGCGCCCCACGCCCGGGGAGCAGGGGGACGGGCAGGCGCCGGGGACCGGTACCGGCGGCGGCACGGAGAACCAGCCCGGTGGCGGCGGCCAGGAGGGGGGCGCACCGGCGGGCCCCGGCGGCGACGGTGGGGGGGCCGGCGACGGCACCGCGGCCGGAGGGGGCCGGCAGAGCTCGGCGACGATCGACCTGCAGACGTCCGCCGGAGAGACGAAGACCGGTACCTACCAGGTCCCGAAGGACAGCGTCTTCGGCGTGACGGACATCGTCGTCGCCAACTTCCAGGGCGACGAGGGCCTGTTGACGATCACGTTCGGCGATCGCAAGGTCACCACGATCGCGCTGGAGACGTTCCGCAACCAGGACTACCACTGGGTGACCCCCATCAAGATTCCCGAGAACGACACCGTGACCGTCGAGGTGACCTGCGCGAAGCCGGGCACCCCGGCGACCGGGCGGCAGGCGGCGGGGTGCCACGAGGTCCTCAACGTGAGCGGCGTCCTCAGTGGCACCACGCGCTGACTCGGATCTCAGACTTTCGAGCATTCTCGATCGATGCCGGTAACAACTGAAAGAGTTGGATCTTGTTCCGACCGGAAATCGATAGCCGAGGACTGAAAATCACCGACTCGCCCCTTGAGGGCGCCGGGCGTCCCGTTTGCGTCTCCGCCGGTCACGGGACGCCGAGTTCGAACAGGGCGTAGCCCGCGTACGAGCCGGAGGCGAGGGCCGCGATGCCGAGCAGCGCGCACAGGTGGGCCGTGCCGAGGCGGCGCAGCGCGACCGCGAGCGGGAGGAAGAGGGGGAAGAGCGGCAGCAGGTAGCGCGATACGTTGCCGAAGATCTGCTGGCTGCCGAGGACCAGCACGAGGGTGACGGCCGTGTACACCACCAGCACGGCGGGCGGCCGCAGCCGGATCAGCAGCGGCAGCAGCGCGAGCGCCAGCAGCACGACTCCCACGCCGATCATGTCCACGAACGGCATGGCGAAGAGGTAGTCGTCACGGCCCACGGGCACGGAGGTCAGCACGTCGAGGGTCTGCCGGCCGAAGTCGAACTCGTGGGCCCAGGCGCCGGACTGGAGCTTGAAGTAGCCGGCGTGGTCCCCCATGCGGTGGCCGACCCAGCCCAGGTAGCCGAGCAGGCCGAGGGGCGCCACGGCCAGCGCGGCCAGCGGCCGTACGACGCCGTCCCGGCGGCGGTCCCGCAGGAGCGCGAGCAGGGCGGCGACCCCGAGCGCGGCGATCAGCGCCACGGCCGTCGGCCGGTTCAGGCCGGCCGCGAAGGTGAGCAGGCCGGCGGTGAGCCAGCGGCGGCTCATGACGGCGTGGCAGGCCCAGGCGGCCAGGGCCACGTACAGGGAGTCGGAGTAGACCGCCCACTCCACGCCCGATCCGGGCCACACGGCCCACAGCCCGGCCGCGGCCAGCCCGCCCCGTCTGCCGCCGAACCGCGCGGCGACGGCGTAGATGCCGAGTGCCGCGGCGAACGACGCGACGACGGACACCAGCAGCCCCGCGCCGTACGTGCCGAGCCCGGTGACCTCGCAGACCAGCCGCATCAGGCCCGGGTAGAGCGGGAAGAACGCCGCCGAGTTGCCTTCGAGCGTGATCAGGCCGGTGGCTCCGGGCACCGGCTCCAGCCGGGGGTCGTAGCCGTGCGCGGCGATCTGCTGGTACCACCAGCCGTCCCAGGTGGCGAGCACGTCCCACGGACGGGCGCCGCCGCCGAAGCGCGGGTGCCTGGAGCGGTAGCCGCCGGTGGCGTGCAGCAGGTACATGAAGGACCCGAAGCCGACGAGTTTCGCGGCGCCGTAGAGGGCGAGCACCGGCCCGTGGTGCGCGACCGCACGGCGCAGGCGGTGGCCGCGTCCGGGCACGGGTGACCGGTCCGGCAGCCGCGCGTTCCAGGCGGCCGGACCGGGGAGGGTCGTGGTCATGAGGCCCCGGGCTCCGTCCGCCGCCGGGGCCGGGTGCCGAACACCCACGCCCGGAAGAGCAGGAAGCGCAGCAGTGTCGCGGTCAGGTTGGCGGCGATCAGTACGGCGAGCTCGACGCGCGCATCAGCCGACGGGGCCGCCTGGTGCAGCAGGGCGAGCGAGCCGCTGGTGAGCGTCAGGCCGAGCAGGAACACCACCAGTCCCCTGGCCTGATGGCGCATCACGCCGCCCGGTCCGCGGATGCCGAAGGTGAGCCGGCGGTTCGCGGCCGTGTTGCCGATGGCGCAGATCAGCAGCGCCACGGCGTTGGCGGCCTGGGCCCCCACCACGGGGCGCAGCAGCGAGTACAGCAGCAGGTGGGCGAGGGTGCTCACCACGCCCACGGCGGCGAACCGCACGAGTTGCATCACCAGCCCGCCCGACGGCTCTCCGGCGTCGCCGCGCCGCAGTTCGGCCGGTGGCAGGGTGCCGCGTGCCAGCGCCGAGCCGATCCGGGCGATGCCCCGCAGGTCGGCCAGTGCCGTGGAGAGGATGTCGACCCGGCTGTCGGGGTCGTCCACCCAGTCGACCGGCACCTCGTGGATGCGCAGCCCGGCCCGTTCGGCGATGACCAGCATCTCGGTGTCGAAGAACCAGCCGGTGTCCCGCACCAAGGGCAGCAGCCGCTCCGCCACGTCCCGCCGTACCGCCTTGAAGCCGCACTGCGCGTCCGAGAAGCCCACCGCGAGGGTCGAGCGCAGCAGGGCGTTGTAGCACCGGGAGGTGATCTCCCGTTTGGGACCGCGCACGACGCGGGAGCCGCGGGCCAGGCGGGTGCCTATCGCCATGTCGGAATGCCCGGATATCAGCGGGGCGACGAGCGGGAGCAGGGCGGCCAGTTCCGTGGACAGGTCCACGTCGACATAGGCGAGCACCGGGGCCGGCGAGCGGGACCAGGCGGCGTGCAGGGCCCGGCCGCGGCCCTTCTCGTCGAGCCGCAGCTCCTCCACCTCGGCCAGTTCACCGGCCAGCAGGGCGGCGATCTGCGGGGTGCGGTCGGTGCTGGCGTTGTCGGCGATGGTGATCCGGAACGCGTAGGGAAAGGTTTCGCTCAGGTGCGCGTGCAGCCGCCGGACGCTCGGCTCGAGGTCCGTCTCCTCGTTGAACACCGGGACGACGACGTCCAGGACGGGATCCGGGTGATCGGTCGGGACCGGGGTGCGTCGGGGCAGCGGATGTACGTCCTTCACGGCGGCGGTCCCTCGTTCTGTCACTGGTTCGTCCTTGTTCGTGCTCGGGCGCAGGGTATGCCGAAGGTACGTGGGCGCCGGCGTCCACGGGCCACGGTTTCCGGTCACGGGCCGGTGACCGGCGCCGAGATGCCCTCCGGCTCGCCCCGCGCGGTCGTCGCGGTCGGGTCGGGCAGGTCCGTCGGGGACGGGGTGCCCGACGGCGGGTCCGAGGTGGAGTAGGGCGGCGTCGTGACGGCCGTCCCTCCCGGCAGCGGGGGCGACGCGGGCGGCGACGAGGAGGACGGCTCGCCCGGATACCCGTCCGGTGCCCGCGTCGGCCCCGGATACGAGGGCACCGGACTCACCCGGGGCCGCGGCGGGGTCCCGGCGGGCTCGACCCGGTCCGGGCCGCCGGGCAGCAGGAACAGCCCGACCGCGAGTCCGGCGACGGCGAGGACGGAGCCGGCGGCGCGCCGTGCGGCCCGGGCACGGCGGCGGGCCCGTACCCCTTCCCGGATACGTTCGCGATGCCGCGGCGCGAGCGGGGTGTGCTCCTCCGACTCCCGCATCATCCGCGCCAGCCACTGCTCGAAGTGATCCATCGGGTCCTCCCTCACCGCACCGGCTCGCCGACGTCGGCCAGGATCTGCCGCAGCCGCGCCACTCCCCGCGCCGCATGCGACCGGGCCGTGCCCACCGGACATCCGAGCGCCTCCGCCACCTGCTTCTCGGGCAAGTCCTGGTAGTAGCGCAGCACCACGGCCACCCGCTGTCCGGGCGTCAACCGGGCCAGCGCGGCCTCCAGCCGGGAACGCTCCGCCACGTCCGCGGACACGTCACCCGCGCCTGCCCTGTCGGGCAGCCGCTCGACGGGGCGCTCACCCCACCACAGCCGCCGTCCCGACCGGGCCGCCGCCCGCACCATCACCGTGCGGACGTACGCCTCCGGCGCCTCCTGAGCGACCTTCGGCCACACGAACCACAGCTTGACCAGGGAGTCCTGCACCAGGTCCTCGGCGCGATGCCGGTCACCCCCGACGAGCAGCCGGGCGAGGTGCAGCAGCACCGGCCAGCGGGCCGTCACGAACTCGTCGAACTCACCCGCCCGTGCCTGCTCCATCCGCACCGTCCCCGCTCCCGCCGGTCGCCTACACCTGGAGTAAGACGTCGGCGCGCCTGCCGCTATGCACCCGTCGCCGGTGATCCGGGTCACATCGGCACGGATGTCCGATCATCGACGATGCGCCGGAATGTAAGGCGAGTCATCAGTTTATTTCACACGCGGCAACCGTTTTATTACCTTAATCCTTCACCCGTTTGCTGCGCATCCGGCGGAATGGGGTGCCGTTAGTTTGGATATGACCAAGGCAACCAGGGACGGTATTTTCGGCCTGTTGGCGAGTCAGCAGCGAGGGGGCAAGGCTGCGGGACATGCGGTGACGCTGGGTCCCTACACTTACATTCCGGCCCCGGCCCACTGCTCGGCCAGTGTCAACGGAACACTAACCAAAGACGGTCCCCCCGTCACTCTCCGGGCCACCGAGCCGATTCTCCGGAATTTCCTGGACGTCATGGCCGAACTGGAGGCCGATCTCGCCCGCAGGTGGCTCGGCTCTCAGCCCGCGACCGGTTTCACACCGGTGAAATAAAAGAATTCGCCAGAATTCGCTATGTATACACAGAGCCATGGCACTCATGGCAATCACGACTCCCGTGGCGCCTATGACTCCCGTGGCACCTACGACCCCCGTGGCGCGTACGACCCGCATGGCGGCTACGAGCCGCAGGGCTCCTACGCCATGCCCGGTACCCATGGCACCGGCCGGCATCGAGGTCCGGCGGAGGCCTGCCCGAGCCCCCTGGTTCCCCCCGACTCCGCCTGGGACCCCGCCGAGGAACTCGCGTTCATGCTCCAGGACGCGCTGGCGGAGGAGGCGTCCGGCATTCCCGCGGCGGACGCGTCGGTCACCGATCCCGTCCCCGGCACCCCGCTCGGAAATCTCCAGGAGATCACGGCCGAGCTGCCACCGCTGAGGGATTCCCCGAAAGGTCACCGCAAGCCCCGCGCACGCGTCGGCCGCAACGCCCTCCGCGCGGTCAGCCGATTTCTCGCCGCCCTGGCGGCCGTCATCGCGTGCAGTGTGAGTTTCTTCGGCGGAATGGCCGTCTACGAACCGCTGCGCCTCTCCGTTTCCCGTACTCAAGACGGCATTGTTTCCTTGTGGCCCTTGCTGATCTACGGTCCCTGGCTGGTGGCCTCGCTGTCCGTGCTGCGCGCCGCCCTCCACCAGCGCCGGGCCGTGCACTCCTGGTGTGTGATCCTCCTCTTTTCGACCGCGGCGATGCTTTTATGTGTCGCGCAGGCCCCCCGCACGGTCGTCGACACCGTGACGGCTGCCCTGCCGGGACTGGCGGCGCTGGCCTGCTTTCAGCAGCTCGTAAGGCAGATCACGCTGACCCGTCCGCCCCGGCGGACACTGCCCCGGCACCGCTCGCGCCCGCCCGTCCAGGCTCCCGGCACCGAGGAATCACGCGGTTCCGCGTCCCGGGAGGGCCGCCGGGAGTCACCGGCCGGCGCCTCCGCCCGGACCTCGCGCGACCGGGACTCCTCGTCGCGGTTCATCCCGAAGCAGGGCGCCACCCGCCGGTAGGCGCCCTGCCGGGCCCGTGCGGTCAGACGAGGCGCTTGCGTCCCCACAGGAAGAGGAAGGCCGCGACGGCCGCGGTCAGGGCGAACAGGATCGCCGCGCCGAGCCACTGCATGCCGGCCATCTGGGAGATCGGCAGATAGTCCACCGACCAGCCGACCACGTCGGCCTGCTTCAGGCACAGCTCGCGCGCCTGTTCCGTCTCCGACTGGACGCAGGTGCTCCAGCCGAGCAGCTCGCCGCTGCCGGTGAGATACGACTGGTCGATCTGGTACGCGGCGTCGGGCAGGACCGGGAACGAGTTCTCCGCGACGACGCCCCTGTTCGTGGTGACCGTGACCACGTCGCCGAGCGCCAGCCGCGCCTGGCCCCACGCGAGCTGGGCGGCGACGGCGAACACGAAGGTGACCACCATCGCCGTCAGCGTGCGGCGCAGCACCACGCCGATCGCCACACCGCACACCACGGTGAAGAGGGTGAGGGCGACGAGCATCGGGCCGGTGGTGTCGAAGGCGGTACCACTCGTCCAGTCCAGGACCGTGGTCTCCTCCTTGACCGGCGCCCACCACCAGCCGAACGCGAGCGACAGCGCGACCGTGCTCACCGTGAGCACCAGCGCGGTCAGCCCCAGCTTGGTGGCCAGCCAGCGGGTGCGGGTCGCGCTCTGGGCGGCGACCAGCTTGGCGGTGCCGTGCTCCAGGTCGCCCGCGAGCAGCGGGGCGCCGACGAACACGCCGAGCACCACCGGGATCAGGCCCAGCGCGGTGGAGACGGGAGCGAAGGCGGCGGCGTACGGCTCGAACTCCGGTCCCAGGTCCGCGAGGTCGTTGGTGGGCCAGCCGTAGCCGGTCAGGAAGTCGATCAGACCGGCGCGCTGGAAGACGATCCACACCAGCAGGAGCACACTCGCGCCGAGCACCGTCAGGAACGCGGCCCGGTGCTGGCGCCAGACCAGCCAGGTCATGCCGCCGAGCCGCAGGCGGCGGGCGGCGGGGACCCCGGTCCCGGTGGTGACCGGCGTGCCGGTGACGGCGCTCATGCGGCCACCGCCCGGGAGTCGTGCACCTGCGCGGTCGGGGTGATCAGCGGGGACGCCCCGGTGGAGCGCAGATGGGCGAGCAGGAGTTCCTCCATGGTCGGTGTGACGGTGTCCCAGGGGCCGGTGACCGGCCCCTGCGTGCGTATGAGGGCGGTGAACTGCCGTCCGGTGGTGCGGGCCTCGACGACGGTGTGCCCGGCCAGGCCGGCGGGCAGGCCCTCGTCCTCGCGGACGCCGCTGACCAGGGCGTGCACGGCGAGCAGTTCGTCCACGTCACCGGCGAGGCGCACACCTCCGGAGGCGATGACGACGAGGTAGTCGCAGACGTTCTCCAGCTCGGCCAGGACGTGGGTGGACATCAGAACGGTGGTGCCGCGCTCGGCGGCCTCGGCCATGAGCGTGCCCATGAGTTCATGCCGTACGACCGGGTCGAGGTCGGACATCGGCTCGTCGAGGAGCAGCAGGTCGGGCCGCTTGCCGAAGGCGAGCGCGAAGGCGACGCGGGTGCGCTGCCCGCCGGAGAGCGTGCCGACCCTGGCGTGCAGCGGCACGTTCCCGGCCCGCACGATGTCCTCGGCGGCCCGCTGGTCCCAGCCGGGGTTCAGCTCCCGCCCCAGCCGCAGGGTCTCGGCCACCGTGAAGCGGCGGTACAGCGGCTTCTCCTGGGCGAGGAACGCCGTGCGCCGGCCCGCCTCCGCGGACTCGGGGGCGGCGCCGAACACCCGGAGCGTGCCCTCCGTCGGCTCCAGCACGTTCGCGGCGACGCCCATCAACGTGGTCTTGCCCGCCCCGTTGGGCCCGACGAGCCCGCAGATCCGCCCGGCCGGCAGCCGGAAGGAGCAGTCCCGCAGGGCCCACCCCCGCCGGTAGCGCACCCCCACGCCGGAGGCCTCCAACGCCGTGTCCCCGGCGTACTGACCGTCACTCACGTCATCCACCACCATTTAACTACTTGATTAGTGGAATGATGATGGAAGGCGGCGACCACTCCTGTCAACGCCGTTCGGCATCCCGGACAGAGGGCATACGGAGGCTCTACGCATCAGGAGTCGAGCGAGGGGACGAACCGACATGACCACCGTGGGCCCACTCGAGGACCAGCTCACCGCCGACTTCTACCACTACGAGTCGCTGCTCCCGGACGAGGAGCGCAAGATCCTCCTCAAGGCCCGGGCCTTCATGCGGGACGAGATCAGGCCCCTCGTCAACGACGCCTGGGCCAAGGCGGAGTTGCCGCCGGAGCTGATCGAGAAGTTCCGCGGCAGCGGCCTGATCGCGCTCGGCTACGAGGGCTACGGCGAGCACAAGCCGGCCGTCAGCCACCTGCTCGGCGGCATGCTGGGCATGGAGATGGCCCGCACCGATGCCTCCGTCTGCACGTTCTTCGGTGTGCACAACGGACTTGGGTTCTACTCCCTCTACGCGGGCGGCAGCGAGGAGCAGCGCGAGCGGTTCCTGCCCGCGATGGCCGGCCTGGACAAGATCGGCGCCTTCGCGCTGACCGAGCCGGAAGGCGGCTCGGACGTCGCGGGCGGCATGCGGACGACCGCCCGGCGCGAGGGCGACACCTGGGTCCTCGACGGCGCGAAGAAGTGGATCGGCAACGCGACCCTCGCCGACCTCGTCGTGGTGTTCGCCAGGGACATCGAGGACGACCAGGTCAAGGCCTTCGTCGTGGAGAGGGGCACCCCGGGCTTCCGGCCGGAGAAGATCGAGGGCAAGATCGCGCTGCGTATCGTGCAGAACGCACAGATCACGCTCAGCGGCGTCCGGGTGCCGGAGGCGAACCGGCTCCAGCGGATCAACGACTTCCGTGATGTCGCGGAGATCCTCCGCCAGACCCGCGGCGGCGTCGCCTGGATGGCACTCGGCGTGATGATCGGCGCGTACGAGCTGGCTCTGGAGTACGCCAAGGAGCGCCACGCGTTCGGGCGTCCCATCGCCGGGTTCCAGCTGGTGCAGGACCACCTGGTGAAGTGCCTGGGCGACATCACCGCGTCCTGGGGCATGCTCGTGCAGCTGGCCCGGCTCCAGGACTCCGGCATCTTCCGCGACCAGGACTCGGCGCTCGCGAAGGCCTTCGTCACCTCCCGGATGCGCGAGGTCGTCGCCCGGTGCCGGGAGATCTTCGGCGGCAACGGGATCCTGCTGGACCACGACATCGCGCGGTTCTTCGCCGACGCCGAGGCCCTGTACTCCTACGAGGGCACGCAGGAGATGCAGACGCTGATCGTCGGCAAGGCCATCACCGGGCACAGCGCGTTCGTCTGATCCGGGGCGGGTCTAGCTGCCGGTGTCCTCGGCGAGGGTGTGGGCCACGAGCGCGTTGGCGTGGCCGTGGCCCAGTCCGTGCTCGGACTTGAGCCAGGAGACGAGTTCCCTGTGCTTCGTCAGGGGCGAGGCACGGATCAGGTCCTTCCACTCCGCCACGGGACGGCCGTACTTCTTCTCGATCGAGGGAAAGTAGGCGGCGGGGCCCTTCACCTGTGCGGTCATGCGGTCACGTCCTTCTCTGCCGGAGGGTGCTGCGGTTCGACGCGGTGTTGACCGGCGGGGGGCGGACAAGTGATCGTCGCGCCGGAGTGATCTGCGTCACCCCGCCTTGGGCCGTCCGGGCGCTGCCATGGAACTTCGGGGACGGGGCAGGCGTTGCCACGACGACGTGTGCGCACGCACACCGACGACCGGAACGACACGGCTGAAGCCGAGGTGGCACGGGATGGCTATGTGGGATCGGATCAAGGACCAGGCCAAGGGCCTGCAGCAGCAGGCCCAGGGGGCGCGCGGCTCCGGCGCGCAGGGCGGCCACGGCGGGCCCGCGGGTCAGGGCGCGTTCGGCGGTCACGGCCGGCCGGGTTCCGGATCCTCCGGCGGCTCGCGGGCCCAGCTGGTGAGCACACTGAAGTCGCAGCTCAGCTCGCTGAAGACGGAGCTGAAGAGCGGTGCCTACCGGGACGCCAGCATGGCCATGTGCGCCTTGGTCGCGGCGGCGGACGGGCATGTCGACCCGACCGAGCGGCAGCAGATGGAGTCGCTGATCCTGAACAACGACGTCCTGCAGAACTTCCCGCCGGAGCAGCTGCGCCAGCGGTTCAGCAAGCACGTCGACCAGCTGACGTTCGACTTCCCGCAGGGCAAGAACCAGGCCCTTCAGGAGATCGCCAAGGCGGCGAAGAAGCCGGCGGAGGCCCGTGCGGTCGTCCAGACCGGCTTCGTCATCGCCGGGGCCGACGGTTACATCGCGCCGGCCGAGGAGCAGGTGCTGCGGGAGGCGTGCTCGGTGCTGGGCCTGTCTCCGCAGGAGTTCGGCCTCTGATCGCACCGGCCGTCCCGCTGGACGCCGGGCGGGCGACGAGGGGCGATTCTGTTGCGGCCGACGCAGATATCGCCCCTCGCTCAGGCTAGGGTTTTTGTGTGCCCCCTGATCGCGTGCCTGATGATCCCGCCTTCACCGTCGACAACCTCGACGACGACGACTACCCCGCCTACACCATGGGCCGGGCCGCCGCCGTGCTCGACACCACGCCTGCCTTCCTGCGAGCCCTCGGCGAGGCCAGGCTGATCGAACCGTTGCGTTCGGAGGGCGGCCACCGCCGCTACTCCCGCCACCAGCTGCGCATGGCGGCGCGTGCCCGCGAACTGGTCGACCAGGGCACGCCGATCGACGCCGCCTGCCGCATCATCACCCTGGAGGACCAACTGGCGGAGGCCCGGCGGCAGCTCAAGGGCCAGTAAGAGGACCACGAGCCGGAGAGCCACGCATATCTGTCGCGGCAGCTGCAGAATTTGTGCAGCCAAAAACAGAATTCAGATGCACCGGAAATACCCAGGCCATAAACCCAGGACTGTGCTAGCGTGACAGGAGCACTCGTTTTTAAGGGAGATTGAATATGGCATCTGGCACCGTGAAGTGGTTCAACGCGGAAAAGGGCTTCGGCTTTATCGAGCAGGACGGTGGCGGCGCCGACGTGTTCGCTCACTACTCGAACATCGCCACCTCCGGCTTCCGCGAGCTTCAGGAAGGCCAGAAGGTGACCTTCGACGTGACGCAGGGCCAGAAGGGCCCGCAGGCCGAGAACATCGTTCCCGCCTGACGCGTATTGCAGATCGGGGCCCGCACCCATTCGGGTGCGGGCCCCGACGCATTCCCGGAAACGGCCCGCGAATCTCCCGGCAGCGCCCGCCCTCCGGCGAGGTCGGCCATCACCTGGCGTGCGGCCTCGGCGATCAGGGCCTCCTTCGGCGGGGTGCCGTGACCGCGGCGGTCCGTCATCACGGCCAGGACGCGCGGTTCGCCGCGGGGTGGCCGGACGATCGCGATGTCGTTGGCCCGGCCGAACTCCTCGCCACCCTGCGCCAGGACGCCGGCCCCGGTGGCGCCCGGGTCCTGACCGACCCGCACGTCCTGACCCGCCTCAGGGCGCTCGACCCGGCCCGCACCAACCGCAGCACCCCCCGTGACATGACCCGTCTGCTGAGCGCCGTCCGGCGGGACGAGGCCTGCGCGCCCGAGCAGGCCGCGGCGGTCCGGCGCCTGCTCGGCCTCCAGGTCTGGCCGCACCGCCTGGCCTCCGGCTTCCCCTTCGACGACGTCCATGTCGCCGGCAAGACCGGCACTCTGCCGACGCTGCGCAACGAGGTCGGCGTCGTCGAGTACCCCGACGGCGGCCGCCACGCCGTGGCCGTCTTCACCCGCACCGCCAACCCGGCGGCCACCCTCCCGGCGGCCGACGCGGTCATCGGTACGACGGCCGGACTGGCGGTCGAGTCCCTGCGCGCCGGCGACGCGTCGCGAGGCGGACGGGAGCGCGACGCCAGGGGCTAGGATCCCGGCATGGTCGAACTAGCCGAAATGATCCGGGAGTTGAGGCACGAGCTGAACTCCGCGCTGGCCGGTGGCGGCGACGGCCCCGTGCGGTTCGAACTCGGGCCGGTGGAGATCGAGGCGACCGTCGCCGTGGGGCGGACGGGCGGAGCCGGGGGAAAAGTGCGGTTCTGGGTGGTGGAGGCGGGCGGTGACGCGCAGGTCGAGTCGTCGCGCACGCACCGGATCTGCCTGACCCTCCAGCCGAAGCTCGTCGCACCGGACGGCACGCACCATGACGTGCTCGTCACCGGTGCCGAGGTGGAAGGCGAGCGGTGAGCCGCAGGGCGCTCGCTTCGACCCCCTGACGTGGGGGGACGACTGGCCGTACGCTGGTCGGCACTGTCAGTGGTAACTCAGGCGGGACTGGTGGCGGTCGGGAGGTCACGGGGGTGGAAGGGCGCAGCCCTGCACGGGTCCGCAACGAGCTGGTGGCCGAGGTCGTGGACATCCTTCAGGAGTCGGCCACGATGCGGCACACGAGCAGCGCGGACCTGCTGGTGACCATGCTGGGCGAGGAACTCGGCGAGCCGGTGGAGCCGTTACGCGGCGAGGCGTTACGGCCCTGGCTGCTTCATCTGGTGGAGAAGTGCACGGGCGTCCCGGACGGAATGCCGTGCCTGGTGCGCTGTCTGGGCTACGTCGAGCAGCAGTCGACCACCGTGACGGCACTGCGCCGTCTGGTGGACGAGTGGGAGGCCGTCGACTTCTACGACGGGGCCGACCTGCATCCGCTGCGGCCGCTGCTCGGGGAGATCCGCTCCGCCTCCACGCTGGCGGCGATGGCCCGCCGGGCGAGCCGTTCACGCACCCAGGAGCTGCCGGCGTGGTGCGACACGGGCTGGGCGGTGTTCCTGCGCCTGGCCGGGGACAACGCGGTGGCGAAAGAGCTGCCGGTGAGCATGGCCTTCGTGTCCCTGGCCGCCGACCACCTGGTCGAGGACGGGCAGCGGGACGCGGCCGAGGAGCTGCGCCGCTGGAACCGCCGGCAGGCCCGCACCTGGGGTCTGGAGGACAAGATGGCCCAGTGGCAGCGCGGCGGCGCGCCCGAGCCGGTCACGTCCTCGCTGATGCCGGCGTATCTGATGATCCAGTTCGAACCGGACGGCGTGGACCGCGACCGTTACTACCTCTCCCACTGGCGTCAGTCGGACGCGGAGGGCTGGCATCCGGTCCCCGGCGAGACCCTGCATCTGCACCGCGACGAACTCCCCGCGGAGGTCGAACTGCTGATAGAGCAGACGGAGGAACGCTGGTCGGATCTGCGTCAGCCGGTGGTGCTGGAGTTCATCCTCCCGTGGGAAATGCTCGGCGAACCTGTCGAGTGGTGGCACAAGGAGTCCGGCTCACCCTCCCCGACCCCGCTGGTGATGGACTACGCCGTCCTGGTGCGCAGCTTCGAGCGGTTGCGCAGAGCCTCCTGGCACCGCCCCTGGCACAACAAGTGGCGGCACTTCAAGGAGCGTCCGGCCGACACCCATTCGTACTGGAACCGGCCCGGCCACTCCCACTTCCATCTGGAGCGGGAACTGAAGGAGGACGAGCACGCCGTCTGCCTGGTGCTCGGCGAACCGCCGGGTACGGACTCGGTCTCCAGCCGGCAGGCGTATCTCGCGGGCCTGCGGGCGGGGGTCCCGGCCATGATCTGGCACCGCGGCGACTGCTCCGACCCGGCCTTCAAGGAGGCCGTCGCCGACATCGTGCAGGACCGCGGGCTGGCCGGTCTGCTGGAGCGGACCGGAAGATGGCGCAAGGAGGCGCTGGCCATGGGCCCCGAGGGGTGGGACAACCACGTGGGGCGCCATCTGGCGATCCTGCTCGACGACCCGGAACGCAGACCCGTGCCCCCGGGCCCCGACCATGCGCGGGGCGAGCGGCCGACCGGGGCACGGGTGCACGGACCGCCCGCCCGCGAGCCGAAGGGGGACCCGAATTGAACGAGCGTGCGCGTAACCGCCCGCCTGTGTTCCAGGTCGGCCCCGGTGCTTCCGTCATGCTTTCGCGTACACCCTGCGCGAGCCCCCGTGCGTACTTGCTTCACGAGCGGAACCGCTGCGAGGCTTTGCCCGTGGCTGTCACGCGTGCCGGGGGTCCGTGCGGCTCCGCCACCCGCTCATCGTCACTACGACGCCTTGAGGGCACGCATGCATGATGACGATGGCCGGCGACCGGGAGAGGCCGCACGGGAACGCCGGGAGGCCGCCCAGGTCCTCGGCCGGCTCGGGCAGCAGCCCTGCGGGCCCCGGCCCGCGGAAGCGGTTCTGGTCATCGACGCCCACCCCACCATGCGGGTGTGGCACGAGACGGTACGCGACGATCTGATCGAGGAACTCGAACGCGCGGGCACCTTCTCCCGCGTGCGGGTGTTACGGCTGCTCGGCACCGACGAGACCGCTCCGGCCCGGGTCAGCCCCGAGGAACCGCTCGGCCCGGCACCGGAGGACGGCGGCCGCGTGGTGCTGGTGCTCACCGACGGCCTCGCGGCCGGCTGGCGGCTCGGCGCCGTCCAGCCGCTGCTGCGCGGCTGGGCGCGGACCTCCCCGGTCGCCGTGGTGCATCTGCTGCCGCAGCAACTGTGGTTCCGCACCGGTCTGGACGTGCACCGGGTGCGTATCCGCGCCCCGCGCGGCTGGGCCCCCAACAGCTCCTGGGACTGGGAGGAGCGTGAACCCCCCGCCGGGCTGGGCGAGACCGGCGAGCCGGCCGCCGAGGAGGACGGCACCGCCGTCGTCGTACCCGTGCTGGCGCTGACCGGGCGGTGGGCCGGCGCGCTCATCCGGCTGGTGTCCGGGCCGGAGCCCGAATGGCTGGATCTGGCCGCCATCCAGGCCCGGGAGTGGAAGAGCAGGCCCGACGCGGCCCGCGCGCTGCCCTGGGCGGAGGAACTGCCCGACCCGCTCAGCACCCTGCCCGCCGCCGAACGGGTCAGCGACTTCCGGGCCGTCGCCAGTCCCACCGGGTTCACCCTGGCGACCCGGCTGGCCGCCGCGCCGCTCAGCCTGCCCGTCATCCGCCGGATCGTCGCCACCACCCCGGACGCCGGTCCGGTCCATGTCTCCGAGCTGCTCATCAGCGGTC
Source organism: Streptomyces sp. NPDC052023 (assembly GCF_044548465.1). Classification (NCBI taxonomy): domain Bacteria; kingdom Bacillati; phylum Actinomycetota; class Actinomycetes; order Kitasatosporales; family Streptomycetaceae; genus Streptomyces; species Streptomyces sp. NPDC052023. Next base: position 432,582 of record NZ_JBIUBW010000002.1, on the reverse strand, counting down.
TGGTGCGGCCCACCTGGGAGCACGACGAGGGACCGGCGGACGTGGCGTTCACCTTCGCCCCCGACATCCGCGAAGAGCTGCTGGCGCTGGGGCGGCGCAGCGCCACCGGGCGGGTACTGCGCGAGGTGCGTGCCCTGTTCGCCGCGGACGGCCTCGCCCGCACCCTGCTGCCGTCGCCCGCCGAGCCGCTGGACACCCTCGCGCTGCCGCACGTCAGCAGCCGTAACGTCGCCTTCCTCCGGGTGGAGCTGACCGCCCTGCGCGCACTGTCGGGCCGATACGACCAGCGTGCCGCCATGCTGGCGCAGGTGCTGAGCTGGCACGATCGGCGTTACGCGGTCAGCCTGGAGAAATCACGACCTGGAGTGCCGGGGCCGCCGGCACCGGCCCGCGTGCCTGACGCCGCCACCGGCCCCGCCCCCCGGACCGCCTCCGAAGGAGCCTCGCAGATGCCGACAACACCCCAGCGGACCGTGGAGACGGGGGACCGCACGACACAGCCGCGGGTCTGGGGGAATCTGCCGCCGCGCAACCCGAACTTCACCGGGCGCACCGAGCTGCTGGAACTGCTCGGCCAGCGGCTGCGCGAGGGCACCACGACCGTGCTGCCGGAGGCGATCCACGGCATGGGCGGCGTCGGCAAGACCCAGCTCGCCATCGAGTACGCCTACCGCCACCAGTCCGAGTACGACATCGTGTGGTGGATCCCCGCCGAGCGGCCCGGCCAGATCGGTCAGGCGCTGGTGGAACTGGCCCAGCGGCTCGGGCTGGTGACCACCACCGAGGCCAACATCGCCGGACCCGCGGTCCGTGAGGCGCTGCGCGAGGGCCGGCCCTTCTCCCGCTGGCTGCTGATCTTCGACAACGCGGACAATCCCGAGCAGGTCCGCCACTACTTCCCGCCGGGCGGCAACGGCACCATCCTGGTCACCTCCCGCAACCGGCGCTGGGGCCAGGTGGGCGGCTCCCTCGAAGTGGACGTGTTCACCCGCGAGGAGAGCAAGGAGCTGCTGCGCCGCTCCGGACCGCCGCTCAGGGAGGAGGAGGCCGACGCGCTGGCCGAGGCACTCGGCGACCTGCCGCTGGCCCTGGAACAGGCGGCAGCCTGGCGCGCGGAGACCGGCATGCCCGCGTCGGAGTATCTGCGGCTGTTCGAGAACAAGCGCATGGAGCTGCTCGAAGTGGCGCCGCCGCCGGACTACCAACTCCCCGTGGCCGCCGCCTGGAACGTCTCCCTCGACCACCTGGAGACCCGCAGCCCCTCGGCGCTGCGGCTGCTCCAGCTGTGCTCCTACTTCGCGCCCGACCCGATCTCCCGGTCGATCTTCTCCGGCCTCGGCAACAGCAGCATCTTCCCCGAGCTGGACGCGGCGCTGAACGACCCGATGCGGCTCGCCCGGGCGATAAGGGAGGTGAACCGCTACTCCCTCGCCCGCATCGACCACCGTACGAACTCCATCGAGATGCACCGCCTGGTGCAGCTCGTCCTGAACAACCGTATGAACCCCGAGGAGCAGTCCCGCATGCGCAACGGCGCCCACACCCTACTGGCCGCCGCCGACCCCAAGACACCGACCGCCCCCGCGAGTTGGCCTCGCTATGCGGAGCTCTACAGCCATGTGATCGCCTCCGACGCGATCAAGTCCGACCAGCCGTGGGTACGCCAGCTGGTGCGGAACATCGCGGAGTACCTCTACTACTGGGGCGACCACGACGTCTCGCTCGACTTCTCCGAGCAGGCCTGGGAGTCCTGGACGGCCATCTTCGGCGAGGAGGACCAGCAGACCCTGCTGATGGGGCAGTGGCTGTGCTTCATGTACTGGGTGGTGGGCCGGTTCGACGACGCGGCCCGGCTGGTGGCCCACCTCAGGGAGGTCTACGACCGCACCGCCCCGGCCGACCAGGAGGACACCCGCGAGGACGCGCTCGACGCGATCCAGCTGGAGGCGGCCGTACGCCGCGTCGAGGGCCGCTTCGCCATCGGCGCCGAACTGGACAGGGTCGCCTACGAACGCGCCCACCGGGCCTTCGGCGAGGACGACCCGACGACGCTCAACATCGCCCACAACCTCGGTGTGAGCCTGCGTCTGGTCGGCGACTTCCGCCAGGCGCTGGAGCTCGACCGGCGCACTCTGGACCGGAAGCTGCGCCTGTTCGGGCGGAACGACCAGCGTGCCCTGACCACCGAGAACAACGTGGCCATCGACGTGCGCGAGACCGGCGACTACATCGGTGCCCGCGCCCTGCACCAGTCCGTACTGGTCGCCTACCAGGACGTCTTCGGGCAGGGCAACCCGGCCACGATCGAGACCATGCGCCAGCTGAGCGAGGCCTGCCGCAAGGAGGGCGACCACCTGCGCGCGCTGGAGCTGGCCACCGAGGCCCACGCCCAGTTCACCCGCCGCTACGGCGACACCCACCCCCGCTCGCTGGCCGCCGCGCTGACCTTGTCGGTGGCGCTGCGGCAGAACGGCGACCTCCAGGCGGCCCGCACCCGGGGCCTGAAGGCCTGCGAGGGCTACCGGCAGATCTACGACCCGCACCACCCGCACGTCCTGTCCGCCGACGTCGACCTGGCCGTCACCCTGCGACTGCTCGGCGGGGCCGAGGAGGCGCGGCGCCTGGACGAGACGGCGCTGGGCTCGCTGTCCGACCGGCTCGGTGCCGGGCATCCGCTCGCCCTGATCTGCGCCGTCAACCTGGCCAGCGACCTGGCCGCCCTCGGCCTCCACGAGGAGGCCCGGCTCCGGGGCGAGGACACGCTGGCGCTGTGCCGGACCACGTTCGGGGAGGACCACCCCACGACGCTGGTCTGCGCGGGCAACCTGTCGGCGGACCTCGTCTCCGTCGGCGAGCAGGAGCGGGGTGCCGCCCTGCGCGCCGACACCCTGGCACGCATGGAGCGCGTCCTGGACGCCCCCGGGCTTCAGGTGGAGGCGGGCTCCGCGCACCCGGCGACCGCCCAGTTCCGCGACGGCGAGCGCGCCAACTGCGACATCGACCCGCTGCCCCTGTGAGGCCCCGGGGCCCGTCCTAGGACCGAAGGGCGGGCCGGCCGGGCAGGCCCTGGTCCTGCCCCAGCCATGCCGCCAGGCGTACGGGGTCGGCGCCCCGGCCGGTCGCCGCGACGAGGGCGTCCTGCACGGCCCGGGCCCGTTCGGGGAAGCCGCGCAGCAGCGTCGCGGCCGCCTCGTGGGACGGGTCGCCGGACAGGGCGCGGGCGAGTCCCGCCCAGGCGGCCACGGGCGCCCCCTTGCGGGTCAGCCGGTCGGCGTAGACGGCCCGGGCCGCCTCGCGGTCACCGCGGATCAGCAGCACGTCGGGCGCCTCGACGCCGTCGACGCTCCCGGCCAGGGTGTGCCGCCAGGTCCCGTCGGGATCGCTGAGCCGGTGGCGGGCGAGGACGGCGGCGCTGTCCAGGTGGCGGGCCTCGGTGTCGGGGACGACGTCGGGCTCGGCGGCCAGGGCGGCAGGCGGCCGGGCGGCGCCGCGCCGCCAGGCGCGTACGGCCTCGTCCACGGCGGCGGCGGCGGGACGCAGATGGTGGGCCCGCCAGCGGGTCAGGTGATCCCCGGCCACCTCGTGGGCCAGCCGCAGCTCGGCCGCGGGCACCTCGTCGCCCATCCACTCGGCGCACCGCTCGCTCAGCCCGTCCAGCACCCGGCGCCCCAGCGGCGTCAGCTGCTCGTGCCCGCGGACCTCGCCGAGCACGGACCACACCTGGGTGCGCCACATCGCGAACTCGAAGTGGGCCAGCGGGGCGTACGCGGGGTCGGCGCTGTGCCGGTGGGCGCGCCAGAACCGGGTCACGCCGAGGAAGGCGTAGATGCCCTGGAGCAGTCCGCCGAGCGGACGGGGGTCGTCGCGCCAGGGGGCGTAGCACAGCCACGCGGGCGTCGGCGGGTCGGGAGCCTGCTCGGTCAGCGGGCCCAGGTGCATGAGGCCGCCCAGCTTGGTGTGCTGGAACTCGTGGACCAGGGTCGCGGCGAGCTGGGGTACGTCGTCGGGGCGGGAGGCCGTGATCCCGCCGAAGGCGTCGCCCGCCGTGCTGCTGTGCGGCCGAAACCTTTCTCTCGTCGGGGTGGGGGCCACCGACATCAGCCCGTGGCGCATGGCGGCGGCACTGACCGGGTCGTCGCGCAGCAGGATCGTCCAGGCCTCGTCGAGCATCGACTCCCAGGCCGCCGCCTCCGCCGTGGACAGCGGCCGGGGCTCGCTCGGGGCGGGGAAGGTCCGGTACGGGTCCAGTTCCTCCAGCACCAGCGACTTCGCGTCCGGCCCGGATCCGAGCGTCAGCCTGCGCACCGGAAGCCATCCGGGTCCGCGCCGGTCCCAGCCGGGCGCGACCTCGACGACCGCTCCGCGCGCGCCCGTGACCCGCAGCCGGCCCGCGCTCCCCGTCACCTCGGCGGTGTCCCACTGCTCGGTGTCCGGCAGGACGGCGCAGCCCAGCGTCGGCAGGGGAACCAGCCCGCGGCGCACCGGGACGGTGATCGAGAAGTCCAGCCCGGCCCGCGTGCCCGCGGCCGCGGCCAGCGCCGCCAGATGGCCGACGGCCACCCACCGCGGGGCCTCCTCGTAGACACGTCCGCGCATCCGGCGCACCGCGAGGGAGACCCACATCCCCGTGTTGGGGGACATCAGGACCTCCTCGAACGCCTCGGGCGCCCGCTGCTGCGCCCGCTCCAGCAGCGCCCAGGCCCGGGCGTAGGACACGCGGGGGTCGTCGTCGCGGGACAGCGCGTTGTCCAGGGCCCGCAACAGCAGCAGGCGACGGCTGCGCTCCGCGCCGAGCAGTTCCGTCACGAGCGCGCCGTCCCCGTCCCCGTGGGAGAGCGCCAGGGCGCCGGCCGGCGACAGCCGGTGGAAACGTGGAAGGTCCCCGGCCGTCATGGCGTCAGCGGCCACGCGTCCTCCACGGGTCGATGCCCGTCACGCAGGCCGGGTCAGTCGAACCGGGACGGGTTGTACGACACCGTGATGGCCTGCGGGCCGTCGATGTGGCGCAGCAACTGCTCCAGCGACTCGGTAAAGGCCGTGCCGTCCATGGAGCGCAGCGCTTCAAGTGAGACCCCCGAGAGATCGACGAGACAAGACTCGACGGCAGGCATCGTTTCCTCCACGGCTGCCAAGTCCCCTCCCGTGCCTACGAGTCAGCGCGCTGTCGGCTCCCAACCATCATGACCCAGCGGACCACAAGTCGAAACCCCACATCCCGGCCGCCCCGGCGAGATCACGTCAGTGGTGGCGCCCGGCCAGCCGGGCGGCGGCCCGGTCGACCCGCTCCAGTTCCGGCGACGGCCCTTCCAGCAGCCGTACCGCTTCGAGGAGTTGATCGAGGGTGCCCGGATAGCGCAGGCAGGTGCGCAGGATGCCGTAGACGTCCATGCGCAGCCGGGGGTCGCGGGGGCTGTTGGCGGCGATCCGGTCGCTGATGCTGTCCAGCAGCAGGGTCATGCCGTTCGGGCCGCGCAGCAGGGGCAGGGCCGTGAGCGCGTCCACCAGGCCGACCAGTTCCCGCAGGGGCAGTTCGCCGGGGAGCCCGGTCAGCGGGGCCACCGGGCGGGAAGCGGCCGGGGCGCCGGCGGACGCGAGCGCGGCGCGGGGCGGCAGCCCGGCGTACCGGCCGAGCCGCTCCAGCGCGTCCGGGGACAGCTCGTCGTACCACCGCTCCACCCGCCGGGCCGCGAGCCTGCCCAGGCCGTCGGCGCGGTGGTGCACGCTCACCACGCCTGTCACCGCGCCCCCGCACCACACCGCCGCGCCGGACATGCCCTCCCAGGGTGAGCGCTCCGGCTCGACGTCGGCGGGCGGGACGGGGACGGCCAGTTCGAGTGTGCCCTCGCGGCGATTGGACAGGACGGAGACGGTGCCGGTGACATGGCAGGAGTCGCGGTACCGGCCGGGTGCACCGGCGTCTTCGCGGAGCTTGAAGCGGGGGAAGCCCATGGCGCTGAAGGGCAGCACCACGTCGGCGTCCGGGACGGCGGCGTAGCGGGCGGCGGGGACGTCGGCGTGGCCGGGCGGCAGGCGGGTCAGCTCCAGCAGGGCGACGTCGGCGGCCTCCTCGAGCAGGACGACTTCGGCCTCGGCGCTCCACTCACCGGGCCGGTCGGCGTCGAAGCGGACGCTCAGCCGGCCGACGGGACCGGCCACGACATGGGCGGCCGTCAGCACACAGCCGGTGGTCACCCGGTATCCGGAGCCCCGCCGTCCGGGCCGGCCGCCGACGACGACCTCGGCGACGCGCGCCGCGTCCAGCCCTCGCTCCCCCGGGTCCGTCACACCGGTCCCCTACCCGTGGGGCGTGGGGCGTACGCCGGAGCGGCCGGCGACGAGGGCCTCCCGGGCCACGGCGACGATGTGCTCCCGCAGCCGCTCGGTGAACAGCCGCATGTTCTTGCGCGCGATGTCGGTGTCCGGGTAGCGGCTGGCGAGTTGGAGGCCCTCGTGGAGGCGGGTCAGCCAGACGCAGACCTGGTCGCCGTACGACACCCGGATCAGGCCGTAGGCCTTCAGGTCCTGCCACTGCTCGGAGCCGGTGGTGGCGCGGGCGTCGACGAAGGAGACGATCGAGTACAGGTCGGGGGAGGTGGGGCGGAAGTCGGCGCCGAGGAGCTTCAGTACGCGGGCGATGGGCTTGCGGGACAGGGGGCGGTTCTCGCGCAGGGCGGCGCGGACCATGCGCAGGGTGCTGTCGAAGTCGGGTGCCTGGGCGACGGGCACCTCGATCGGGGCGCCGCCGACGTACCAGCCGACGGAGTCCGACCACTGGGAGCGGACACGGGTGTGGAAGGGCACGACCGTGCGGTAGACCTGCTGGCCGCCGATCTCACGGACGATGAGCGCGGTCGCGGCGAGCACGCCGACCAGGCTGCCGCCGTAGGGGCGGCAGTACGCCTCGAAGGCGGCGGCGTCGGCGTCGTCGACGAGCATCTCCTGCATGAACTTCTGCGTGGGCAGCGGACCTTCGGGATCGAGGCCGAGCTCGACGGGGAAGTTGGGCAGCTTGCCGTCGCACTGGACGATGAACTCCCGCCACCGGCTGACGATTTCGTGGGTGTCGTCGAGGCGGTCGGCCTCGGTGCGCTCCAGGGCGCAGAAGTCGACGTAACTGGCGGCGGCGGGCGCGTCGAGGCGCCGGCCGTCGGCGGCCGAGGCGTACAGCTCGTGGATCTCGGCGGGGATGCGGTGGATGGAGTGCGCGTCGACGTTGCTGTGGTCGAACGCCATGTAGACGCTGGTGCCGTCGTCCCGGACGACCGCGGTGTAGATGAAGTTGGGCCAGCTGAGCGCGTCCGCCACGGTGTCGAACCGGTCCTGCAGGTAGCGGGTCAGCTTGCCCGCGTCACCGAAGGCGCCCTGGTCCTTGCGGTGCAGGAGCACGGCGTCCGCGTCGAGCGTGAAGCGCCGCATCTCGTCACCGATCCAGCGGAAGCCGCTGCGCAGCGTCTCGTGCCGCAGGGTCCAGGCCCGCAGGGCCTCCTGGAGCACGCCGAGGTCGACCCGGCCCGGGATGTCGAAGGCCGCGCCGAGCCAGGTCGGCACGAACAGGCCGTCCTCACGCACGGAACGCGCGGTGCGCACATGTGACTCCTGGACGTACGCCGGCGGCCGGGAGTCCTCCGGCATGTCGGCCGCGGCCCGCACCGCCGCCGGGTGCAGCGTCCACTCCACGAGCCGCCCGGGGCGGATCTCGCAGCGCTGGATGTCGGTCATTCGCACAGCATTCTCCGTTCGTCTGCCCACGGGAGACGACCGGCCGGGCACCCGTGTCTGCTGGGCATCGCTCAGTGCACAACGGGACCAACGCTCAGGGGTGGCGGAAGAAACGGCGGGCATACAGGGGAACGCCCCCGGCACGGCGGCCGGGGGCGTTCGGCGAGCGGTCACGCGGGACCGGTCAGGGTGCGTCGATCAGGTGGTGCGGGGGGACCTTGACCGTGCGGGCGCCCGGTTCGCCGCCCAGGACCACCTTGCGCAGGGCGACGTTGTTGTTGAGGTTGGTCTCCTTGAGCCGCTTCTCCGGGTTGGCGATCACCTGGATGTAGTACGTGCCGTTCGGCAGGTCGGTGATGTCGAAGGACTGGCCCGGACGGTACTGCGTGTACGTGTCGCCGGAGCCGACGTCGAGCACCTCGCGGACCGAGATGGAGTTCTGCTGACCGCACGCGGTCGACAGGTCCGTGTTGTACGGGTGCCAGTTGGCGTTCTTCACCGTGTAGTCCACGGCGTCGGTGTTGGCCAGGCAGAACGCCTCCTTGCCGCTGCGCACCTCCTTCGTCTGGTCCGCGCTCAGCAGGCGGTAGCTGGCGAAGTCCGTGAAGTGCCAGTGCTCGTGCCCGACGCGCGGGTCCCACTCCATGGTGCCGGTGGGCGTGTACCCGACCTGCTTGCCCTTGGCGTCGTAGAAGTACTGGTACGCGTCCATCAGGTCCGCGCCCGGGCTGCGGAACCCGTCCACGACGAGCGGCGCTGGCCCGGCGTTCCACACGTTCGCGCTGAACGCGAGGTAGTCCTTGCCCGGTACGTCGCCGTCCTCGCCGTCCGTGATGGCGATGTCCCAGGCGGGCAGCGAGCGCAGGTCGGGCTTCGGCACGTTCGCCGGAACGCCCGCGCGCCCGGAGGGCCGCTTCGCGTTGGGCTTCAGCGCGGGCGCGATCCGCGAACCGTCCGTGTGGCCCGGCCCGTCGCCCAGGTGCGAGGCGCGGCCCCGGTCCTCCATGGCGTGCGACAGCTGGGGCGGGGTGGGGGCGTCGGCGCCGCGCGGGCCGTAGTGGTGGGCGGTGTGGGCGCCCTGCGCGGCGGCGCCGTGCCCGCTGTGCGCACCGTGGCCGCCGTGCTGCGCGCCGGAGCGCGAGGCGGCCGCGCCCTCTCCGCCACCACCGTCGCTGATCTCCCGGACGGTCACCTTGACGGTCGGCTGGTTGTTCGGGATGCCGAACAGGTCGCGGTACTTCTTCGCCACCGTGACCTTCGCCGTGTACTCGCCGGCCGGCAGGTCCACGGGCTTGTCGTAGTCGACGGTGCTGGTGTTGGACGCCCAGCCCTTCTCCACGCCCCACACGGAGCCCAGCGTCCACGGGTTCGTGGGGCAGCTCTCCGGGTAGCGCGAGGTGGCCGGGGCGTCCGGGCGGAGCCGGCCGGAGGCGTTGTTCGGGCAGAAGGTGCCCTTGGACTTCGATACCTCCTGACCTGCGGCGTTCTTGATCGACACCTCCAGGAAGCCGGGCAGCCCGGAGAAGTCCTTCACCAGGCCGGCGGGCAGGGTCTTGGTCCGGACGCTGCTGCCGTTGCGCAGGACCTGCTGGGCGACCACCGGGTCCTTGTACGACTTCCGCGTCACCTTGAACTCCAGTGGCGCGTTGTCGACGGTCACGTACGTCCCGAGGTCCAGGTAGACCCCGGGCTCCCCCTCCCAGCGATCGAGCGTCACGGACTTCGACGCGGCGATCAGCTTGAGCTTCGGCTTGCCGGGCGTGGTGCTCGCCGGGTCGGCCCCGGAGGCGACGGCGGCGCCGCCCACGACGACGGTGAGCGCGGTGCCGGCGGCGAGCGCCGAACGCTTCACACGATTGCGGTGTTGCTGACTGGTCATCGGTTCCTCGTCTGCGAGTGCCGCCCGTGGGCGGCATCGGACCGGACAGCCCACGTCCGCGCGGCCACCGCTGAACCGACGCACCCCACGCGCCCGGCGGCCGTGACTCTGTGAGCATCCTGTGAGACAGGTAAAACCGGTGTGCGGGTTGCCTGTTGACGCCGGAGTTCGTGCGAACGGGGTGCCGGGCGGGCGACCGGGGCCCGGTGAATCTGTGCAGGAGCGTCACACCGGCTGCACACGGTGGCCGGAATCCGTCGTTAGCGTTGCTGGCCGTTCGGGGGCCGTCGACTCAGGAAGACCGCGCAGATGGACTACTGGCAGATGGACTACTGCTCCTCGTGCCGACGGCATCTCAACGGTGCCCTGGTGTGCCCCGGATGCGGCGCCTACGCACCGGACATCGCGCCGGAGCCCCGGGGGGAGGCCGAGCCGGAGCCGGCCTACGTCCCGCCGGTCCCGGAGCCCGGACCCGAGGCGGTGGCGGTCCCCGCGCGGGAGGGCCGCGCGGCCCGGCGCAGGCAGCGGATCCGCTGGAGGAAGAGTCAGCGCCGGGCTCTGGTGGCGACGGCGGTCGCCCTGGTCGGCGGCGGGCTGACCGTCACGAGCCTGGAACGCGGCGCCCCCACCGACCGCACCCAGGCGGCCGCGGCGCCCGAGGAGCTGACCCTGGACACCGCACCGAGTACGCCGGCGGGGCGAATACCTCCGGGCCGGTCCCTGCCGGAGGAGCAGCGCACCGCGCCCCGCCCGGCCGCGACGCAGTCCCCGGACACGGACGCGACGGCGAGCCGCTCGCACCGGCGCCCCACGACGCCCGCCCCGCACAACGCCCGCCCCGAGACCCCGGTCGCCGTCCCCACGGCCCCCCAGCCCCCGCGGCACCGGTCGGACTCCCCCGTCCCCCCGGCGGAGCCGGCCCCCACCACGCCGCGGCAGACCACGCCCCCCGCGCCCCCGGAGACACCTCCGGCCGCCCCCGGGACCCCACCCCCCGCCCCGCCGCAGTCCACGCCGCCGCAGCCCACACCGCCCCAGCTCTGTCTGCTGGTCATCTGCCTCGGCTGAAGCCCCGTCGGCCACCGCGCCGGCTTCAGGACACCGTCACCGCCCGCCGCGGCCCCGTACGCCGGCCGGTGGCGGTGGCGCGCCGGGGGACAGCGGCGCGCGTGCCGGTGCGGCTCCCCGTGGCGGGTGCGACGCGCGGGTACGCTCTCGCGCGCTCCTCGTGCTCCCGGCCCCCCTCACCCCCACACGCCGAGGTTCACCTTTCCGGTGTTGTGGACAAAGTCCTCGTATCGTCCGGCGCAGAGCAGCCCGACCGCGCAGCGGCCGTACCCAGAGGAGCCCGAGTGAGCACTCCCGATCTCTCCCCCAAGAGCCCCGAGTGGTGGCGCCAGGCCGTCATCTACCAGGTCTACCCACGCAGCTTCGCCGACGCCGACGGTGACGGTCTCGGTGACCTCAGGGGCATCACCCAGCGGCTCACCCACCTCGCCGCCCTCGGCGTGGACGCCCTCTGGCTCAGCCCCTTCTACCCGTCCGAACTGGCCGACGGCGGCTACGACGTGGCCGACCACCGCGACGTCGACCCCCGTCTCGGCAGCCTCGACGACTTCGAGGCCATGGTCGCCGAGGCCCACCGGCTGGGCCTGAAGGTGCTCGTCGACATCGTCCCCAACCACTCCTCCCACCAGCACGTCTGGTTCCAGGAGGCGCTGCGCGCCGGCCCCGGCTCCGCCGCCCGCGACCGCTACGTCTTCCGCGACGGCCGCGGCGCCCACGGTGAACTCCCGCCCACCGACTGGCAGTCCGTCTTCGGCGGCAGCGCCTGGCGCCGCGTCCCGGACGGCCAGTGGTACCTGCACCTCTTCGCTCCCCAGCAGCCCGACCTCAACTGGGAGAACGAGGAGGTGCGCGCCGACTTCCGCACCACGCTCCGGTTCTGGTCCGACCGCGGCGTCGACGGTTTCCGCGTCGACGTCGCGCACGCCCTCGCCAAGGACCTCTCCGAACCCCTGCGCGACCTCGGCGCCCCCGAACTGAGCGACGAGGCTTCGCTCGCGACCATGCCCCCGGGCAGCCACCCCTTCTACGACCGCGACGAGGTCCACGAGATCTACCGCGACTGGCGCAAGATCCTCGACGCCTACTCGCCGCCCCGGATGGCGGTCGCCGAGGCCTGGGTACCCGGCGCCCGCCGCGCGCTGTACGCCCGCCCGGACGAGCTCGGCCAGGCCTTCAACTTCGAGTACCTGAAGGCGCGTTGGGACGCCGTCGAACTCCGCGAGGTCATCACCGCCTCCCTCGCCACCGCCCGCGCGGCCGGCGCCTCGGCGACCTGGGTGCTGTCCAACCACGACGTCGTCCGCCACGCCACCCGCCTGATGCTCCCGGCCGGCACGGACCCCGACGCCTGGCTGCTGTCCGGCGGGAACGCGCCCGCCGTCGACCCGGTGGCCGGCCTGCGCCGCGCCCGCGCCGCCACGCTGCTGATGCTGGCGCTGCCCGGCTCGGCGTACGTCTACCAGGGCGAGGAACTCGGCCTGCCCGAGGTCGCCGACCTGCCCGCCGCCGTCCTCCAGGACCCCATCTGGGAGCAGACGGGCCACGCCCGCAAGGGCCGCGACGGCTGCCGGGTGCCGCTCCCGTGGACGAGGACCGGTCCGTCGTACGGCTTCGGCGCGGGCGGCGCCTGGCTGCCGCAGCCGGCGACCTTCGCCCTGTACGCCGTCGAGGCCCAGGACGGGGTCGAGGGCTCGACCCTGGAGCTGTACCGCGCGGCCCTGCGGCTGCGCCGCAAGCTGCTCCAGGGGGAGTCACTGACCTGGTCCGACGACACCCCGCCAGGCGTCCTGCACTTCACCCGCTCGGACGGCTGGCGCTGCCTCGCCAACCTCTCCGGCCGGCCCGCCCCCCTGCCGCCCGGCGAACCGCTGCTGTCCAGCGCGCCCCTGGAGCCCGACGGACGCCTGGGCCCGGACACCACGGTCTGGCTGGGCCGCTAGTGCCGCAACAGGCCCCGGGGCCGTCCTCGCTCCTCTTGACAAGCCGCGGCCCTCGGCTTACCCAGGGCTCGTAGGCACAGCTCACGTGCGCCGGACGTCGTAGGGGTGGGCGAGGAGGTGGCCTGGATGGCCGGAAGCCGGGCCTTCGGCGGGAGCACCCGCGCGGAACTGGCCGAGCGCACCGCCGACCTGCAACGCGTGAAGGCCGAGTACGACAACTACCGCAAACGGGTACGACGGGACCGGCTCGCCGTACGGCACATCGCGGTGGCCAACGTGCTGCGCGGGCTGCTGCCGGTGCTGGACGCGGTGGAACGGGCGTGCGCGCACGAGCCGATGACGCCGGGGCTGCGGGAGATCTCCGAGACCCTCCAGGTCCAGACCGGCGCGCTGGGCCTGGTGGCGTTCGGGGAGGTGGGCGACCCCTTCGACCCCTGCCGCCACGAGGCGCTCGCCCACCACGTCTGTCCGTCCTGCCCCCGCCCGACCTGCACGGCGATCCTGCGCCCCGGCTACCGGGTCGGCGACCAGCTGCTGCGTCCGGCCTGCGTCGAGGTCACCGGTCCGGAGTAGCGCGGCGCCGGAATCTCCCGCCGCCGCGCCGCTGCGCCAGTACCGTCGGCGGCCCCCGCACGACTAGCCCTCCACGGTCGCCAGCCAGAGCTTCACGTAGCGCTCCTCGTCGATGTCCAACGCCACGTCGATCAGTGGCTGTTCGCCCGCCTCGCCGTGGATCTCCGCCTCACCCGGCCGCGGCCGGAGGTCGACGACGGTCTGCCCACGGCCCGGGCCCGGCGCGAGCGACACCTCGACGGGCAGCGCACGCGTGGTGAGCCCGGCGGGATCGACGACCGCGCAGAGGGCCCCCGCGTCACCGAGCCCGCCCGCCGGGTCCTCCTCGGTACCCGGCCCCCGGTGGGCGAGCAGTTCGCCCCCGAGGCGCGCACCGGGCTCGGAGCCGGCCCGCAGCCGCCGTACGTCCGACGCCGGCACCACCACGCGCGTGAAGACGTCCAGTCCGTACATCGTGATCGGCACACCCGCGGTGAGCAGGATCGCGGCGGCCTCCGGGTCGTGCCACACGTTGAACTCGGCGACGGGCGTCGCGTTCCCGACGGCCACCGCCCCGCCCATGAAGACGATCCGCTCGATGTTGGCGGTCACCTCCGGGTGGGTGCGCAGCAGCAGGGCGATGTTGGTGAGCGGGGCCGTCGGCACGAGGGTCACCGGCCGCGGGGAGGCGAGGATCTCGCGGCGCAGCAGCGTCACGGCGTCCAGGTCCACCGGCGCACGGGCCGGCGCGGGCAGCCCGAGGTCGCCCATCCCGTCGTGCCCGTGCACATGGCGGGCCGAACGCGGTTCCTCGATCAGCGGCCGGGCGGCTCCCCGGGCGACGGGCACGTCCCCGGCGCCCGCCTGCTCCAGCACGGTGAGGGTGTTGCGCACGACGCCGTCCACGTCGGTGTTCCCCGCCACGCACGTGACCGCGCGCAGGTCGATCGCCGGGTGCCGTACGGCGAACAGCAGGGCCAGGGCGTCGTCGACGCCGGTGTCGCAGTCGATGATCACCGGAATGGGCCGACCGTTCATACGGGCCTCCTGGTCACCGGGCCGTCAAGCCCTCTCGCTCCGCGAGCGACCTTACGCCGCGCACGCCCCGGGCGACGTAGCGCCTGCTACGCATCGGTCGGGGTGGGGTCCGTCCGGCCGACCGTCACCGACCAGGTGGTGGTCGTGGGGGCCGTCACCGTGACCGTTCCGGGCTTGCTCGCCTCGGGGACGACGAGCTGGTTGTAGGTGACGGCCGGGGTGCCGGGGTCGCAGTTCGGACGGTAGGACGAGGCCATGACCGGGAGCTGCACGGTGATCGTGCCTTCTCCCTGGCAGCTGACCGCGAGGACGAGCGCCTTGCCCTGCGGGCCGCCCGAGTAGGCGAAGGCCCCGTTGCCGCGGGTGGCCGGGTGCCGGCCGGCGAGCGTCTCGCCCGCTTCCGCGTCGAGCTCCGGGGGTGTGACCGAGGCGGTGCGATGTGCGGGGGTGGGCGTGGAGGACGGGGGCGCGGGGGATGCGGCGCCCGGCGTCCGGGCGGTGGTGCAGGCGGCGACCAGGAGCGGGAGGAGCGCGCAGGTGGCGACGGAGGGCAGGTGCGTACGTCCTGGGCTCATCGGACCGCCTCGGCTCGGGGATCGCGTGCTCGGCGATCAAGTATCCGGAAGGGTACGGAGAGTTTGTCCGGCGGAGCCACGCCATTTCGAAAGCTTGCGCGAGATTTGAGGGTCGGCCTGGGGCGGCGGGGCTCCGGCCCGCCCGGCCGAACCCGCTCACCCATCCGGCCCGACCGACCGCCCCGTACGGCCCGGCGTGCTGGTGACCTGCCGGTTCAGGTGTTCCCGTGGACGTACCCCGTCGGCAGTTCCCTGGAGGCACCCCGATGACCCCGTGCCCGCGTCCACGCTCCGCCGCCCGTCTTCTTCTCGTCTCCGCCCTGTCGGCGAGCGGGCTGCTCGCCCTCGGTGGCTGTTCCGGGCTCGCCTCCGACGTCGCGCGCTACGCGTCCGCCCCCCGGTCGGCCACCGGCTCGGCCGGGGTCTCCGCCACGTCCCCGCAGTCCGCTCCCGCCCTCACCGACGCCCAGGCCCAGTCCGCCCTCGTCACCGAGGCCGATCTCGGGGATCCGTGGGCGCCCACGCAGGGCGTCGCCACCTGGCGGGACGGATTCCTCAAGGCGTCCGCCCCCGCCGGGATGCCCGACTGCCAGCGGCTGATCGACGCGCTGTACGGCGACGAGCTCCTCGGCGCCCCCGCCCGCGCCGTCGTCGGTCTCGACGACGGGTACGCCGGTGCCCAGCTGCGCTACCAGGTGTCCGCCCAGCGGGCCACGGCGGTGGACGCGGCGCTGACCTGGCTGGGGAGCCTGCCGCAGAAGTGCCGGCAGTTCACGGCCACCACCGCGCTCGGCGTCGTGCAGGACGTGCAGGTCGCCGACTCGGCGCTGCCGGCGTTCGGTGACGCGCGGCAGGGGCTGCGGATCACGGTCACCCGCGCGAACCGCGGCGAGACCGCCACCCTCACCCTGGACATCGCCGCCGTCCGCGTCGGCGAGGACGCGTTCACCCTCACCAACGGCGGGCTCGGCGAGGTCTTCACCGAGGTCACCCAGGCGGTCGCCGAGCTGGGGGCCGAGCGGCTCGCGGAGGTGCGCAAGCAGGCCCGGGCACAGGTCTGACACCCCGGCGCCCCGCGGGCCCGGTATCCCTTACCGCGCCTGCCTGTCCCGACGTGTCACCGGGAAAGTCGCGGTGCGGGGCGGAAAGGTTCACGGAGCCCCGGGCGACCCCGCACCGGGGCTTCCCGGACAGGCCCTAGCCGTCCCGTTCGAACCGCTGCCTGTGCGCCACCACGTCGTGCGCCACGTCCAGCACCGTCAGGCCCCGCGCGAAGGCGTGCCCCCGCAGCCGGGCCAGCGCCTCGTCGGCGGCGACGCCCAGTTGGGCCATGACCATGCCGATGGCCTGGTAGACCTCGTCGTGCTCGGTGGCCAGTTCGCTGAGCCAGAGGCCGCCCGGGGGCCGGTGCCCGTTCTCCTCGCCGGTGGGCAGGGACATCAGGGCGATCGTCATGACGCCGGCCATGAGGTCCGCGGTACGCAGCTCGCCGGGACTGAGCACGCCGGGCACGTCGCGGTAGAGGTCGAGCGTCCCCAGGCAGCCCGCGTCGTCGCCGAGCGGCAGCGCGTACACCGCCCGTACCCCGAGTGCCGTCGCCTGCTGGGCGAAGACCGGCCAGCGGCGGGTGTCCACGCCGCCCGCCAGGTCGGCGGCGATCACGGGCGCGCCGGTGCGCGCGGCGTGCAGGCAGGGGCCCTCACCCAGGGTGGCCTGGACCTCCATCAGATACGCGGCCCGGTCGTCGCTGGCGCTCAGCGGTACGGGCATGCCCTCGTTGCACAGCGACACGCTCGCGCGGGCCACGGGCAGCAGCCGGACCGCGACGTGGCACAGTCTGCGGGGTATCTCGCCGGGCTCGGCGCCCCGGACCCCGTCGGCGATCGCGTCGGCGGCCCAGGCCCCTTCCGGATCGTCCCTCGGCCGCACGGCGCCTCCCTCCTCCGACGACCTGTACGGACGACGTGGGTGGCGTTCCTGCGCCACCGCGCCACAGGTCCACGCGCCGCCCGGGATCCTGCCCCGACTACCCCGGCCGGAGCGCCCGAAACCGCGCGCGGGCCGCAACCCCGCAGGACACGCGCGGACCCGCCGCGCTAGCCACGCACTCCGTGCACGGCCGCCTGCACCGGCTCCGCCGTCCGCGCCGGCTCCGCCGTCCGCGCCGGTTCCGCCGCCCGCGCCGGACCCGCGTTCGCCGCCGTGATCAGGCCCACGGCCGCGACGACCGCCGCGGCGACCGCCCGCGCGTACCGGGCGGAAGGGCGTCCGTGGGGAGCGGATGTGGGTCCGTGCACGGCAGCCTCCGCAACGACAGTGGGGGATTAAGCGGCCTTAATCTCGTTCCTAACCTAGGGGGTCGCGAGGGCCAACCGGAAGAGGGGCAAACGGAGTTGGCCGATCCCGCCGGCCCCGGACGGCGACAGCGGGACCACCCGTCCATCGACCCCCAGCAGCGCGCGCTTCCTCCGAACCATCCTCTGCGTAAGTCCACTTACTGGCATGATTAAGCCCATGGCGAAGCGGGACGACCCGGAGACCATCGGGCGCAGGGTGCAGCAGCTGCGGCACGAACGCGGCCTCACCCAGCGGCAGTTGGCCGAACCGGCCTACACACCCGCCTACATCTCCACCCTGGAGGCAGGCCGTGTCCGCCCCTCCGACGACGCGCTGCGGCACCTCGCCGACCGGCTCGGCGTGGCCTTCGACGAGCTGGCCACCGGCCGGCCCGCCCACCTCGCCACCGACCTGAGACTGCGGCTGACCGGCGCCCAGCGCACCCTCGCCGGCGGGGAGGCGGAGGATGCCGGGGAGCGGTACGCCGCCCTGCTCGCGGAGGCGGAGTCGCACGGGCTGGTCGAGGAGCAGGCCACCGCGCTGCTCGGGCTCGGCGAGTGCGCGCTGGACACCGGCGATCTGGCCGCCGCCCGGCAGCACTTCGAGCGCGCCGAGCAGACGCTCCTGGAAGCGCCCCTGCCCGCCCGCGTCCCCGCCCTGCGCGGCCGCGCCGTCGCCCACTACCTCGCCGGCGAACTCCGGTACGCCGTCTACCTGCTGGAGACCACCCTCGACGAGCTGAACCGCGGCGGGCTGCACGACCCGGACGCCCTGCTCCTGCTGTACGCCGCCGCCATCGGCCCCTACATGGACATGGGCGCCCACGCCCGCGCCGCCCAGGCCGCCGAGTTCGCCCTCGCCCTCGCGCCGAGGGCCGCAGACCCCGCGCTGGTCGCCCGGATGCACCGGCAGGTCGCCCGCACCCTGGTCGCCGAGGGCCGGCTGGCCGAGGCCGACGCCTCGCTCGCCAAGGCCGCGGAGATGTACCGCCAGCTCCAGATCCGTACCGAACTCGCCAACTGCCACTGGATGCGCGGCTACGTCCACGCCCAGAACGGCGACCTGGAGCAGGCCGAGTCCGAGCTGCGCGCGGCCCAGGACATGCTCTCGGCCAAGCGGGCCTCCCTCTACAGCAGCCAGGTGGCCGTCGAGCTGGCCGACGTGCTGCACCGGCGCGGCAAGTCCGGGCAGGCCGCCGCCCTGCTGCACGACGTGCTCGGCGATCTCTCCTCCGAGCGCGGCGCCGTGCACGCCGCCGCCGCGCACCGGCTGCTCGGGCGGATCGCCGAGGACGCCGGGGACACGGAGTCGGCCGAGGAGCACTACGTCCGGGCCCTCAGCCTGCTGGAGCGCGCGGGCGCCGCCGGCGACCTGGCCGACCTGTGCCGGCTGCTGGGCGATCTGCTGCGCCGCACCGGACGGGTGAAGGCGGCGCTGGACGCGTACCGGACGGGCCTCGGCCACCGTACGGCGCCGGGCACCACCACCCTCGGGCCCGCACCCGCGCAGCCGCCCCTGTGACCGGGGCGCCGGCGAGGGAGGTCAGTCCGGCAGTGCCCCTCTGAGCGCCTCGTCCAGGCTCTCCGCCAGGGCCGCGTCCCCCGGTGGGCTGTCGCCGAACAGCGCGCCCAGCCGGCCCGTGAAGGTCTGGGTGAAGGCGCCGTACTGGGCGGTGCGCGGGCGCTGCACGGCGTCACGCAGGGCCGGGAGCAGGATGCGGCGGGCGTAGGCGGGCCGGCCGGCGGGGTCGCGGGGAGTGCGGTCGGCGCTCTCGCCCGACGGGGACGGTGCCGCCGCAGGCGCGGTGCAGCGTACGGCGTCGTCCGTGTACGCCGAGATGCGCGTCGCCGCGAACCCGGCGTCGAGCAGGCAGCGCTCGCTCTCCTTGCCGGTGAGGTACCTGATCAGCTCCTGCGCCTTCCCCGGCCGTTTCGAGGCCTGCGTCACCGCGAGGTTCTGCCCGCCGAGGACGGCCCGGCCGGGCAGCGGGGCGACGCCGAGCTGTTCGGCGGTGAGGGTCTGGTGGAGGGTGAAGTAGGCGTACGGCCAGTGCCGCAGGAACGCGGTGCGGCCCTCCGCGAAGTCACCGAGGGTGGCGGCCTCGTCGGAGTGGACGGCGTCCTGGAGGAGGTACGGCGCCCGGGTGCGCCGGCGCAGTTCCGCGATGCCGTCCGTCAGCTGCCCGGCGGTGGCGGCGTAGTGGCCGTCGGCGTCGGTGAGCGCGAGGCCGGGCACGGCCGACGCGAACGCCTCGACGGCGTTGACCGTGCGCCCCTCGTACGCCGCGAGCTGGGTCGTCCAGCCCTTCTCGTAGCCCTCGGGCCGGTTCTCGTCGAGGGAGTCGGCCATCGCCTCCAGCTCCTGCCAGTCGAGCCCGCCGCTGAGGTCGGTGCGCTGCACGCCGCCGGCGCGCAGGTGGTCGCGCCGGTAGTAGAGCAGCCCGACGTCGCTGTTGAACGGCACCGCGTACACCTGGCCGTCCCAGCGGGCCGTGCCGGCGACGGACGCGACGACATCGGTGTCGAGCACCTCGTCGGGCAGCGGGCGGACGAGCCCGGCGGCGGCGAACTCCGGCACCCACGTCACGTCCAGCAGGACGACGTCGTAGCCGGCGCTGCCGGACTGGAGGGCGCCGAGCAGCTGGCTGCGCTGTTCGTCGGCGCCGCCGGGGAGTTCGACCAGGCGGGCCCGGTAGAGGGTGCCCGCCTTCTCCTGCTGCCGGTTCCAGGCGTCGATCAGCTGCTGCCGTATGCCGTTCTTGCCGGTCACGTCGCGCCCGCCGGCGACCACGATGTCGCCCTCCACATCGGCGGTGGGTGTGGCCTGCGTGCCGTCCCCGCCGCCGGTGCACGCGGCGAGCAGCAGCAGGACCAGCAGGGCCGCGAGCCGTCGGACCATCACTCTTCCCCCGTTCCCGTGCGGGCCACCTCGGCGCTCAGCCCCGTGCCCAGTTCGTCGTCGGCGTCCAGGCAGCGCCCGCCGCTCGCCGTGGAGATCAGGGCGCCCGGCCTGCCCGCGTCGCAGCCGCCGCTCGCCAGGGACACCGTCGTGATCGGCACGTCCGTCAGGCGTGCCCGGGTCAGTACGTCGTCGAGGCGGACGCCGGTGAGCCGGCCGGCGTCCTCGTCGTCGGTGACGTGCACGATCAGCTGGGGCCGGTCGTCGTCGGCGCCCCGCTCGGCCATCTCACCGAGCGCGGCCACCAGCGCGGCGTACGGATCGGCCTCGGCGTCCCGGATCCGGGCGCCGGTGTCGATCACGGCCTCGGCGGCGGCGCGGCTGTGCCGGGCGAAGGGCAGCAGCGGCTCGTAGGACCGGTCCCGGGCACTGTCCGCGACCGCCCACACGCCGTACTCGTCGCGCCCGCCGAGCCCGCCCAGCGACTCCTTCAGCAGGCCGGGGCCCCCGCTCGGCCCCCGCCACCGCCCGGCCATCGAACCCGAGCTGTCGAGCAGGAACAGCACCCGGCCGGGCCCGCGCGCGTCGCGGTACCTGCGCAGCGCCGTCTCCATCGCGTCCCGCCCGGCGGACTCGATGAGCAGGGACGGCGCGGGCAGCACCCCGGCCGCGACCTCGGCGGTGTCCAGCAGGGCCCGGTCGCCGGTGGCGGCGCGGAATCCGGCCGCGCCGAAGACGGCCCGGCCACCCGGCCCGGCCAGCCACGCCCGGAAGTCCTCGGCCGCCCGGTCCCGCGCGGCCCGGTCGAGGTCGGCTCCCGCCCAGCGGACCCGGACGAAGACGGGCTCCAGGCCCGGTACGTCGCCGGGGTACTGGGCGGTGCGCGGGCTGCGCGTCGTACGGTCGCAGCCGACGCCGCTGCGCATCAGGAACTCCGGTACGAGGGCGGCGGTGCGGTTGTCGGTGCCGTCGTCGTCGGGCAGCGCGCACAGCAGGCCGGCGGCCGTGGGGGAGGGTGGTCCGGGCGGGGCGATCCGCTGCTCCACCCGGCCGGGGTCGGCGCCGGTGCCGTACAGGCCGATCGTGGCGAGCAGCGCCGCGTCGGCGAACTCCGGGTCGGGGCGGCGCACTTCGGCCTCCGGGTGACGCTCGCGCAGGGCGTCGAGCATCCCGGACAGCGAGCCGCCGACCCGCTCGGCCAGCGAGTCGGCGGCGAGCTTCGTGGGCACGGCCAGCACGATCGGGGAGTACGCCAGCGCCCGCTCGTCCGGCTCCAGCAGGGCCAGGGCGTCGGTGTCCTGGCCGGCGGTGACCCGGGCGGCGTCCGCCCGGGAGGCCGGGATCCAGATGTCGGGCTGGGGGCCCACGTCGCGCTGCGGGTTGGGGCCCACGTCCCCGGGCTCGTGCCAGGCGCCCGACTCGCGGCGCAGCGCGGTGACCGCGTCGGCGGAGCCCGCGCTGTACACCGTGATGCCGCTGCGCCGGCAGCCGTCGCCGGTGGTGTTCGCGTCCGACGTCAGATACGCGTCGGCCGCCGCGCCGACCGTCGCCTCCAGGTCGGGGTCGGTCAGGACGCGCAGTTCCAGCGGCGGGGCGCAGTCGGCGGGGCCGCCGGCGAGGCCCGTCAGGCCGTGGACGCCGAGGCCGGTGGCGGTCAGGGAGAGCAGGACGGTCAGTACGGTGCGCCAGGCCCCGGGCCGCCGGGCGAGGCGGCGCACGGACCGGAGCGGGCCGGGTAAGCGGTTCAGGCGGGCGCGCACCCGGCCGGCGGGCACGGCGGCGACCTGCGCCTGCCCTGAAGGCGTGGTCCCGATGTCGCGGCCGTGCGGCGGTCGCTGCTGCTGCGCGGCCGGCCGTGCGGCGCCGGGGCGGCCGGGGGCCACGTGCCCCACGAGCCGGCCGTGCGGCCGGTGCGGCTGTCCGCCACCGGGGTGGCCCGAAGCCGCCGGCCCACCGCCGCGTCCGCGGCCGGGCGGTCGTACGCCCCGCTGCTCCCGCGCCGACATCAGTACGTCCTCGCCGTGCTCCGACCGGCTCTGCGGCGTCCACGCCTCCCCCCGCATCGTCCGGTGACGCCCCTCGGTCATGCGCTTGCGCAGCGCGTCCGAGACGTCCTGGAAGCCCAGCTCGCCGGGGGCGTCGAGCAGGTGCAGCAGCTCGCCGGTGAACGGTGTCGGTGTCCGGCCGTCCCCCGCGTCGGTGCGGTGGTTGGCCTGCACGCTCATCAGCAGCAGCACGCGCCGCTTGTCCCGGAAGTGCTCCCAGATCCATGCCGCGTTGCCCGCGAAACAGCAGTCGAGGATCACCACGATCCGCTCGGCCGGGCTGCTGGCCAGCCAGGTCAGCACGGTCGTGAACATCTCCGCGCCGGGGAAGACCGCGTGCCCGCCCGCGATCACGCTCGCGTTGCGCATCTGCAGGAACAGCTCGTCACCCGCGCTGGGGATGGCGCCGTGCCCGGCGAAGTACAGCAGGAGCAGCCCCTCGGCCTCCTCGGCGGCCGTGCGCAGCGCGCGGCCGAAGTCGTCCAGCGAGGGCGAGCGTTCGACCGTGATGTCGTCCGCGCCGAGGACCCCGCCCCGGGCGAGCGTGTGCTGCAACAGGTCCAGATTGTGCTCGACGGCCGGCAGATCGCCGGGCACACCGTGGGGCGGCTCCGTGAAGTCGTAACGGAAGACACCCACCAGCAGTGCCCGGTTCACCCTCCCCCGCGGGTCGAAACGGGTCACCGGCCTACCCGTCGAGGTCGACTGGATCCACGCGGCCCTCGGGCGGATCGCCGTCCTCCACCTCGCGCCGGTTGGCCCGCCAGGCCTCCACGGCCTGCCCGACCTGCACCAGCAGCTGGTTGAAGACGACCGTGGCGCCGGCGCTGACCAGCGCGATGACGATCTCCATGCCGACGCCCATGGGCGCGCCGGTCTCGTCGGTGCGGCGCCGCTCGTGGATACGGAGCCGGCCCGACCGCACCATCTCGTCGAGACCCTGCTCCCGCTCCAGCCACTTGTGCAGCGCGCCGATGTCGCGCTCGGTCGCGGTGTCGTCCAACCGGACGCGGATGACTCGGTTGGCCACTTCGTCCCCGTCAGCCATGACTCACCATCATGGCACCGGGGTTGCCGCCTGGGGAGGGTACGGACGCGGACGGCGCGGATTCAGCTCTGCGTCTGCAGCTGGCGCAGCTGCCGCTGCACGTGGTCCAGCGCGCCGGTCCGCCTGCCCGGCACCCGGCCGCGCAACTCGGCCAGCACGGGACCCAGTTCGCGGGCCCGCCCCGGGTCGCGGATCTGTCCCCACTGGTGGTGGGCGCGGTCGACCGCCGCCTCGACGGCGGGCGTGTCCGGTGCCTGACCGGCAGCGAGCCGGGCGGACGCCACCGTCAGCCAGGTGCGGCAGCTGCGGGCCGCGTCCCCCGCGAACATCGCCAGGTCCGCCCTGACCTCCGACCAGTGCAGAGCCTCCTCGGAGGCGGCCCCGTGCGCCCGTGCGGCGGCCTGCTCCCAGCGGGCGGCCAGCCCGTCGGCGTCGGTGTGCCGGCCGGCCTGCACGGCGGCGGAGATGGCGGCGTGCGGATCAGTGACGCCGGGCGCCCGGGTGGCGAGCACGATGCCGGGGTGCTCCCCCGTGATCCGGCTCAGCGCCTGCTGGTGCAGCTGCTCGACGGGCGGCCGGTGCCCGCTGCGCAGTATGGTCGCCACGGCCTTCATGTACGCCGGCTCGGCGACGGTACGGCGCTGGGGCGGCGGCGCGATCCGCCCGTACACGGCGCAGTTCCGCCCGGAGTCGAGCGGCGCGCCGCTCAGCTGTCCCCAGCTCTCGGCGTCGGCGTGCAGATCGAGGAACACGGTCGTGGTGCCCGGCGCGCGCAGCCGTAGCTCCTCCCGGAGCCAGTGCCAGGGAAAACCCGTGTAGCGCGCGGTGGCCGGCGTGGTCCGCGCCAGCGCCAGGTGCGGCAGCCGCTGGCGCCGGTCGAGCAGGATCTGCCCGGTGACGAACACCGTCAGCGGCCCCACGGCCCCGGCGGCCGCCCGCAGCCGCGTCAGCACGGCCTGCGGCTCCACCGGGTCGGCCAGCTCCACGACGTTCGCGGTGTCGGCGCCCGCCAGCACCCCGGGCGGAACGGCCGCCAGCACGGGAAGCACCGTCGCCGCATCCACCAGCCGCCCCTTCCCCACGGGCGAGGCGGCCACCAGCAACACGGTCCCCGGCATGGTCCCTCCCTGTCGATCACGTACGTCAGCACCGTAACCGCTGCGAAGGCCGGCGGGGCCGGGACCGTCGACGCCCGCCCGATCGCGTGCGAATTGGCGTGATGTGCCGCCGTCCGTCCGGGGGCACCGTCGAGGCGGTCGCGCCCGCTTCAGAGCCTGCGCACCGCGAACACCGTCGTGTCGTCCACCAGCCGGCCCCGGGAATGCCGCAGCACCCCGTCCCGCACGAAGGCCACCAGCCGTCTCGGGCTGGCGGTGCGCGGGTCGGCGGAGAGCGCGCGGGTCACCTCGGCCGTCAGCGGGTAGAACGCGCCGTCCGGCGCCCGGGCCTCGGTGACGCCGTCGGTGGTGAGCAGGAGCGTCTCGTCCGCGGCCAAGGGGAATCTGCGCACCGGGGGCAGGGTGGGCACGCCCGGCGGGACGAGGTCGCCCAGGCCCAGGGGCAGGCCGCCGGTCGTGGGCAGGGTGCGGACGCCGCGCGGACCGGCGATGAGCGGCGGGTCGTGGCCGAAGTTGGCGACGTCGACCGCGTCCGTCCCGTCCGCCGGGAAGCCGAGCAGGAGGGCGGTGGCGAAGCGGTCGCTGTCCGTGCGGCCGAGGGCGGCGGCGTGGTCCCGGTGCCGCCGGATGCGTACCGCCAGGCGCTCGGCGACGGTGGCCAGGTCCGGCTCGTGGTAGCCGGCCTCGCGGAACGTGCTCAGCAGGGCCGCCGCCGCCTCGACCGCGCCGAGGCCCTTGCCCTGGACGTCACCGACGAGGACGCGGGTGCCGTGCGGGCCGGGCTGGATGTCGTAGAAGTCGCCGCCGACCCGGGCATCGGTGTCGGCCGCCAGGTACACCGCGGCGTGCGCGAGGCCGCCCCACTCGGCGGGCAGGGGGCGCAGCACGGTGCGGCGGATCGTCTCGGCGATGCCCCGTATGCGCAGCAGCCGCTCCTCCCCCCGGATGCGGACCACGCACGCCGCCGTGGCCAGCAGGCCGCCCATCGCGACCAGGATGAGGTCGGGCATCCCGGCCTGGAACTCGTCGGGCCAGGCGCTGTCCACGATCAGGTACGCCAGCAGCGACAGCACCGCGAAGGCCGCCGTGCCCCACGCCCCGCAGATCGCGGCGGCGATACCGGGAACCAGCACGATCCAGGAGGCGATCCGGAAGTCGCCGGCGGTGTTGGCGTCCACCGCCGCGATCGTGATGAGCAGCAGCAACGGAGGCACCCAGGCGACGCTGCGGCCACGGACACGCAGCATCTGGTGCCGGCGCAGGGCCTCCCGGCGCCCGGACCGGGGATACCGGACGAGCAGGCGCTGCCCGCCACCCCCGCTCGCGGGCCTGGTCATGCACCACAGCGAAGCACGCTCCCGTGCGCCGCGCATCCGTTGCCCCGCGCCGGCCGACTTGCCGCCCGCCCTGCTCCGGTGTGCCCTGGAAGGCGGGGGCGAGGAGAGAGGAGTGCTCCCATGGCTCATGCGGCACCCGCATCCGGCGCACCCACCGCCCGGCCCGGCGCGACGCGCCTGCCGGACGTCTTCAGCGCGCGTACGCACGCGATCGCCCGCTGGGCCTGGCCGGTCGGCCTCGGGCTCGTCTACGGCTACTGGGCGGCCGCCAACCGGCGCGACCCGGGCCCCATCACCGGCTGGAACCTGCTCTTCGGGTTCCTCACCGCCGTCGTGTTCGTCCTGGCGTACGTCGCGGTGCGGGAGGTCGCGGGGCGGGTGCACCGTGGCGCGCACGCACTGGTCTGGGCGGCCTTCGCGGGCGTCGCGTTCGGCTTCCTCTACAGCCAGACCGGCTACAGCGTGCTGCGCTCGGCCCTGATGTCGCTGGTGATCGCGGGGGCCTTCTTCGCGGTGCTGTTCTACCGCTACTACACGCACGGGGACAGGGCCTAGCCGGCGGGGGGCGGGGCGGACGGGTCGCGTGCCGTGAGACGGAGCTCGGCCCAGACGGTCTTGCGCGGGAAGCGGTCCTCGGCCACACCCCAGCGGTCGGCCAGCGCCTCGACCAGCAGCAGGCCACGGCCGGACTCGGCGGCCGGGGAGGGCGCCTGCGGCCGGGGAAGCCGTTCGCCGCGGGTGTCGGTGACCTCGACGCGGAGGACGTCGCCCACGACGTAGAGCATCAGCCGGAAGTCACGGCCACCCACCCGGCCGTGTGTCGCCGCGTTGGCGGCGAGTTCGGCGACGATCTGCCGCCCCGGGTCCAACGGGATCTCCCATGCGCGGAGTTGCTCGGTGGCGAGCAGGCGGGCGAGGCGGGCGCCGCGCGGCGTGGAGGACAGCTGCACGCTGAAGCTGCGGATGCCGGTGTCGAGTTCGGCGGATTTCCGGTTCACGTCACTCAGCGTGGCCGCGCGCACCTACCGTGAGAAGTCACTCAGGGGATACGTACGGTGACTGTCCGGATGTTGTCCGGCGCTGTCCGGGCTGTCAGGGCGGTTCGTACGGGTAGGGCCTGCCGCACGGCAGCGGTACGACGGAGGGGTGCGGGATGACGGTCGAGCTCAGGACCGAGGCGGACGAGCCCGGTTGGGAGGTGGACCCGGAGGACGAGTGGGGAGTCGCGGTCATCGCCACCGTCGGGCGGCAGCTGAAGCTGCGCCGGGAGGCGGTGGGGATGCGGGCCGCCGAGTTCGGGACGGCGGTCGGGTACGGGGAGGACCTGGTCTACAAGATCGAGGGCGGGAAGCGGATTCCCCGGCCGGAGTACCTGGACAAGGCCGACGAGGTCCTCGGGGCGGAGGGGCTGCTGGCCGCGATGAAGGAGGACGTGAAGAAGGTCCGCTATCCGCAGAAGGTGCGGGCACTGGCGAAGATGGAGGCCAAGGCGGTCGAGATCGGGGTGTACGAGTGCATCACAGTCAGCGGCTTGCTGCAGACGCCCGACCACGCGCGAGCCCTGTTCGAGGTGTGGCAACCCGCCTACTCGGAGGACGATCTGGAGCGGGTGCTGGCTGCCCGAATGGCTCGGCAGTCCATCTTCGATCGGTCTCCCGCCCCGGCACTGAGCTTTGTGCAAGAAGAGGCGGTCCTACGACGCCCTGTTGGCGGCACAATGGTGTGGCGACGCCAGCTCGAACATCTCTTGGAGGTGGGCCGGTTGCGCAACGTTACGCTTCAGGTGATGCCGACGACCGGCGGGGCCCACCCGGGGCTGATGGGAAGGATCGAGGTCCTGAAGTTCCCTGACGGAACTGCCGTCGGGCGCTCCGACGGTGCGTTCAACGGCCGTCCGACTTCCGATCCGAGGGACTTGCGGATCCTTGAGTTGCGGTATGGCACTGTCCGGGCGCAAGCCCTGCCACCTGGGGAGTCGCTGACCCTCATCGAGCACATGCTTGGAGAAACATGACCCGCAAGGCCTCTGCCGGAGACAACTCCGAGCTCACGTGGTTCAAGAGCAGCTACAGCAGCGGCCCCGACGGCGACTCGTGCGTCGAGATCGCGACAGAGCCCGGCATCGTCCACATCCGGGACTCCAAGATCAACGCAAGCCCACAACTCGCCCTCCGGCCGCAGGCCTGGACGGCATTCGTGACGTACGCCTCGAAGGGCTGACACCGCATGCGCACACAGTCACCCAAGGCCTCCTCAGGGGACGCCTCAGAACCGGCGTGGTTCAAGAGCAGCTACAGCGGCGGCAACAATGGCGAGTCCTGCGTCGAGATCGCGGTGGAGCCGCGCACCATCCACGTCCGCGACTCCAAGCAGACCGACGGCCCCCACCTCGGCCTCACCCCACAGGCCTGGACGGCATTCGTGACGTACGCCTCGGAAGACTGACCTCCCCGGCGGCGCACACGTATGGACCCCGGCATGGTGGCCGGGGCCCATACTTTCCCTCATCCCTCCACTCACCGGACGACAGGCAGCGCGCCCCGGTCGTCCGACGAGGTCCGAGAACGCTTCCCCTCCAGGAAACACCCGTTCGGCCCAACCCTCCACCGGAGGCGGAGCCCCCACGGCTTGACGCATACACCCGATCGCAGCCGTACCGCTCGCACCGCCCGGCTTCGGGCCGTTGCCTGGAAGGGTGTCCTCCAGGCCAGCACCTGCACGCGCACTCCGGCTGCGCGGCGCCCTGTCCGCCGCGCTGATCGCCCTGTGCTGCCTGTTCACGCCGCTCGGCGCGTTGTCCGCCTGGGCGGCGTACGGCCTGGCCGACACCGGGCGTTACGTCCGCACCATGGCGCCACTGGCCGGTGACCCGGCCGTGCGGGACGCGGTCGCGGACACCGTCGGGGACGCGGTGGCGCGGCGGATCGGCGGGACGCCGGGCGTGATGGGCCCGTTCGCGCGGGACGCGGTGCGCTCGTTCACGCAGACCGACGCCTTCCGGGCCGGCTGGGACGCGGCGAACCGGGCCACGCACGGCGCCGTGCTGCACGCCCTGCGCGACGACGACCGGCCACGCACCGACCCGGTGACCGTCGACCTCGCTCCCGTGACCACCCGCATCAAGGACCGGCTGGCCGGCGAGAACATGCCGCTGGCCCGCCGCATCCCGGTCCGCCACACCGAGGTCGCGGTCCTCGCGCCCGGCGATCTGGACCGGCTCCGAAAGGGATACGACGTGCTCGAAGTCGCCGCCCTCTGGCTGCCCGTCGCGGCCGTCACCTTCGCCGTCGCCGGGATCGCCCTCGCGACCTGCCGTCGCCACGCGATCGCCGCGACCGCCCTCGGCACGGCCCTCGGCGGCGCCCTGCTCGGCGTGGCCGTGGCGGTCGGACGCCGGCTCACGCTGTCCGACCTGCCCGCGTCGGTCTCCCGCCCCGCCGCGGGCGCCGTCTACGACGCCCTCACCGCGACCCTGCGCACGGCGTCCTGGCTGCTCGTCACCCTCGGCCTGGCGGTGGCGCTCGTCACCTGGGTCACCGGCCGCTACGGGGGCCGGCTGCGACGCCGGCCGGTACCCGGGACGCCCGGCCCGGTTCCACCTCAGCAACCGACCCGTGCCCAGGTCTGACCGCGTCCGCCGGCGTCCCGCCCGCGGGTAAACCTCTGGCCGGGCGCGGATCCCGGCGGCTACCGTCACCTCCCATGCGGAGGACGACGGCCCTGTGGCGCCCGACCGGCCCCGAAGAACTGGCCCTGGTCGAGGCCTCCGGCTGGACGGCCTGGCCGCCGCGCCTGCCCGAGCAGCCGATCTTCTACCCGGTGCTCGACGAGGAGTACGCCGTCCGCATCGCCCGCGACTGGAACGTCCCGGCCTCCGGTTCCGGTTTCGTCACCCGCTTCGAGGTCGACGGCGCGTTCCTGGAGCGCTACCCGGTCCGGCAGGCCGGCGGCGAGACCATCCTGGAGCTGTGGGTCCCGGCGGAGGAGCTGGACGAGTTCAACGCGCACATCGTGGGCCGCATCGAAGTCGTCCGGGAGTTCCACCGGTAGGGCCCCGGCTGCGCGGGCCGCCCGGCTTCCGGTGCCCGGCTCCACCCGCGCGGACGGCCCCCGGCCGACGCGCGGCGAACGGACATAATGGGCGCATGGCCCGCGAGTTCCCCGTCAGCCTCACTCCGCCCGACTGGCTGGTCAGGAATCTCCGGGCGCAGCAGGCGCCGGTCAACCGGCCCGCCGTCGCCCGGGCGGCCGTCGCGCTCGCGCTGCCGCTGGCCCTCGGGCTGGCCTTCGACCGGCCCGCCTACGGAGCCCTCGCGGCCATGGGCGCCCTGAACGGCGTCATCAGCGACACCGCCGCCGCGTACCGGTTGCGGGTGCTGAACATCGCCGTGCCGCAGCTCTTCGGCGCCGCCGGCGTCACCCTCGGCACCCTCGTGTACGGGCACGGCTGGGTCGCCGTCGCCACCGTGACCGGCGTCGCGCTGATCTCCGGGATGATCTCCACGATCGGCGCGGTCGCCTCCGTGTCGGGACTGCTCCTGCTGCTCAACTGCGTCGTCGGGGCGGGCCTGCCCCTGCCGGGGGCGTGGTGGGTGCCGGCCCTGCTCATCGGTGGCGGCGGCCTGCTCGTGCTGCTTCTCGCCCTGCTGGCCTGGCCGCTGCGCGCCGGGGTGCCCGAACGGCTGGCGGTCGCCGGCGCCTACCGGGGCGTCGCCGACCTGCTCGGCACCTGCGCGGGCGAGTCGGAGGTGGCCTACGACGACGCCCGGCACGCCGTCACCGACGCCATGAACCAGGCGTACGACCTGGTCCTGTCCCACCGCTCCCGCCATCACGGCCGCAGCCCGGAACTGACCCGGCTGATCGCGCAGTTGAACGCCGTCACGCCGGTCCTGGAGGCCGCCCCCGCCGCCCATCTCAGCGGCAGACCGCTGCCCGCCGAGGTCCCGGCGGCCGCACGCGCCATCGCCGACGCGGTGCAGAGCGGCCGCACCGAGCCGCTCACGCTGCGCCTGCCGCCCCCGACCACGGAGACCGGCCGCGCCATCGACCACGCCCTGCGGCACGCCGCCTCGGTCGTCACCGCCCCGGACATCGACCCCGGCGGCCTGGAGGACCGCCTCGGCCGTCCGGCCGCCCTCGGCATCCGCATGGCCCGCGCCACCCGCGGCATGCTGCTGTCGGCCGGCTCCTGGCACTACGGCCTGCGCCTCGCCCTGTGCATCGGCATCGCCCAGGCGCTGGTCTCGATCATCCCGGTCCCGCGCTCCTACTGGGTCGCCCTGACCATCACCTTCGTCCTCAAGCCCGACTTCGGCTCGGTCTTCTCCCGTGCCCTGCTGCGCGCGCTCGGCACGGTCGCCGGGCTGGTCGTCGCGGCGGCGGTGCTCGCGGAGGTGCCACGCGGCTGGTGGGACGTACCGGTCATGCTGGTGCTCGCCCCGCTGATCCCGGCGCTCACCCCGCGCGGGTACGGCTACCAGACCGCCGCCATCACACCGGTGATCCTGCTGCTCTCCGACGTCCTCAACCAGGAGGGCACCGCGCTGCTGCTGCCCCGCCTGGTCGACTCGCTGATGGGCTGCGCGATCGCGCTGATCGCCGGGTACCTGCTGTGGCCGGAGAGCTGGCACACCCGTGTCGGCGCCCGGCTCGCCGACGCGGTGGCGGACACGGCCCGCTACGTGGAGACGGCCTTCGCCGCCTCGGCCGACCCGGGGGCCCGCGCCCGGATGCGCCGACGCCTCTACCGCGACCTGTCCGGCATCCGTACGGAGTTCCAGCGCGCGCTCACCGAACCCCCGCCGACCGGCCGGCGCGCCGCCGCCTGGTGGCCGCTGGTCGTCGCGGTGGAGCGCATGGTGGACGCGACGACGGCGGCACGGGTCCGCATCAAGCACGGATCCGCGCCGCCGTCGGAGGCAGAGGTCGATCACGTGGCCCGGCAGCTGCGGGAACTCTCCGAGGGCCTGCGCGAGGTGGACACCCTCGTGGCCGTCCGCACGGACCTGACGGGCCCGGCGGGCAGCGTCCTGGAGCCGCTGCGGCAGGAGGTGGCGGCGGCGCGGGCGATCGCGTCGCCGCTCACCTGACTGCCGTGGCGCCGGCTCAGATGCCGATGTCGCAGCCGTCCTTGCGCCACACGGCCACGACCGCGGGACGGTTGATCTTGCCGGGGCCGTCGGGCCAGGCGCTCAGCGGCTTCTCGGCGGTCGCCCCGTCGAGCTCGCCCGGGTGCTGCACGGCGACCAGGACACGGCGGTCCTGGATGACCGGACCGCAGGTCTCCGCGCCCTTCGGCACCGTCAGGAACTGCTTCAGCTCACCGCGCCGGTCACCGCGCGTGGCGACACCGAAGAGACCGTCGTGCGAGCCGAGCTGGGCGCCGTCGGTGGAGATCCACAGGTTGCCGTGGTCGTCGAAGGCCACGTTGTCCGGGCAGGAGATCGGGCTGACGTCGTCCTTGGGGAACCCGGCGAAGTAGGTGGCCGGGTCGTTCGGGTCACCGGCGACCAGGAACAGCGTCCAGGCGAACCTGGTGGCGTCGGCCCGGTTCCAGCGCTCGGTCAGCTCCAGGATGTGGCCGTGCTTGTTGGCGTTGCGCGGGTTGGCCTCGTCCGCCTTGGCGTTGGTGCCGATGCCGCGGTTGCTGTTGTTGGTCAGGGCGACGTACACCTTGCCGGTGTGCGGGTTGGGCTCGATGTCCTCCGGGCGGTCCATCTTCGTGGCGCCGACCTTGTCACCGGCGAGGCGCGTGAAGACGAACACCTCCTCGGCGGACATGCCCTCGACGTGGGACACGGCACCGCGCGACGTCGCGGTGGCCAGCGGGATCCACTCGCCGCTGCCGTCGAACTCGCCGTCCGCCGGGAGCTTGCCGGTGCCGTCGATCTCGATCGCCGGGGAGTCGCCGGTGAGCTTGGCGACGTACAGGGTGCCCTCGTCGAGCAGCGAGAGGTTGTGCTCGCGGGCGGCGCGGGAGTTGCCCCTCATCATCCGCTTGCTGCCGACGAACTTGTAGAAGTAGTCGAACCGCTCGTCGTCACCGGAGTACACGACCGGCCGGCCGTCGCCGGTCAGGCGCACGGTCGCGCCCTCGTGCTTGAAGCGGCCGAGCGCGGTGTGCTTGCGCGGCGCCGCGTCGGGGTTGTACGGGTCGAGCTCGACGACGTACCCGAAGCGGTGCACCTCGTTCGGCTCCTGGGCGACGTCGAAGCGCTTGTCGAAACGCTCCCACTTGCGCTCGGTGGCGCCGGTGCCGATGCCGTACCGCTTGTCCGTGGCGCGGGTGGCGTTGGCGAAGTACTGGTTGAAGTTCTCCTCGCCGTGCAGCGTGGTGCCCCACGGGGTGACGCCGCCGGCGCAGTTGTTGAGGGTGCCGAGTGCCTTGCGGCCGGTCGGGTCGGCGGAGGTCTTCAGCAGGTCGGAGCCGGCGGCGGGGCCGGTGATCCGGAACTCGGTGGTGGCGGTGACCCGGCGGTTGAGCGGGTGACGCGAGACGGGGGTGAGCTTGCCGGTACGGCGCTCCTCCTCGACGACGACGGCGGAGAGACCGTGGGCGGCCCAGGCGATCTCGACCTGCTCCTTGGTCGGGTTGGCGGCGTCGTAGCCGCGGAACATGAGGATCTCGTCGGTGTACTCGTGGTTGGCGACGAGGATCTGCCGGCCACGCTCGCCGGGCAGCGGCAGCAGCGCCAGGAAGTCGCAGTTGTACCCGAACTGACCGGCCTGGGCCTTGGCGGACTGCTTGTCCGGGTCGAAGGCGGGGGCACCGCGCAGGATGGGCTCGCCCCAGCGGATGACGATGTTCTGGGCGTAGCCCTCGGGGATCGTCACGGCGTCGTCGGTGTTCGGCTCGACCGGCGTGAAGCGCAGGCCACGGGCGCCCTTGCCGTTCGGCTTGGGCCAGTGACCGGCGGGCGCGGCCTCGGCCTGCGGGGCGGCGGCGACGCCCGCGGCGGTACCGGCGGCGGCGGCCGCGGTGACGACCGCGGCGGCGCGCATCACGCCACGGCGGCTCAGGGCGCCGGCGATGACATCGCCCACGTACGGGTTGGCGGTGGTGTTGGGCACCTCGTGGAAGCAGGCGTCACCACAGCGGAAACGGCAGGTCAGGGCGGACCGTCCGCCGTTGTGCGAGTCGTTCGTTCTGACGATAGGCAGTAGATTGCGCACCTTTTACTCCCCTTGCTTCCCCTTGTATCCAGCGTGACGGACGGTAGGAGCACGTTTGTGCGGGAGCGGAGCCATCGAATGAACGCCGCGTGAACCGGAGGTATCTGTCAGGGAGTTGAGGTTTACCCGCAGGGCGTCCGGGACCGACCCTTGACGCGAACGCCGTCGGCCCTTCCGGGACCGCTAACCTTACGTGTCCGTCCTGGCCAGGGATTGACGGGCATAACTCACGCGAAGGGTTGCGCTAATGGGCATTCTCACTCTCCTGCGGAACGCGTTCGGCCGTTCCCGAAAGGGCCGCAGTCCCGAGGCAGAGGGTGTCTCCACGCAGCCGGAACCAACGCCGGCGGCCCCTGCCGCACCGTCCTCGGCGACGCCGCCGGAGGCCCCCGCGGCACCCTCGGAGCCGACGCCCTCGGAGCAGAGTGCCCCGGCCGCGGCCCCGCAGGTCCCCGAGCCCCGCTCGGAGCACGAACTGGTCTCGGCGGCTTTCGACAAGGTGACGGTCCCCCAGCAGACCCGCCCGAATTCAGCCGCCTCCGGCAACGCCATGGAAGCGCCCCTTTCGGGCAATCCGACGGAACACCCGCACGCGGAGCCGACGGAGCCCGCCGCCGAAGAGACGTCGCCGACGGAGCCGGAGAGCAAGCCGGCCACGGAGCCGCAGCCGCTGCCTGAGCCGGACGACACGCCGACGCCGGAAGCGGATCCGACGGCCGCGACGAGCCCCGAGCCGACGACCGAGACGGAGCCGGAGGCCGAGCCCGAGGGTGCGGCGCCGGAGGCCCAGCCTGCCGCAGAGGCCGAGACCGGCACCACGCCCACGACCGAAACGGAACCGACGCCGGCGCCGGCGCCGGCGCCGGCGCCGGAGGCAGGGGCGGAGACCGGGGCAGCCGTCGCGCCGACGACGGAAACGGACCCGGAGCCCGCCCCGCAGCCGGAGACGGCCGCCGAGCCGACGGCGGAAGCGGAACCGACCGCGCCGACCACCACGGAAGCCCCCGCGGCGACCGAGGCTGACGCCGAGCCCCAGCCGGAAGCGGAGGCCGACCTCACCGCCGAGCCGGCCCCGCAGCCGCAGGCCGAGGCCGTGGCGGAACCGGTCGCCGAGCCCCCCGCCCCGGTCGCCTCAGCCGACCCGGCACAGGAGCCCGCCGCCACGGAGCCCGAGGCCGCCACCGCACCGGAAACCACCCCCGAGCCCGACGCCGCCGCCGCACCGGAAACCACCCCCGAGCCCGAGGCCGCCACCGCACCGGAAACCACCCCCGAGCCCGACGCCGCCGCCGCACCGGGCACCGAAGCCGCACCCGCTCCCGAAGCGGCACCCGCAGCCGACGAGGCCGCCCCCGAAACCGCACCCGCACCCGCAGCCGACGAAGCCGCCCCCGAAACCGCACCCGCAGCCGACGAAGCCGCCCCCGAAACCGGCGACGAGGCACCCGCACCCGGCGACGAAAGCAGCGTGGGTGGCACCGTGCCCCCCACCCTCCGCACGGCCTACACCGCCGCCGCCACCGCCCTCGAGTCCCACAGCCTCACCACCGCCACCCCCACCAAGATCTACCTCGTCCTCGACCGCTCCGCCTCCATGCGCCCGTACTACAAGGACGGCTCCGCCCAGGCCCTCGCGGAGCAGACGCTCGCGCTCGCCGCCCACCTCGACCCCGAGGCCACGGTTCACGTCACCTTCTTCTCCACGGAACTCGACGGCACCGGCGAGCTGACCCTCTCCGACCACGAGAACAAGATCGACGAGCTGCACGCCGCCCTCGGCCGCATGGGCCGTACCAGCTACCACGTCGCCGTCGAGGACGTCCTCACCCACCACGACAAGAGCGCCGCTCCCGGCACCCCCGCCCTCGTGATCTTCCAGACCGACGGCGCCCCCGACGCGAAGACCCCCGCCACCCACGCCCTCACCGACGCCGCGAAAACCTTCCCCCACATCCACTTCGCCTTCGTCGCCTTCGGTGAGCACGACAACAAGGCCTTCGACTACCTCCGCAAGCTGAAGACCGGCAACACGTCGTTCTTCCACGCCGGCCCCACCCCGAAGGAACTCACCGACGCCGAGTTCTACGAGGGCGTCCTCGCGCACTGGCGACCGTAAGTCCCGCACGGCGCGAAATCCCCGGGCCGCCCGCCTCTCACCCGTCAAAACGGGAAGCGGGCGGCCCACCCATGTCGGCTACGATTTCAAGGTTCGAAAAACAACCGACCTGGGAGCAGCCAAGCCATGGCTCGACACCTCATCACCAGCGCCCTTCCGTACATCAACGGGATCAAGCACCTGGGCAACATGGTGGGGTCCATGCTCCCGGCCGATGTGTACGCCCGCTACCTCCGCCAGCGCGGCCACGACGTCCTCTACATCTGCGCCACCGACGAGCACGGCACCCCCGCCGAGCTCGCCGCCAAGGAGCAGGGCCTCCCGGTCGACGAGTTCTGCGCCCAGGCGCACGACGCCCAGAAGGCGGTCTACGACGGCTTCGCCCTCGCCTTCGACTACTTCGGCCGCAGCTCCTCCCCGCAGAACGTGGAGATCACCCAGCACTTCGCGCGCAAGCTCAACGAGAACGGCTTCATCGAGGAGCGCGCGATCCGCCAGGTGTACAGCCCCACCGACGGCCGCTTCCTCCCGGACCGCTACGTCGAGGGCACCTGCCCCCACTGCGGCTACGACAAGGCCCGCGGCGACCAGTGCGAGAACTGCACCCGTGTCCTGGACCCGACCGACCTGATCAACCCGCGCTCGGCGATCTCCGGCTCCACGGACCTGGAGGTCCGCGAGACCAAGCACCTCTTCCTCCTCCAGTCCAAGCTCCAGCACGAGGTCGAGGCGTGGGTCGCCCGTCACGAGGACGACTGGCCCCAGCTGGCCTCCTCCATCGCCCGCAAGTGGCTGAACGAGGGCCTGCACGACCGCGCGATCACCCGCGACCTGGACTGGGGCGTCCCGGTCCCCGCCGACACCTGGCCGGACCTGGCGGCCGAGGGCAAGGTCTTCTACGTCTGGTTCGACGCCCCGATCGAGTACATCGGCGCGACGAAGGAGTGGTCGGACAAGGACCCGGAGAACCGGGACTGGAAGTCCTGGTGGTACGAGGCCGACGACACCGTGCGCTACACCGAGTTCATGGCGAAGGACAACGTCCCCTTCCACACCGTGATGTTCCCGGCCACCGAGCTGGGCGTCCGTGAGCCGTGGAAGAAGGTCGACTACGTCAAGGCGTTCAACTGGCTGACGTACTACGGCGGCAAGTTCTCCACGAGCCAGAAGCGCGGCGTCTTCACCGACCACGCCCTGGAGATCCTCCCGGCGGACTACTGGCGCTACTTCCTGATCGCCAACGCCCCCGAGTCCGACGACTCCTCCTTCACCTGGGAGCACTTCACGGCGACGGTGAACAAGGACCTCGCCGACACGCTCGGCAACTTCGTCAACCGCGTGCTGTCCTTCTCCAAGAAGCGCTTCGGCGAGGAGGCCCCGGCCGGCGGTGAGCCCGGCGCGGCGGAGGCGGCGCTGGGCGAGGAGATCGCCCGTCTGCTCGCCGAGTACGAGCAGCAGATGGAGGCCCTCCAGTTCCGCAAGGCCGCGTCCGCGCTGCGCGCCCTGTGGTCGGCCGGCAACTCCTACCTGGAGGAGAAGGCCCCCTGGCTGGAGATCAAGACGGACAAGGACGCCGCCGCCCTCACGCTCCGTACGGCGATGAACCTGATCCACCTCTACTCGGTGGTGTCGGAACCCTTCATCCCGGCGAGCTCGGCGGCCATGCGCCAGGCCTTCGCCCTCACCGGGGACGACGCCACCTGGGTCACGGCGGACGAGGCGAAGTCCCTGTCCTCCGTCCCGCCCGGCACCCCCTTCACCGTCCCGCCGGTCCTCTTCGCCAAGCTCACGGACGACGACCTGGCCGCGTACAAGGAGCGCTTCGGCGGCGAAACAGCCGCGTAACAGCCCTTCTCGGACCCCTCACCCAGCGGGTATACCTGGCTCAAGATCACGTGACCGGCCAAGGTCGCGTGGCGTTCGAGTGGGGGGTCCGTTCATGGCTCTGTTCGGCAACGCGCACAGCATCGATCCGGGGACGGCCGCGCAGGACTACGCGCGGCTGCTGGGACAGGGCGAGCAGGTGCACGCCGCGTACCTGCTGATCCGCGACACCATGCTGTTCACCGACCGCCGCCTCATCATGGTCGACAAGCAGGGCATCACCGGCAAGAAGGTGGAGTACCACTCCATCCCGTACCGCAGCATCACGCACTTCGCCGTCGAGACCGCCGGCACCTTCGACCTCGACGCCGAACTGAAGATCTGGCTCTCCGGCTCCCAGATGCCGATCCAGAAGACGTTCACCAAGGGCGTCGACATCTACGAGGTCCAGGCGATCCTGACGCAGTTCGTGGCGCGGTAGCAGCCACCCCGACGCCCTTTTCTGAGCCGTACGGCAATGCTCCGCGCCCGGTGACGACCAGGCGCGGGGCGCGTCAGTCGAGGGGTCGGCTCCCGGAGGCGTGCGCCACGAAGTCCGCCCATGCCTCCGGCGCGAGGGCGAGGCGGGGACTGGCGTCCCGGTACTTGGAGTCGCGGACGTGGATGGTGCCGGGGGTGGTGGCGACCTCAACGCAGGAGTCACCGTCAGGCCCGTCGCTATAGCTGCTTTTGAACCACTCCAGCTCGGAGGCGTCACCGGCAGTGGGCTTGCGGATCATGTTTCTCCCAGCAGTCGTTCGATGAGGGCCAGCGACTCTCCTGGGGGAAGAGCCTGGGCCCGGATCGTGCCATACCGCAGCTCAAGGATGCGCAGCTCCCTCAGGTCCGAGACCGGGCGACCGTTGAACGCTCCGTCGGAGCGCCCGACAGCAGTGCCGTCCTCGAACTTCAGCAGCTCGATCCTTCCACTCATGCCAGGGTGCGGCGTGCTGTCCAGCGGCATCACCTGAAGCGTGACGTTGGGCAACCGGCCCACCTCCAGCAGACGTTCGAACTGCTGTCGCCGCACCATTCTGCCTCCAACTTTGCGGTGCAGCGTCGCCTCTTCCAGGACGAAAGCGAGGGCGGGAGCGGGCGAGCGCTCGTAGATGGACTGCCGAGCCATGCGAGCGGCCACCCGTCGCTCCAAGTCCTCGGGGGAATAGGCAGGTAGCCACGATTCCAGCAGCGCACGTGCGTGCTCTGGCGTCTGCAATAGACCGGGGATGCTGCTGCACACGTACACCCCGATCTCGACCGCCTTCTCCTCCATCTTCGCCAAGTCCCGCACCTTCTTCGGGTACCGGACCTTCTTCACGTCCTCCCAAGCCGCCGAGACGAGCCCACCCGCCCCCAACACCGCGTCGGCCTTGTCCAGATACTCCTGCCGAGGAATCCGCTTCCCGCCCTCAATCTTGTAGACAAGGTCCTCCCCGTATCCAACGGCCTTGGCGAACTCGGGAACCCGCATCCCCGCCGCTTCCCTACGCAGCCTCAACTGCCGCCCTACGGTCGCGATGACCGCCACACCCCAGTCATCGTCCGGATCCACCTCCCAACCCGGCTCATCGGCCTCGCGATTGAGCCGTCCCGCCTCCACGTCCACCACCGACATCCCGCGCCCTCCGTCGTACGACCGTGCCGCAACGCCCCTACCCGTACGCACCCTCTGGACAGCCCGAACACCTCTGGACAAGGTCTGGACAGTCGCTCTACGTACCGGCGCCATCACTCCTCACGGTAGGCACATCCGGCCACGCTGAGTGACGTGAAACAGAAACTCGCCGAGCCCGCAGAGCGCCCCGCCCAGCCCGACCGCCCCATTCGCAACTTCAGCGTCCTGCTGTCCCCCACCCCACGCGGCGCCCGCCTCGCCCGCCTGCTCGCGACCGAACAACTAGACACCTGGCAAATGCCGTTGGACCCGGCAGAGCACATCGTCGCCGAACTGGCGAACAACGCCGCCATCCACGGCCGCGTCCCCGGCCGAAGCTTCCGGCTCCTGCTCTACGTGGTCGGCACAACGCTCCGTATCGAAGTCACCGACACGCGCGGTGACCAACTACCGCGCCCCCAACCCACCACCCCCGACAGCGAAGCCGGCCGCGGCCTGACCCTCGTAGCCGCCCTCGCCAACCGCTGGGGTGTGACCCAAGGCCTGCCCCCACGCAAGACGGTCTGGGCCGAACTCGACCTCACCGCCCCAGCACAGCCGGCCCCGAAGCCTGACGCCCCATACTCCGGTCCGACCCGCGCTCCCTATGAACCACCCACTGAGGAGAAAGCACCCCGCCAAGCCCCACCCCTCCCTCCCGCCGGGCAAACTCACTCCCGCGAGTGAATATGCCCAACTGAGCTGGAGTTTGGCCCGGTTGCCTGCCTTAGGCTCAGCGCCAGCAGCACACCACAACCCCAGACATGCGACGGCCCTCGCCGGGACTGGCATCCCAGTGCGAGGGCCTGACCACCGAGGAAGCAGGACCTTCCCGATGGACACCGAAAACCCTAGCGCGCCCTCGCGCGCCCAGTCCCGTATCCCGGGCAAAAACCACCCCCACGCGCGGCCAGAATCCGGTGTGGCCCACGACAACGCACGCCACACCGAGAACTTCACGGTGATCGGCAACCACCTCATCCAGCACCAAGAGCTCTCTCTGCTCGCCATCGGCCTCGCGTGCTACATCCAGTCGGTGCGGCAGGGCACCGCCGTGGACATCAAGACCCTCGCCGACCGCTTCCCAGAAGGCCCCACGCGCATTGCCGCCGCCCTGCGCGAACTCGAAGCCCACGGCTACCTCCGCCGCACCCGCGAACGCACCCCCACCGGCCGGATCGTCACCCGCACGGTCTCCTGCAACAAGCCCGGGCACCGGACCACCCCCGCCGAAACCGCCACCAGGCCCGCCCGCCGCCCGGACCCGGACAAGCCACCTCCC
This sequence comes from Streptomyces sp. NPDC052023, assembly GCF_044548465.1. Classification (NCBI taxonomy): domain Bacteria; kingdom Bacillati; phylum Actinomycetota; class Actinomycetes; order Kitasatosporales; family Streptomycetaceae; genus Streptomyces; species Streptomyces sp. NPDC052023. The sequence continues at coordinate 391,938 of NZ_JBIUBW010000002.1, read as the reverse complement.
CGCAAGAAGCGCCTCCCCGCAGTGCCACACCCCTCATACACCTCCCCCGCCCTCCTCCGGACGGCCGTCGACGTCCTCGCCGGTCTCCGCCGCCACGATCCCCGCCTGCTCCTCTCCGCGACCGACGCCGAGCACCTCGCGCCGGGCGTCGCCGCCTGGCTGGAACGCGACCTCACCCCTACCGCCGTACGCCACGCCCTGACCGAGAACCTGCCGACGGAACCCCTGATCCGCCCGGCCGCCTTCCTCGCCCACCGCCTGGCCGCCCAGCTCCCACCCCCGCCCCCGTTCCGGCCCCCCGCCCCACCGGCCCCGGAGCCCAGGCACCCGTTCCAGACCTGCGACGGCTGCGACCGCCCCTTCCGCGCCCCGGAACCCGGCCGCTGCCGCGACTGCCGAACCGATCTCCCGGAGGCCACTTAGCATGAACGCGCGACGGGGCGCCTCCCACCGGTACCGGGCCATGCGGGACTTCGTCCAATCCATGGACGACACCCTTCCCGGCAAATTCGAAGTCACCAAGGAAGGCATCGTCCACGACATGGTGTCGCCCAACGGTCGACACGAGCTCACGAGGGCCAAGCTCCGGAAGCGCCTGGAAAAGGTGATGCCGGAAGAGATCGTGGCTCACACGGGCGAGCCGGATGTCGAGATGGAGCCAGAAGGCATCATGCGCCGCCCCGACATCGTGGTGATCGCCGAGGCAGACATGGAGGGGGAGGGGTCCTTCGACCCTCGTACGCTCATCGCCGCCGTTGAGATCGTCTCTCGCTCCAACCCGGACGACGACTGGGTCATTAAGTCGCGCGACTACCCCTTGATCGGCATCCCCGTCTACGCGATCTTCGACCCCCGCACCGGCACCGGCGCGGTCCTCAGCGACATCCACTCCACGCGCGACGGCCCTCGTTACGCCACCCGCAAGGACTTCATGTACGGCGACACCGTCACCATCGCCGACTGGACCATCTCGACCGACGACCTTCCTTTGTATGGGAACCGGACCGGCGACCAGTGCTGAATTTCCGCAATCCGCCGCAATTCCTGTGCCGACCAGGCAGCCAGGACTCCGGCACACGCCAGCGACTGTGGGACGGACTGCACGGCTATCTGGATCGCTTCTTCACGCTGGAGGACGCGTACGCGGACCTCATGGGCGGGCACACCCTCATCCACAGGCTGTGGCTCGGCGGCAGCTTCGTGAGCACGAGGACCGACCCGGGGAACATCGATCTGCGCGTCTGCTCGATGAGATGGGCACCGAAGAACGGGACGACGAGGAGATCGAGGCCGAGCACCGGGCGAGCCGCCTTGCGGCGGTACGCGCATACGAGCCGGACGCCCGCCTCGACGAGGAGCTGCGGCTCCGCCTGACAGGGCCGGACACCGAAGGGGGCGCCCTGCGCTTTCAATGGGGCGACGCTCTGTTGAATCCGGTGGAGAACGCGATCTCCGTTGCCGCAGGCACCCCGGTTCAGCTGGAGCTCACGGGCATCTCGGCCGGCAGCACCGTAGTGCACGCGCGTCCTGTGGCTTCCGTCGTCCTCTCAGAGCCTCCGGCCATGGATGCTCCCGCCACATCGGCCACGAGCACCGGCATGCAGATGCTCACCAGACTGCTGGCCGCGCTGGAGGCCGAACAGGATGTCCGCGAGTGGTCGCGCCTCTTCGACGCGGTGGACACCCTGGCCCGGGCTCTGGGCAAGTACGAGCTCGACCTGGGAGTGACCTGGTACGGAGCCGACGGTGACATGCGCAGGGCGCAGCTCACGGAGCGCGGCAGGCGTTATGTCGAGCGCCTTCGCGAGACGCTGCCCCGTGATCAAGAGATCACCATCTCCGGTCGCATCACCGAGCTCCGCGAAAGCGGCTGGGTGAAGGTCAAGACGGGTACGGCCAGGATCGGCCCCGAGTGCGAGCTGATCCCCCGCCCCGAGCAGACTCCCGACGCCCTGCGAGCGGCTCTCGCCGTCGTCGCCGCGGGCCGGCTGGAGGAGATGCAGGCCACGAAGGACGATGCTTTCGCCAAGGCCGTCGAATGGCAGTCCCTGAGCCCCGTGCAGAGCTGGGTCCTGCTCTGGGCCAGGGACATCGAGATCGCTCGCCGTCCCGACCTGTCGTCCCGCTTGGAGCGTGCACAGAGCACGTTGGAGAGCAAGGATCCAATCGCGGCTCAGGAGGCTCTGCGGGAGCTGACCGTCGTACTCGACGAAGCCCTCAAGGCAGTGCAAGGCTGAACATTGAACTTGGTGTGCTGCTCCGTGACAGCCGCCTGGTGGGGCCCCTCATCGACCATTTCCACTGGCTGCTGACGCCGGGCAACAAAGTCATGCGTCGTGCGTGAAAGGGTCTTCGTGTGAAGGGCCTGGAACCAGGGCAGGTTCCGGGCCCTCTTGTGCCGGCGAGCGCACGTCCGTCAGCTTGCCGAAGCCGAGGCCGACGCGGAGGTAGTGGCCGACGCGCCCGGCCGGGCCGAGTCCTCCGTGCCTGCTGTTGGTGTTCTCCGTCATGGTGCGGGACGTTAGGGAGCGCGCCTGTCAGCACCGTGAGTAAGGGCTGGGTGAGAGCCCTGCATACGAAAGTGGCTCGGAACCGACGTCGGTTCCGAGCCACCCGCGCCCAGCAGGACTACTTCGGCTGCGGCCTCCGCACCGACAGGTGCAGCTCCTTCAGCCGGGCCTCCTCCAGCTCCGTGGGGGCGCCCATCATCAGGTCCTGGGCGTTGCCGTTGAGCGGGAACGCGATGGTCTCGCGGATGTTGGGCTCGTCCGCGAGGAGCATCACGATGCGGTCGACGCCGGGGGCGATGCCGCCGTGCGGCGGGGCGCCGAAGCGGAACGCCCGCAGCATGCCGGCGAACTTCTCCTCGACGGTCTCCCGGTCGTACCCGGCGATCTCGAAGGCCTTGAGCATGATCTCCGGCTCGTGGTTCCGGATCGCGCCGGAGGACAGCTCGACGCCGTTGCAGACGATGTCGTACTGCCAGCCCAGGATGTCCAGCGGGTCCTGGCTCTCCAGGGCCTCCAGACCTCCCTGCGGCATGGAGAACGGGTTGTGCGAGAAGTCGATCGCGCCGGTCTCCTCGTCCTTCTCGTACATCGGGAAGTCGACGATCCAGCAGAAGCGGAAGACGCCCTCCTCGAAGTGCCCGGCCCGCTTCGCGGCCTCGACGCGCACCGCGCCCATGATCTTCGAGACCTCGTCGAACTCGCCCGCGCCGAAGAACACCGCGTGCCCGGCGGCCAGCGACAGCCGCTTGGTCAGCTCGGCGACGTTGTCCTCGGTGAGGAACTTCGCGATCGGGCCGGTCAGCGTGCCGTCCTCGGCGACCCGCACCCAGGCGAGGCCCTTGGCGCCCTGCGAGACGGCGTAGTCACCGAGCTGGTCGAAGAACTTCCGGGGCTGCGCGGCGACGTCCGGCACCGGCAGCGCCCGCACGTGCTTGCCGGCGAAGGCCTTGAACTCGGAGCCCTCGAAGATGTCGGTGATGTCCACCAGCTCCAGCTGGGCACGCAGGTCCGGCTTGTCGGAGCCGTACTTCAGCATCGCCTCGCGGAACGGGATCCGCGGGAACGGGGAGGTGACGTGGCGTCCGCCGCCGAACTCCTCGAACAGCTCGGTCATCAGCTTCTCGACCGGCTGGAAGACGTCCTCCTGCTCGACGAAGGACATCTCGATGTCGAGCTGGTAGAACTCGCCCGGCGAGCGGTCCGCACGCGCGTCCTCGTCACGGAAGCAGGGCGCGATCTGGAAGTAGCGGTCGAAGCCGGAGATCATCAGCAGCTGCTTGAACTGCTGCGGAGCCTGGGGGAGGGCGTAGAACTTGCCCGGGTTCAGGCGGGAGGGGACGACGAAGTCACGGGCGCCCTCGGGGGAGGTCGCGGACAGGATCGGCGTCGCCATCTCGTTGAAGCCCAGCGCCGTCATCTTGTGCCGGATCGCCGAGATCACCGACGTGCGCAGCAGGATGTTGCGGTGCATGCGCTCGCGGCGCAGGTCCAGGAAGCGGTACTCCAGGCGCCGCTCCTCGTTGACCCCGTCCTCGGTGTTGATCGTGAAGGGGAGCGGGGCGGCAGCGCCCAGCACCTCGACGTCGCCGACCTCGATCTCGATCTCGCCGGTGGGCAGCTCGGGGTTGATGTTCTCGGCGCCACGGGAGACGACCTGGCCGTCGACCCGGACGACGGTCTCCTTGGAGAGCTTGTCCAGCGCCTCGTAGGCGGCCGTGTTCGGCCGGGCGACCAGCTGCGTGATGCCGTAGTGGTCGCGCAGATCGATGAAGAGGATGCCGCCCAGGTCGCGCCGATTGTGCAGCCAGCCACTCAGCCGGACGTCGGTGCCGACGTCAGAGGCGCGGAGCTCGCCGCAGGTGTGGGACCTGTACCGATGCATCGTCGTTCATCCAGCCTTCGCAGATCGGGGGTGTTTCACGTGAAACACCCCCAGCGTACCGGCCGTCCGGGAAGGCCTCTCCACGATTACCGGGGTGCACCTTCGGTGGCAGCGTCCGATGACCTCTTCATAGAGTGGGGCAATGCGCACTGGTGAGCCCCTGCCCGCCGTGGGGCAGGTTCTCGCCGCCCTCGCGACCGGCCTGTGGCAATGGGACACGGCCACGAAGCTGGTCACGGTGGATGCCGAGGCCGCTCGGCTGCTCGGGCTGCCCGCCGAGCAGACGACCCTCACCGAGGCCCGGACCAGGGCCCGGCTGCACCCCGTGGACTGGAACGAGATCATCAGCGTCGTCGGCCTGGCCGTCGCCGAAGGCACACTCGCCGAGGTGCGGGTGCGGATCATGGACGAGCGGGGCCGGGTCATCCGTACCGTCCGCAGCCGCTCCAAGCCGAGCTACGACCGCGAACGCCGGGCCTTCCAGCTGATCGGCACCCTTCAGGAGGTCACCGACCCCTCGCCGGGCACCCCCGCCGCCCGCCGAGCGGTCACCGGCGACTGGCGGCGCTCCAGAGAGGCGTTCCTGCTGGACGCGGGCCGGGCGCTGGCCGAGGCGCGCTCCACGGCCGAGGTGCTGCGGGTCGCGGCCGGGCTCTCGATGCCGGGCTTCTCCCCGGACGGGCTCGCCGTCTTCGGCGTGGAGGGCGACCGGCTGACGATCATCGGCCACCACGGGCACCAGCCCGGCGACGAAGGCCCCTTCTCGCACATGGGGCTGGCGACGGACTACCCGGCGGCGGAGGTCGTGCGGACCGGCCGCGCCGTCTATCTCTCCTCACCCGAGCAGTACAAGGCGCGCTATCCGCTCACCTGGCACCTCGCCGAGCAGTTCGGCCGCCAGTCCTGGGCGTTCCTGCCGCTGACCGTCGCCGGGCGCACCATGGGCGCCTGGATGGCGGCCTTCGCCTACCCGGTCACGTTCACCCCGGACGAGAGATCCGTGCTGACCACGGTCGCCCGGATGCTCGCGCAGGCCCTCACCCGGGCCGGCGCCGCCGAGACCGAGCGCGAGCTGACCGACGGCCTCCAGCGCTCCATGCTGCCCACGCTGGGCCCGGAGATTCCCGGGATGAGCGTCGCCGCCCGGTACATACCCACCGGCGGCGGTCTCCAGGTCGGCGGCGACTGGTACGACATGATCCCCTTGCCCAGCGGGCGGATCGCCCTCGTGATCGGCGACGTCCAGGGGCACGACGTACGGGCGGCGGGCCTCATGGGCCAGCTGCGGATAGCCCTGCGGGCGTACGCGTCCGAGGGCCACCGCCCGGACGCCGTACTGTCCCGCGCCTCCCGCTTCCTGCACGGCATCGCCGCCACCGACGAGGACCCCGCCGACCTGCGTTTCGCGACCTGCCTCTATGTCGAGGCGGACCCGGAGACCGGGGTACTGGACATCGCACGCGCCGGGCATCCGGAACCGGCGATCCGGATGGTGGACGGCACGGTCCTGAAGAGCCCGACGGCCGGCGGTCTGCCCCTGGGTATCGACCCGGACGCCGACTATCCCACCACCCAGCTGGTTCTCGAACCCGGCGAGACCATGCTGATCTGCACCGACGGCCTGATCGAGACCGGCGGGCACGACCTGGAGACCGGCTGGGCGCGGATCCGCGCCATCCTGGAGGAGCACAAGGGCGACGACCTGGAGGAACTCGCCGACTCCCTGGTCCAGGCCGTGCACGGGCCGTCCTCCCACCACACCACCGGCCCGCTCGCGGACCGGCGCGAGGACGACATCGCCGTCCTGCTGCTGTGCCGTGACGCCGAGGGCTGCGGCTGCGGCGACACGGTGCTCGCGCCGCTGCGGCGCCGGCGCACGATGCTGACGGTCGCCCAGGCCGAGCCCGAGCGGGTCGCCGTGGCCCGGCAGCAGCTGCGCGAGCTGCTGCACGACTGGAGCTCCGCCGACCAGGTCGACTCGGCGGTGCTGCTGCTGTCCGAGACGCTCACCAACGTCCTCGTGCACACCGACACCGACGCACTGCTGGTCGCCGAGGTCGCGGGGGAGCCGGGCGCGCGGCGGATGCGGGTGGAGGTCACCGACGCCAGCGACGACCTGCCGCACAAGCGCCGGCCCGGGGAGCTGGCGTCCTCCGGCCGCGGCCTGATGCTGATCGAGCTGCTGGCGCATTCCTGGGGGGTGGATCCGCGGGGCGAGGGCAAGAGCATCTGGTTCGAGCTGCACGAGGCCGAGAGCCCGGACGGCGCCGCCGGGACCGACGGCGACCGTCCCTGACGTGGGGCATCCGGCCGTCGGCTACGACTCCGCCGGCTCCGGCGGTGCTCCGCGGCGCGCCCGCAGCTCGTGCACCACGGCTAAGGCGGCGGCGGTGAGCGGCACCGAGAGCAGGATGCCCAGGATCCCGGCGACCGACGCCCCGGCGGTGATCGCGAGCAGCACGACCGCCGGATGCATGTGCACGGTCCGGCTCTGCACCAGCGGCTGCAGCACATGCCCCTCCAGCACCTGCACGGCGAGTACCACCCCGAGCGCCCACAGCGCGATGACGAAGCCCCGGTCGGCGAGCGCGACGAGCACGGCCACGGCACCGGAGAGGAACGCGCCGAGGTAGGGGATGTACGCGGCGACGAAGACCAGCGCGCCCAGCCCGACCGCGCCGGGCACACGCAGGATCAGCAGCCCGACGGTGATGCAGACGGCGTCGATGAAGGCGATGAAGGTGGTGCCGCGCATGAATCCCTCGACGGCCCGGAAGGCCCGCCGTGCCATGGCCTCCACGGTGTCGGCGGTCCCGCGCGGTGCCAGCGCGCGCAGGCCGTGCGCGGCCCGGTCGGAGTCCCGCAGGAAGAAGAAGACGAGCAGCAGCGCCAGTACGGCCATGGCGATGGACTCCCCCACCACACTGACCCCGCTGATCACCCCGGAGGCGGCCGTGCCGCCGAACCTCCCCAGCAGTTCACGCGCGTTGGAGGCGAGGTCGCCCAGCGAGGTTCCGGCCGCCCCGAAGTACTTGGCGATGTCCTCGGCCGCCCGCCGCAGCGAGGCGACGATCTGGTCGCCCGACTCGATGAGCGCGGCGACGACGATGTAGAGCGCCCCGCCCACCACCGCCACCACGGCGACACAGGTGAGCGCGGCGGCGACGGACCGGTTGACGCCGACCTTGACGAGCCGCCGGTACAGCGGCCCCAGCAGCGCGGTGCCGAGCAGCGCGAGCAGCACCGGTACGACGGCCGTGCGCAGTTCACCGCAGAGCAGGATCCCGACCCATCCGACGCCGGCGGCCAGCAGCACGACGGCACACCACGCGGCGAACCGCCGTACGGGAACGGGAAGCAGATGCACGCCTCCCACCCGATCACGCGCCGGCCGGGCTGTCCTGCGCGGACGGCCCGGCCGGGTGACGACTCGTCAGGACATCAGTCCTGCGGGCCGCTCTCCGTCATGCCGTGCACCGCCGGGACCGTCCCCAGGCGGCCCTTCTGGAAGTCCTCGAAGGCCTGCATCAGCTCGTCCTTGGTGTTCATCACGAACGGGCCGTAGTGGGCCATCGGCTCCCGGATCGGCCGGCCGCCGAGCAGGACGACCTCCAGGTCCGGCGTGTGCGAGTCCTGCTTCTCGTCCGCGCGGACGGTCAGCGAGCCGCCGGCGCCGAAGACCGCCGTCTGGCCCAGGTGGACCGGGCGGCGCTCGGCGCCCACCGCGCCCTTGCCCGCCAGCACGTACGCGAGCCCGTTGAAGTCCTCCCGCCACGGCAGGGTGATCTCCGCACCCGGCGCCAGCGTCGCGTGGATCATGGTGATCGGCGTGTGCGTGACACCGGGCCCGGTGTGCCCGTCCAGCTCACCGGCGATGACACGGAGCAGCGCGCCGCCGTCGGGGGAGGTGAGCAGCTGCACGTTGCCGCCGCGGATGTCCTGGTAGCGCGGGGCCATCATCTTGTCCTTGGCCGGCAGGTTCACCCACAGCTGGAGGCCGTGGAAGAGACCGCCGGACATCACCAGCTGCTCCGGCGGGGCCTCGATGTGCAGCAGCCCCGAGCCCGCCGTCATCCACTGGGTGTCGCCGTTGGTGATGGTGCCGCCACCACCGTTGGAGTCATGGTGGTCGAAGATGCCGTCGATGATGTAGGTGACGGTCTCGAAGCCGCGGTGCGGGTGCCAGGGCGTGCCCTTCGGCTCTCCGGGCGCGTAGTCCACCTCGCCCATCTGGTCCATCATGATGAACGGGTCGAGGTGGCGGTAGTTGATCCCCGCGAACGCCCGGCGCACCGGGAAGCCCTCGCCCTCGAATCCGCTCGGCGCGGTCGTGACGCTGAGCACGGGACGTGCCACCGCGTCGGCCGGTGCGGTCACACGGGGCAGCGTCAACGGGTTCTCGACGGTCACTGCGGGCATGTCGGTACCTCCTTGGGCGACGTGCGTTCCACTTTAGTTGAGCGTTGAACTTTCTGCCACCCCACAACGCCGACGGCCCGGGGGACATTCCCTCCGGGCCGTCGTCGTCGCACAGGGCGCCTCTGTCTGGATCAGCCGCTTCAGTTGCTGAAGTACAGGTACTTCCAGGAGCCGTAGGTCGTGGAGTTCACGGCGTCACCGGACGAGCCGTTGACGTACACCGAGCGCATCCGCGCCCGGATGCCCGACTGGCCGGGCGCCTCCAGGGTCACGGCCGACTTGCCGGCCGTGCCGAGAGGGAAGTACATCGAGTCCGCCGAGTACCAGCGGCCCTGGTAGTAGACCTGCAGGTCGAACCGCTGCTGACGGCCCGGGTAGTAGGTCATGGTCGTGGTGAGCAGCGGGTCGGTGTTCTTGTGGAACCAGTAGTAGGACGTCGAGCCGATCTTGGCGATCTTGTAGTGCTTGGTGACCGCCGTGGAGACCCTGACCCGGGCGAAGGCCGTGGACTTGACGGTCCTCGGGCCGTACCGGGCGTCGCCCCGGAAGACCGCGGTGACGTTGGTGTCCCGGGTCATGTCCACCCAGGCGGCGATGTTGCCCTGGGAGTCGACCTTGCCGACCTTGATCCGCTTGTTCGGCTTGTCGCTGCCGAAGGGGTCGGCCCAGATCTCCACCGAGCGGTTCTTGTACGTGGTGCCGAGGTGCGCCACGAACCGCACGTCGGAGCCGTAGTTGTACAGCTTGCCGTTGTTGTTCAGGGACAGCGAGGTGCCCGCGCGGGTCACCGAGACCTTGTCGGAGGCGGTGGCCGAGGTGTGCGCGGCGTCGCCCGCGTAGCTCACCTTGTACGTCACCGTGCCGCCGGCCGGCGGGGTGTCCGAGAAGGAGTACGTGCCGTTCGACCCGACGGTGACGGACGGCAGCGTCTTGCCGTTCGGGCTCTCCAGATCGGTGCGGGTGACCGCCAGCTTGATCCCGCCGGGCAGCGCCACCGTCGCCGAGATCTTGCCCGTGACGGTGAGCTTCTTGGCGCGTGGGGCGGTGGTGGGCGCGCTGACCGTGAGGACCGGGACACTCAGCGTCGGCTGGGTCAGCGGCTTGACCGTGTAGCCGCCGCTGCCGAGGACCAGGGCGAAGATCCGGGAGGAGTCCGGAGCCCAGGCCACGTCCGCCGCGGGCTGCGTGCCCGTGCTGTACGTGCGGACCGGCTGCTTGGCGTTCGGCCGGTAGACGGCCACCTTGGTCCCCGCGACCTGGGCGACCAGACCGCTCCGGCCGACGTCGGCCCGGTGACCGGCCGGGTACGCACCGGCCTTGCTGAACGCGCCCCCCGCGTAGGCGTCCCGGTCGGTGCCGTTGACGAGCACCTCGTCGGCCCCCGCGACGAGGTCGATGTCCCCGATGCCGTCGTTCAGGGTGTAGTCGCCGTTGTGCCACGCGGTCAGCTGGGGCGTGCCGCTCGACACGTCGAGCACGGCCATCGAGCCGGTGCTCATCCCGCTCTCGCCGAGCGCCAGCACACCGGGACGGAGCGGATCCGTGTCCAGCAGTGCCTGGCCCCACATCGCGACCGACGTGCCCTCCTTCGGGAACTGGGCGAGCGCCACCGGGTCGGTGCCGCTCGCCGGGTCCACCGCCGGGTCGACCGAGCCCAGGTCGCCGTCCCACTGGTCGCCGTACGTGAACCAGACCTTGCCGGCCGAGAAGGCGATGTGGCGCGGGCCGGTGTCGGTGGCCACGGAGTAGCGGGCCTTGACGTCGAGCGTGGCCGCGTCCAGGGCGACGACCTCGTGACTGCCCGGCACGGCCGCGTACAGGGTGGTGCCGTCGTCGGACAGCGCGAGGTCGCTGACGTCGCCGAAGCCGCGGGCCACGTCGACGAGGGTGCCGCTGTAGTCGGCGGCGAGGATCCGCCCGTCGGCCGCGTCACTGACGAAGACGCGCTGCAGGGCGTGGTCCGCGACGAGGCCGCCGGGACTGGTGACGGCAGCCGGGGCGGCCGAAGCCGTACCCGCCGCCGCGACGCTCAGCGCCGCCGAGCTGAACAGGACCGCGAGCGCCGTCGCGGCCGAAGTGCTGCGCATACGCACAGTGCTGAAACCCCCACAAGGAATCCCGGTGGAACCGGGAGGTGAAAGCGCCGCGCGACGCCCGGGGGACCGTGGAAAGCCGGTCACACACGGGGCGCGGCTGCCGGGGCAGCTTATGGCATGCCAGTGACAATCGAAACGATATTTGTTCGAAACTCAACCGCCGGGCCGACGTCCCGGGACAGCACACCTAGCCGTACATCCGCCGCATGGCGAAGTCGACCATCTCCTCCACGGCCTTCGCGTCGAACACCATGCGGTGCTCCCCCTCCATGTCGAGGACGAAGCCGTAGCCGGTCGGCAGCAGGTCGATCACCTCGGCGCCGGTGATCACGAAGTACTTGGACTCCTTGCCCGCGTACCGCCGCAGCTCCTTCAGCGAGGTGAACATCGGGATCACCGGCTGCTGGGTGTTGTGCAGGGCGAGGAAGCCGGGGTTGTCGCCCCGCGGGCAGTAGACCTTGGAGGTGGCGAAGACCTGCTGGAAGTCCTCGGCGGTCAGCTGCCCGGTGGTGAAGGCGCGCACCGCGTCCGCGAGCGACGGCGGCGACGGCTCCGGGTACAGCGGCGGCTGCTGCCCGTAGCCCCCGGCACCGGGCATCTGCTGCTGCGGCTGGGCGTACTGCTGCCCCACGCCCGCGCTCTGGTCGTAGCCGTACATGCACGCAAGAGTACTGACCGACCACGAGGGCTGAGTCACAGATACCCGGATCGGGGTTGCTTCTTATTACCGACGGGTAGCATCATCTCAGTTACTAGTTGGTACGTGAACTTTGGGCGCGAGGATCCAGTGCCTCGCCGATCTCTCTCAACGGAGCCAGTCGCCATGGGGCACTACAAGTCGAATCTCCGCGACATCGAGTTCAACCTCTTCGAAGTACTGGGGCGCGACAAGGTGTACGGCACCGGCCCGTTCGAGGAGATGGACGTCGAGACCGCCAAGAGCGTCCTCGAGGAGCTGACCCGCCTCTCCGAGAACGAGCTGGCCGAGTCCTTCGCCGACGCCGACCGCAACCCCCCGGTCTTCGACCCGGAGACCAGCACCGCGCCGGTGCCGGCGTCCTTCAAGAAGAGCTACCAGGCCTTCATGGACTCCGAGTACTGGCGGCTCGGCCTGCCCGAGGAGATCGGCGGCACCACCTCGCCCCGCTCCCTGATCTGGGCCTACGCCGAGCTGATCCTGGGCGCCAACCCCGCCGTGTGGATGTACTCCTCCGGCCCGGCCTTCGCCGGCATCCTCTTCGAGGAGGGCAACGAGGTCCAGAAGCACATCGCCTCGGTCGCCGTCGAGAAGCAGTGGGGCTCCACCATGGTCCTCACCGAGCCCGACGCGGGCTCCGACGTGGGCGCCGGCCGCACCAAGGCCGTCCAGCAGGAGGACGGCTCCTGGCACATCGAGGGCGTGAAGCGCTTCATCACCTCCGGCGAGCACGACATGTCGGAGAACATCCTCCACTACGTCCTCGCCCGCCCCGAGGGCGCAGGCCCCGGCACCAAGGGCCTGTCCCTCTTCCTCGTCCCGAAGTACCTCTTCGACTTCGAGACCGGCGAGCTGGGCGAGCGCAACGGCGTCTACGCCACCAACGTCGAGCACAAGATGGGCCTGAAGGCCTCCAACACGTGCGAGATGACCTTCGGCGACAAGCACCCCGCCAAGGGCTGGCTGATCGGCGACAAGCACGACGGCATCCGCCAGATGTTCCGGATCATCGAGTTCGCGCGCATGATGGTCGGCACGAAGGCGATCTCCACGCTGTCCACCGGCTACCTCAACGCGCTCGAGTACGCCAAGGAGCGCGTCCAGGGCCCGGACCTGGCGAACTTCATGGACAAGACCGCGCCGAAGGTCACCGTCACCCACCACCCCGACGTGCGCCGTTCGCTCATGACGCAGAAGGCGTACGCGGAGGGAATGCGCGCCCTGGTCATGTACACCGCCTCCGTCCAGGACGCCATCCAGGTCAAGGAGGCGACCGGCGAGGACGCGGCCACCGAGCACGCCCTGAACGACCTGCTCCTGCCGATCGTCAAGGGCTACGGCTCCGAGAAGGCCTACGAGCAGCTCGCCCAGTCGCTGCAGACCTTCGGCGGCTCCGGCTTCCTGCAGGAGTACCCGATCGAGCAGTACATCCGGGACGCCAAGATCGACACCCTCTACGAGGGCACCACCGCGATCCAGGGCCAGGACTTCTTCTTCCGGAAGATCGTCCGCAACCAGGGCGCGGCACTGAACTCCCTCGCCGAGGACATCAAGAAGTTCCTGGCGCTCGGCACCGGCGGCGAGGACCTGGCCGGCGCCCGTGAGCACCTCGCCAAGGCGGCCGTCGAGCTGGAGGCGATCGTCGGCCTGATGCTGACCGACCTCGCGGCCACCGAGCAGGACGTCAAGAACATCTACAAGGTGGGCCTGAACACCACCCGCCTGCTCATGGCCTCCGGTGACGTGATCGTCGGCTACCTGCTGATCAAGGGCGCCGCGGTCGCCGCCGAGAAGCTGGAGTCGGCCACCGCCAGGGACAAGGCCTTCTACGCCGGCAAGATCGCGGCGGCGAAGTTCTTCGCGGCCGAGGTCCTGCCCGGCGTGACCCTGGCCCGCAAGATCGCCCAGGGCGTGGAACTGGACCTGATGGAGCTGGACGAAGCGGCCTTCTGACCGGCCCCGCCCACCGGCACCGCGATTTCCACAGCGTCCTTACGAGGGCCCGCTCCCGGCCAGGGGGAGCGGGCCCTCGTACGTCGTTAAGGTGAACCCCATGAGCGAACCCTCCCGCTTCGACCGCGGCCACACCGACGACCTCATGTCCTTCCTGGCGGCGAGCCCCTCGCCGTACCACGCCGTGGCGAACGCCGCCGAGCGGCTGGAGAAGGCGGGCTTCCGGCAGGTCGCGGAGACGGACGCCTGGGGCGGGACGAGCGGCGGCAGGTTCGTGCTGCGCGGTGGCGCGATCGTGGCGTGGTACGTCCCTCAGGGCGCCGCGCCGCACACCCCGTTCCGGATCATTGGCGCGCACACCGACTCCCCCAACCTGCGCGTCAAGCCGCTGCCCGACACCGGGGCGCACGGCTGGCGCCAGGTCGCCGTGGAGATCTACGGCGGGCCGCTGCTGAACTCCTGGCTGGACCGCGACCTCGGCCTCGCCGGCCGGCTGACGCTGCGCGACGGCACGACGCGGCTGGTGAACATCGACCGGCCGCTGCTGAGGGTGCCGCAACTGGCGATCCACCTGGACCGCTCGGTGTCCTCCGAAGGCCTCAAGCTCGACAAGCAGCGGCACCTTCAGCCCATCTGGGGCCTCGGCAACGACGTGCGCGACGGCGACCTGATCGCCTTCCTGGAGGCGGAGTCGGGCATCGGCCGGGGCGAGGTGACCGGCTGGGACCTGATGGTGCACTCCGTCGAGCCGCCCGCGTACCTGGGCCGCGACCAGGAGCTGATGGCCGGGCCGCGCCTGGACAACCTGCTCTCCGTGCACGCGGGCGTGGCCGCGCTGACCGCCGCCGCGACCGGCGGTGCGGAACCGGCCGCCATCCCCGTGCTCGCCGCCTTCGACCACGAGGAGAACGGCTCCCAGTCCGACACGGGCGCCGACGGCCCGCTGCTCGGCGGCGTCCTGGAGCGCTCGGTCTTCGCCCGCGGCGGCTCGTACGAGGACCGGGCCCGCGCCTTCGCCGCCACCGTCTGCCTCTCCTCCGACACGGGCCACGCGGTGCACCCCAACTACGCCGAACGCCACGACCCCACCCACCACCCCCGCGTCAACGGCGGCCCCATCCTCAAGGTCAACGTCAACAACCGCTACGCGACGGACGGTTCGGGCCGCGCGGTCTGGGCGGCGGCCTGCGAGAAGGCCCAAGTGCCCTTCCAGTCCTTCGTCTCCAACAACTCCATGCCCTGCGGCACGACCATCGGCCCCATCACGGCGGCCCGGCACGGCATCCGCACGGTGGACATCGGTGTGGCGATCCTGTCGATGCACAGCGCCCGCGAACTGTGCGGCGCGGAGGACCCCGGCCTGCTGACGCGCGCGCTGGTGGCGTTCCTGGAGGACTGAGCAGCCCTCCGTGGCACATGAGTTGACGGGAGGTGAGGACTGCATTCCGGGGGCGCGGGTACCCGAATCCCACCGGAAGCTCCGGAATCACCGGACCGGAACAGGGAGGCAACACTCATGGGCCTCGGCGGGTGCATCATCCTCATCGCCGTGGGAGCCATCCTCACGTTCGCCACGGACTGGAACATGGAGGGTGTCAATCTCGATCTGGTCGGCGTCATCCTGATGATCGTCGGGCTGATCGGGGTCACCACGTTCAGCAGCATCGCGCGGCGGCGCCGTGTCGTGGTGCCGCCCTCGCAGCCGGTCGTGCAGGAGGAGCGGCACCCCCGGCGCGACGGCTACAGCGACGGGTACGGCGTGTGACGGCCCACGAGGCCGGGCGTCGCGGACTCAGGCGTCCAGACCGGCCAGGACGAGAGGCAGGCGGTCCGTCCCCCGCTCGGTGAGACGGACCGGCACGCCCCAGTCCTGCTGGTGGACGTGGCACGCGGGGTAATCGTTTGCGGGGTCGTCGTCGCAGGACGCCGCCGTCGCGGAGACGTGCAGGACACCCTCCGGCACGGAGGGGTCCAGCTCCAGGGCGCGGGACAGCTCCGTGCCCGTGCCCTCGCCGTGCTTCAGCAGCTCCGGAGGCGTCGACGAGACCAGCAGGCGGGTCGAGGGGCCGTAGCGCGTGTCGAGCTTCTGGCCCGCGGGCGCCTCGAAGATCACGTCCAGCTGGAGCCGCCCGGAGGCGACTTCCGTGGCCGCCCGCTGCGTGCGGTGGGCGACCGCCTCGACGCGGACCGCGTCCTCCGGCAGCCGCAGCCGGGTCAGGCGGTGCCTGGCCGACTCCACGACGACGATGTCGTCACCGGCCAGCACCGCGTCGCTCGGCTCGCGCAGATCCGTGGCCAGGGTGGTGACTTCACCGGTCGCCGGGTCGAAGCGGCGCAGGGCGTGGTTGTAGGTGTCGCTGACGGCCACCGAGCCGTCGGGCAGGGCCGTCACGCCCAGCGGGTGCTGGAGCAGGGCCTGACCGGCCGGCCCGTCGCGGTGACCGAAGTCGAACAGCCCCGTGCCGACGGCGGTGTGCACGGTGCCGTCGAGATCCACCCAGCGCAGGGCGCTCGTCTCCGAGTCCGCCAGCCACAGCCGCTCGGGCGTCGCCGCGAGGCCCGACGGCTGGGCGAACCAGGCCTCGGTGCCGGGACCGTCGACCAGCCCCTCGTCGGTGGTGCCGGCCGCGACGGCGACGCCGCCGCCCGCAGGGTCGTAAGCCCAGAGCTGGTGCACCCCGGCCATGGCGATCCACACCCGGCCGCCGAAGACGGCGACGTCCCAGGGCGAGGAGAGGTTCACCGCCCGCGCCGGACCCGACGTGGCGTCGCCCCGCATCCACTGCCTGCCCGTCCCGGCCAGCGTGCGGACCTCGCCGGAGGCGGGATCCAGGCGGCGCAGGGCGTGATTGACGGTGTCGGCGACCACGACCGAGCCGTCGTCGAGGAGGGCGAGGCCCTGCGGCTCGTTGAAGGACGCCGCCCCGCCCGTACCGTCGGCGAACCCGCGCGCGCCGGAACCGATCCGCCGGACCACGCTCTCCCCGTCCTGCGCCAGCTCCACCAGCTGATGCCGGGTCGTGTCGCTGACCAGGAACGTCCCGCCGGGCATGAGCAGCGCCTTGCCCGGGAACCGCAGCACCGTCGGCTCCGGCTCCGGCGCCACGTACGGCCCGTCACCCCGCCGCAGGGTGCCCTTCGCGGCGTGCTCCGCCTCCAGCTCGGTCACCAGCCGCTCGATGGCGTGCACATGCCCCTCACCGGCGTGCTGGGCGACGACGTACCCCTCGGGGTCGATCACCACCAGCGTCGGCCAGGCGCGCACCGCGTACTGCTTCCAGGTGCCGAGCTCGGGGTCGTCGAGCACCGGGTGCTCCACCCCGTACCGCTCCACGGCGTCCGCCACCGCCGCGTGGTCGGCCTCGTGCACGAACTTCGGCGAGTGCACCCCGATGACCACCACGGTGTCCCGATGCTTGGCCTCCAGCTCCCGCAGCTCGTCCACGACGTGCAGGCAGTTGATACAGCAGAAGGTCCAGAAATCGAGGATCACCACGCGTCCTCGCAGGTCAGCGAGGCTGTACTGCTTTCCGCCGGTGTTCAGCCAGCCGCCCTTGCCGGTCAGCTCGGGGGCGCGGACACGGGCGCGGCGGCGGCTCGGGGCGGGGGCGGGATCGGTCATGGTTCAAGAGTGCCACCCGCCACTGACAGTCACGCGCCCCCCCGGTCCCGCGACCCACAGTCACCCCAGGGCGTGGCCCGTCGTGGCGTCCACGTGGGCCGGGATGTCGTCGTGGCGGTCGCCGACGGTGCGGGTGCCGGTCGGCTCGAACAGGAGGATCGCGGTGGGGACGGGGGCGTACGGCTTGTGCTCGGTACCGCGTGGGACGGTGAACAGTGAGCCCTTGGGCAGGACGACCGTGCGCTCGCCGCCGGCCTCCCGCAGGGCGATGTGCAGCTCTCCCTCGACGACCAGGAAGAACTCGTCGGTGTGATCGTGCGTGTGCCAGACGTGCTCGCCCTCGGCCTTCGCGACGCGTACGTCGTAGTCGTTGACGGCGGTGACGATCCGGGGGCTCCACCGGTCGGTGAAGGATGCGAGGGCCTCGTCCAGGGCGATGGGTTCCATGGGGCCCATCGTCGGCTGTGGCGCCGTACCCGGACGAGTGCTAGGAATCGCACATGCCGCAAGAATCCTCTCAGTCCGCGGGAGCGCACCGTGTCGTCCTGATCGTCGACGACAACTCCAACCCGTTCGAGATGAGTTGCGCGATCGAGGTCTTCGGACTGCGCCGGCCCGAGCTGGGGCGGGAGCTGTACGACTTCCGGCTGTGCGCGGCCGGACCTCACACCCGGATGCGGGACGGCTTCTTCACGCTGACCGGCGTGGCCGGGCTGGAGGCCGCCGAGGAGGCGGACACCCTGATCGTGCCGAACCGTCCGGACACCGCCGCCCCGCGCGCGGAAGCGGTGCTTCAGGCAGTACGCCGGGCACACGCGCGTGGGGCCCGGCTGGTGGGCTTCTGCTCGGGCGCGTTCACCCTCGCGGAGGCGGGGCTGCTGGACGGGCGGCGGGCGGCGTGCCACTGGATGTGGGCGGAGTCGTTCCGGGCGAGGTTTCCGAGGGTGCGGCTGGAGCCGGACGTGCTGTTCGTGGACGACGGCGACATCCTGACCGCGTCCGGCAGCGCCTCGGCGCTGGACCTGGGCCTGCACGTCGTACGGCGTGACCACGGCGCCGAGGTCGCCAACGCCGTCTCGCGGCGCCTGGTGTTCGCCGCGCACCGGGACGGCGGTCAGAAGCAGTTCGTGGAACGCCCGCTGCCCCAGGTGCCCGAGGAGTCCCTGGGGCCGCTGCTGGCATGGGCGCAGGGGCGGCTGGGCGAGCCGCTGACCGTGGCGGACCTCGCCGCGCGCGCGGCGGTGTCCCCGGCGACCCTGTACCGGCGCTTTCGCGCCCAGCTCGGTACGACCCCGCTGGCGTGGCTGACCGGGGAGCGGGTGGCCCTGGCGTGCCGGCTCATCGAGCGCGGCGAGGAGCGGCTGGACGTGGTGGCCGCGCGCAGCGGGCTGGGCACGGCGGCGAACCTGCGGGCGCGGCTGCGGCGTGAGACCGGCCTCAGCCCGTCGGCCTACCGGCGGCGTTTCGGACCGGCCGCGGGGGAAGCGGTCATGGCATGAGATTCCTCGTGCGCGAACGGCTCCTCGGCCTCGGTGACGACTACTGGATCGAGGACGACAGGGGCAACAAGGCCTACCTCGTCGACGGCAAGGCGATGCGGCTGCGCGACACCTTCGAACTGAAGGACACCCAGGGGCGGGTGCTGGCCGACATCCGGCAGAAGATGTTCGCCCTGCGGGACACCATGCTGATCGAGCAGGGCGGCGAGCCGCTGGCCCGCATCCGGCGCAAGCGGCTGTCGCTGCTGCGCAACCACTACAAGGTGGTCCTGGTCGACGGCACCGAGCTCGACGTCAGCGGCAAGATCCTCGACCGTGAGTTCGCCATCGAGTACGACGGTGAGCTCCTCGCCGTGATCTCCCGGCGCTTCCTGCACGTCCGGGAGACGTACGGCGTGGACGTCGTCCGGGACGACGCGGATCCGGCGCTGCTGATCGCGGTGACGGTGTGCGTGATCCATCTGGCGGACAAGGAGCGGGAGGACGACTAGAGCGTGTCTCTTCGGTGGCCTACGGACGCCACTCCTGGCGGTGGCCGCCGGCGTCGCCACCCGGCCGCGCGCGGCGACGGCCACGCGCTCCGACGGCGGCCTGACCTGGAGCGCGGGCAGGTTCTTCGCCAACGGCGCGGCGGCCGAACTGCACCCGGACCAGCCGGTCCACCTCCATACCCCTGGTCGCGTGCCGGCCGGGGGGTACGGCAGCATGGGCGGCCCAGACGCACGTACGACCGGAAGGCCCCCGCCCATGACGCCGGCCCCCAAACCCGAGATCCTCGCCGCGTTCGAGGCGGCCAAGGGGTTCATGCCCGTGGACGAGGGGCTCGCGCTGTACGGGGCGGCCGTCGAGGCGGGGCGGCTCGGGCTGCCGCTGCTGGAGGTCGGCACGTACTGCGGGCGTTCCACGATCCTGCTCGCCGACGCGGCCCGCGCGGCCGGCGTCACCGCGCTCACCGTCGACCACCACCGCGGCAGCGAGGAGCAGCAGCCGGGCTGGGACTACCACGACCCGCAGACGGTGGACGCCGAACTCGGCCTGATGGACACCTTGCCGACCTTCCGCCGCACCCTGCACCGGGCGGGCCTGGAGGAGTACGTGGTGGCGCTCGTCGGCCGCTCCCCGCAGATCGCGCGGGTCTGGGGCACGCCCCTCGGACTGGTCTTCGTCGACGGCGGCCACACCGACGAGCACGCGAACGCCGACTACGAGGGCTGGGCCCCGCATGTCACCGAGGGCGGACTGCTCGTCATCCACGACGTCTTCCCGGACCCGGAGGACGAGTTCACCGGCCAGGCGCCGTACCGGATCTATGTGCGGGCGCTCGCGTCGGGGGCGTTCACCGAGGTGTCGGAGACGGGTTCCCTGCGGGTACTGCGCCGCACGGGTGCCGGGCTCTGACCCGGCCGGCGGGCCGGCCACCGGCTCTGCGAGAGGATCCGCCGGGCAGGCCCCAAGGGCTGTGGGCCGTCTCAGCGGCGGGGCCGCTGCAGGCCCAGCACCCGGTCCTTCAGCGCCGGGAACTGCTCCCTGGTCGCCGCCACCTTCCCGGGGTCGAGTTCCACCGTGAGGACCTCCTCGTCCGCGCCGGCCTGCGCCAGCACCTCGCCCCACGGATCGACCACGATCGAGTGACCGGCCTGTGGAACTCCCGCGTGCGTCCCGGCCGTTCCACACGCAAGGACGTATGCCTGGTTCTCCACCGCCCGCGCCTGAGCCAGCAGCGTCCAGTGGGAGCGCCGGCGTTCCGGCCACCCCGCCGGGACCACCAGGGTCTCGGCGCCCGCGTCGACGAGCCCACGGAACAGCTCGGGGAACCGGAGGTCGTAGCAGGTGGCCAGACCCAGCGTCGTCGCGCCCGGAAGGCGGACCGTCACCAGGTCGTCGCCCGCGCCCATCAGCACGGCCTCACCCTTGTCGAAGCCGAAGCGATGGATCTTGCGGTAGGCGGCGACGAGATCACCGGAAGGAGAGAAGACGAGCGAGGTGTTGTAGAGGGGCCCCTCCGGGTCCCGCTCCGGAATCGAACCCGCGTGCAGCCACACGCCCGTGTCGCTCGCGGCCTTGGCCATGGCCTCGTACGTCGGCCCTTCGAGCGGCTCGGCCTCCCGGCCGAAGTCCTCGTAGGCGAAGGCACCCGTCGTCCACAGCTCGGGCAGCACCACGAGATCGGTGCCGGCCTGCTGCCGTACCAGAGAGAACGCTCGCTGTCGACGGTCGGCGACCGATTCGCCCTCGTCTACGGCGATCTGGATCAAAGAGGCGCGCACACTACCACCGTCCTGGCGTTCGAGCCGTCCACACAGGCCTACGATCGTCACACCAAAGCACTGCCGGGGTGCCTCACAGCAGCGTAACTTAGCGTTCCGAGACACCCGCCGAGTGCAGCCACCTCCCACTGGCACCGCCGCCACAACCTGCCCGTGTACCGACCGCCGAGGGGTCCCGTTCCGTGAGTCTGCATCCCACCCTCCAGCCCTACGCCGACGCCTGGACCCACTCCATCGAAGCGATATCCGAGCTGGTGCAGCCCCTTGTGGAGGGCGAGTGGAACCGGCGGACCCCCTGCCCGGGCTGGTCGGTGCGGGACATCGTCTCGCATGTGATCGGCCTGGACTGCGAGATGCTCGGCGACCCGCGCCCGATCCACACGCTCCCGCGCGACCTGTTCCACGTCACCAACGACCACCAGCGTTACATGGAGATGCAGGTGGACGTGCGCCGTCACCACACGGCGCCCGAGATGACCTCCGAGCTGGAGTACACGATCATCCGGCGCAACCGGCAGCTGCGCGGCGAGTCCCGCGACCCCGGCACCAAGGTGCGCGGCCCGCTCGGCACCGAGCTCACGCTGGAGGAGTCGATGCGGGGCCACGCCTTCGCCGTGTGGGCGCACGAGCAGGACCTGCGCGCCGCCCTCGGCCGCCCCGGCAACCTCGACTCCCCCGGCGCCCACATCGCCCGCGACGTCCTGCTGGCCGAGCTCCCGGAGGTCGTCGCCGCCAAGGCGAACGCGCCGCGCAGCTCGGCCGTGGTCTTCGACGTGCACGGCCCCGTCGAGTTCCTGCGCACCATCCGCGTCGACATCCAGGGCCGCGGCACCCTCGAAACGGCCCCTGCCCTCGGTCCCGCCGCCGCCCTGACCCTCGACTGGGAGACCTACGTGCGCCTGGCCTGCGGCCGCATCACGCCCGAGGCGGCCGCGGACCGCATCAAGGTGGAAGGTGACGCGGACCTGTCGGCGGCGATCCTGCGGAACTTCACGGTGACGCAGTAGCGTGACGCGGAGCGTGGATCCGGGGGCGGCAGCCCCCGGCACGCTCACAGGGGCCCCGGTTCGCTCACGGAAGCCCCGGCACCCTGGCGGACACCGAACGCCAAGCACCGGGCGCCGGACGCCGCACGCCGCACGCCCGACGCGTGACACCGGAGGCCTACGCGGGGACGTGCACCGTCTCCACCCGGCTGGCCACCAGCCGCTCCCGCTCCCGCCGCGCCGCCTGCTTCCGCAGCCGCAGCACCTGCGTCAGACCCAGCGCCTGCAGCACGAAAACGGACGAGAAGGCCACCGTGTAGTCGTCCCCGGTCGCGTCCAGCAGCGCGCCCACCGCGAGCAGCGTGGTCATCGAGGCGACGAATCCGCCCATGTTGGTGATCCCGGACGCCGTCCCCTGCCGCTCGGGCGGATTCGCCGGCCGGGCGAAGTCGAACCCGATCATCGAGGCGGGTCCGCAGGCGCCGAGCACCGCGCACAACACGATCAGCAGCCACATCGGCGCCCGGTCGGCCGGGTAGTACACCGTCGCGGCCCAGAGCAACGACGTCGCCGCCACCGTACCGAGCGCGAGCGGCAGCCGTGCCCCGTGATGGCGGGCGACGATCTGGCCGTAGACGAGCCCGACCGCCATGTTCGACAGCACGACGAGGGTGAGCAGTTCACCGGCCGTGGCCCGGGACAGCCCCTGTGCCTCGACCAGGAACGGCAGGCCCCACAGCAGCAGGAACACCATCGCCGGGAACTGGGTCGTGAAGTGCACCCACAGGCCCAGCCGGGTTCCCGGCTCCCGCCAGGACGCGGCGATCTGCCGTCGTACGTACGCGGCCCCCATGTGCGGAACCGGTTCCGGCTCGTGCCCCTGTGGGTGATCCTTCAGGAACAACAGGAGCAGTACGAAGACCAAGGCCCCGGCGAGCGCGCTGCCCGCGAACGCGGCCGTCCAGCCGATGCCGTGCAGCAGCCGGGCCAGTACGAGGGTGGAGACCAGGTTGCCCGCCATGCCGGCGAGACCGGCGAGCTGCGCGATCAGCGGGCCGCGCCGGGCCGGGAACCAGCGGCTGCCGAGCCGCAGCACACTGATGAACGTCATGGCGTCCCCGCATCCCAGCAGGGCGCGCGAGGCGAGCGCCATGCCGTAGGTCGGGGAGAACGCGAAGCCCAGCTGCCCGGCCGTGAACAGCACGACGCCCAGGCCCAGCACCTTCTTGGTGCCGAGCCGGTCGACGAGCAGGCCGACGGGTATCTGCATGCCGGCGTAGACCAGCAGCTGGAGGATCGAGAACGTCGACAGCGCGGAGGCGCCCACGCCGAACCGGTCGGCGGCGTCGAGGCCGGCGACCCCCAGCGACGTACGGAAGATGACGGCGACGAAGTAGACCGAGACGCCTGTGCCCCAGACGGCGACGGCGCGCCGCCCGCCGGGAGGATCGCCGGGCAGGGAGACCGACGCGGAGCTCATCGCACCTCACCCCGCGCGAGGTGCGAGAACCAGCCGATGTGCCGGTGGACCACGCCGACGGCCGCGTCGGGGTCGCCGGAGCGCAACGCGTCCAGGATGTCCTGGTGCTCCGCGAGCGTCTTGGCGATCCGGTCGGGGTGGGAGTGCATGACGGCGACACCCATCCGCAACTGCCGGTCGCGCAGCTGGTCGTAGAGCCGGGAGAGGATCTCGTTCCCGCCGCTGCGGACGATCTCGGCGTGGAAGCTGCGGTCGGTGACGGCGGCGCCGGCCAGGTCCCCGGCGGCGGCCTGCTCCCGCTGCCGTTCCAGAAGCTCTTCGAGGCGCGCGATGAGCCCGGAGGGCGCGGGTACGGCCTTGCGCGCCGCGTGTTCCTCCACGAGCAGGCGGGTCTCGACGACGTCCGCGATCTCCTGGGCGGAGACCGGCAGGACGAGGGCGCCCTTCTTCGGATAGAGCTTGATCAGCCCCTCGGCCTCCAGCCGGAGCAGCGCCTCGCGCACGGGTGTCCTCGACACCCCCACGGCATCGGCCAGTTCGCCCTCGGTGAGGAGGGTGCCGCCTTCGTATCGGCGGTCCAGGACGCCTTGCTTGACGTGCGTGTAGACACGGTCGGCGGCAGGGGGTTGCTTCACGGCGGCCAGGGTCATGCCGACAGGATAGATACAACACGTACGCATGGGTGGGCCAGTCCACCATGCGGACCCGGAAGTCACCGACCCGGCCCCTCTCCCGCACAACCATTCGCATCCAGCACAACCATTCGTGCTACTTACGTGTCACACCCATGCGGCCTCCTGTGCTCCCGTTCAACTCGGCCGCTTCATAGGGGCATTCGACGTATTCGGGGTATCTCAGTTGATAACCGGCATCAAGGGCATCCGTATCCGCAGAGCCGTCGCCGTCACCGCGACGGCCGGCGCCGTGTTCACCACCGGAGCCCTCACCGCGGCACCCGCGCAGGCCGTCGCCGCGCCCACGATCGTGGCCAAGGGCGGCTACATCATGGACAACGCCACCGGCAGGACCCTGTTCGACAAGTACGCGAACACCACGCGCGCCACCGGCTCCACCACCAAGATCATGACTGCCAAGGTCGTGCTGTCCCAGCCGAATCTGGACCTGGACGCCAAGGTCACGGTCCAGAAGGCGTACAGCGACTACATCGTCTCGAAGAACGCCTCGTCCGCCCGCCTGATCGTCGGCGACAAGGTGACCGTCCGTCAGCTGCTCTACGGGCTGATGCTGCCGTCCGGCTGTGACGCCGCCTACGCGCTCGCCGACAAGTTCGGCACCGGCTCGTCACGGGCCGCGCGCGTGAAGTCGTTCATCGGCAAGATGAACAGCACGGCCCGCTCGCTCGGCATGACGAAGACCAAGTTCGACTCGTTCGACGGCATCAGCAACGGCTCGAACTACTCGACGCCGCGCGACCTGACGAAGCTCGCCGGCAACGCGATGAAGAGCGCCACCTTCCGCGCGCTCGTCAAGACGAAGACGACGAAGCAGAAGGTCACCACGAAGAGCGGCGGCTACCGCTACTACACGTGGACCAACACCAACACGCTGCTCAGCAACTACAGCGGCGCCATCGGCGTGAAGACCGGCTCCGGCAGCATCGCCAAGTACTGCCTGGTCTTCGCCGCCACCCGCAACGGCAAGACCGTCATCGGCACGGTCCTGACCTCCACCTCGGCGGCCCAGCGCGAGGCGGACGCGAAGAAGCTCCTGAGCTACGGCTTCGCCCGCCTGGGCTGACGGCACCGCACCACGACGAGGGCGGGAGCCGCATCACCCCATGGGGTGTGTGGCTCCCGCCCTCCGTCATGCCGTACCGCGTCGTGCCCTGCGGCCCACAGCCGGTGTCACGCCCAGGTGATCAACCGCTTCGGCTGTTCCAGGATCGCCGCCACGTCCGCCAGGACCTTGGAGCCCAGCTCGCCGTCGACCAGGCGGTGGTCGAACGAGAGGGCCAGCGTGGTGACCTGCCTCGGCTTGACCTTGCCCTTGTGGACCCACGGCTGGAGCTTGATCGCGCCGACCGCGAGGATCGCGGACTCGCCGGGGTTGAGGATCGGCGTGCCGGTGTCGACGCCGAAGACGCCGACGTTGGTGATGGTCACCGTGCCGCCCTGCATCGCCGACGGGGAGGTCTTGCCCTCCCGGGCCGTGGCGACCAGCTCGCCGAGGGACGCGGCCAGCTGCGGGAGGGTCTTGTCGTGCGCGTCCTTGATGTTCGGCACGATCAGACCGCGCGGGGTCGCCGCCGCGATGCCCAGGTTGACGTAGTGCTTGAGCACGATCTCCTGGCTGGCCTCGTCCCAGGACGCGTTGACGTCGGGGTTGCGCTTGATCGCGACCAGGAGCGCCTTGCAGACGAGGAGGAGGGGGTTCACGCGCAGGCCCGCGAACTCCTTGTCCTCCTTCAGCTCCTCGACCAGCTTCATCGTGCGCGTCACGTCGACCGTCACGAACTCGGTGACATGCGGCGCGGTGAAGGCCGAGCCGACCATCGCGGCGGCGGTGGCCTTGCGGACGCCCTTGACCGGGACGCGCGTCTCGCGGGCCGCCGCGTCCAGCGCGGGCGCAGCCGCCACGGGTGCGGGAGCCGCCGCCACCGGCTCCGCGACCGGCGCGGGGGCGGGGGCCGCCGCCGCGTGCACGTCCTCGCGCGTGATGATGCCGTCCGGGCCGGTCGGCACGACCACCGTCAGGTCGACGCCGAGGTCCTTGGCCAGCTTGCGCACCGGCGGTTTGGCGAGGGGACGCTGCTGTCCCGACGGGATGCCGGCCGCCGGGGCCGGCGCGCCGTGACCGTTGAGCTCGGCCTGGACGGCGGCCGCGACCTGCTGCACAGGGACCTCGGGGCCCTTGCGCGGGCGGCGCTTGGTGGCGGAGGTGGACACGCCGTAGCCCACCAGCACCGGCTGGCGGCCCTCCGGCTTCGGCTCCTCAGCCGGCTCGGCGGGCGCCTCGGGCGCCGGTGCCGCGCCGCCGCTCACGTCCACCGCGATGATCGACGTGCCGACGTCGACCGTGGTGCCCTCGGGGAAGTGCAGTGCGCGCACGACACCGTCGTACGGGATCGGCAGCTCGACGGCCGCCTTGGCCGTCTCGACCTCGCACACCACCTGGCCGTCGGTGACCGTGTCGCCGGGCTGGACGTACCACTTGAGGATCTCGGCCTCGGTCAGGCCCTCGCCCACGTCGGGCATCTTGAACTCACGCACGGAAGCTTCCGTCATCGTCGTCACGGCCCTCTCCTCAGTACGCCAGCGAGCGGTCGACGGCGTCCAGCACCCGGTCCAGGCCGGGCAGGTACTCCTCCTCCAGGCGGGCCGGCGGGTAGGGGGCGTGGTAGCCGCCGACCCTGAGCACGGGTGCCTCCAGGTGGTAGAAGCAGCGCTCGGTGATCCGGGCGGCGATCTCCGCGCCGGAACCGAAGAACACCGGCGCCTCGTGGACGACGACCAGGCGGCGGGTCTTCTCGACCGACGCCTGGAGGGAGTCGAAGTCGAGGGGGGAGATCGAGCGCAGGTCGAGGACCTCCAGGGACCTGCCCTCCTCGGCGGCCGCGTCCGCGACCTCGTGGCAGAGCTTCACCATCGGGCCGTAGGCGGCGAGGGTGAGGTCGGTGCCCTCACGGGTGACGCGCGCCTTGTGCAGTGGGCCGGGGATGGCCTCCGTGCTGACCTCGCCCTTGTCCCAGTAGCGCCGCTTGGGTTCGAAGAAGATCACCGGGTCGTCGCTCTGGATGGCCTGCTGCATCATCCAGTAGGCGTCCGAGGAGTTCGACGGGGAGACGATCTTCAGGCCCGCCACGTGCGCGAAGAGCGACTCGGGGGACTCCGAGTGGTGCTCGACCGCGCCGATGCCGCCGCCGTAGGGGATGCGGACGACGACCGGGAGCTTGACCTTGCCCAGCGAGCGCGCGTGCATCTTGGCGAGCTGCGTGACGATCTGGTCGTACGCCGGGAAGACGAAGCCGTCGAACTGGATCTCGACGACGGGGCGGTACCCGCGCAGGGCCAGGCCGATCGCCGTGCCGACGATGCCGGACTCGGCGAGCGGGGTGTCGATGACGCGGCTCTCGCCGAAGTCCTTCTGCAGGCCGTCGGTCACGCGGAACACGCCGCCGAGCTTGCCGACGTCCTCGCCCATGACGACGACCTTGGGGTCGGCCTCCAGGGCGTGCCGCAGCGACTCGTTGATCGCCTTGGCCAGGGCCATCTTCTCCACAGCCATGTTCAGACCCCCTCTACGTCCGCGAACGACGCCTGGTAGGCGGCGAACTGGGCTCGCTCCTCGTCGACGAGCGCGTGCCCGTCCGCGTACACGTTCTCGAAGATGGCGAAACGGTCCGGGTCGGGCATCGCGCGGACCGCTTCGCGCACTCGCCTGCCCAACGCCTCGCTCTCCGCCTCCAGTTCCGCGAAGAATCCCTCGTCCGCGTGGTTTGCGGCCTCCAGGTGGCGGCGCAGGCGCAGGATCGGGTCCTTCGCCTCCCAGGCGGCGCGCTCGTCGTCGTGCCGGTAGCGCGTCGGGTCGTCGGAGGTGGTGTGCGCGCCCATGCGGTACGTGTACGCCTCGACCAGCGTCGGGCCCTCGCCGCTGCGCGCCCGCTCCAGTGCCCACTTGGTGACCGCGAGACAGGCCAGCACGTCGTTGCCGTCGACGCGGACGCCCGGGAAGCCGTAGCCGCGGGCGCGCTGGTACAGGGGCACGCGGGTCTGCTTCTCGGTGGGCTCGGAGATCGCCCACTGGTTGTTCTGGCAGAAGAACACCACGGGGGCGTTGTAGACCGCGGAGAAGGTGAACGATTCAGCGACATCGCCCTGGCTGGAGGCGCCGTCGCCGAAGTAGGCGATGACGGCCGAGTCCGCCCCGTCCTTGGCGACGCCCATCGCGTAGCCGGTGGCGTGCAGCGTCTGGGAGCCGATGACGATCGTGTAGAGGTGGAAGTTGTTGCCGTTCGGGTCCCAGCCGCCGTTGTTCACGCCGCGGAACATGCCGAGCAGGTTGGTCGGGTCGACCCCACGGCACCAGGCGACGCCGTGCTCGCGGTAGGTCGGGAAGACGTAGTCGTCCTCGCGGGTGGCGCGGCCGGAGCCGATCTGGGCGGCCTCCTGGCCGAGCAGGGAGGCCCACAGGCCCAGCTCGCCCTGGCGCTGCAGGGCGGTGGCCTCGGCGTCGAAGCGACGGGTGAGCACCATGTCGCGGTAGAGGCCGCGGAGCTCGTCGGGGGTGATGCCGTCCACGTACCGCTCGTACTCGGCGTTCTTGACGCGCTCGCCCTCGGGCGTCAGAAGCTGTACGAGCTCAGGGTCGGTGTCCTGGGCGGTGTTGCGGGTGGTGCGCTTGGTGCCGGCTTTGCCTCCGGCGCTGCGTCGCGGCTTGCGCGCGGCAGTGCTCTCCACGGTCACGTGTGCTCCTCCGTCGGTCCGGCCCCCGGGATTGCCGGGAAAGCCAGTGCGGCTCACCTGTTCCGTTCCCGTGCACGGGGTGGGTGCCGCTCGGCCGGAACAGGCGTGACAGGTGCCCCGGCGAGCGCCCTGCAACGGTCACGTTACCCAGTGCTCCACATTTCTGTGAAACCCTTCCTGACCTGCGTTTTTGCTTGGAAATCCAAGTAAATCGAAAAGCCGGGAAGGGGGCCTGGTCACAGCCTTGCAGGGGGCCGGAACACCGGCACGTTATCCCGCTCACCCAGCTCTCGGGAAGAGCTGTATGTGAGACTGACCTCGTGCGCGAAAACCGAAAAATACGGGTATTTCTGCTCGACGACCATGAGGTCGTCCGGCGTGGCGTGCACGAGCTCCTCTCGGTCGAGGGCGACATCGAGGTGGTCGGCGAGGCCGGCACGGCGGCCGGCGCGCTGGTGCGCATTCCGGCGACCCGTCCGGACGTCGCGGTGCTCGACGTGCGCCTCCCGGACGGCAGCGGTGTCGAGGTGTGCCGCGAGATCCGCTCCCGGGACGACACCGTCCGGTGTCTGATGCTGACGTCGTTCGCCGACGACGAGGCCCTCTTCGACGCGATCGTGGCGGGCGCCTCCGGGTACGTCCTGAAGGCCGTCCGGGGCGCGGAGCTGCTGTCGGCCGTGCGGGACGTCGCGGCCGGGAAGTCACTGCTGGACCCCGTGGCGAAGGCCCGGGTCCTGGAGCGCCTGCGCGACGGTGGCAGCGGCACCGAGGACGACGAGCGGCTCGCGCGGCTGACCGGTCAGGAGCGCCGGATACTCGATCTGATCGGTGAGGGGCTCACCAACCGGCAGATCGGCGGGGAACTGCATCTCGCCGAGAAAACGATCAAGAATTACGTTTCGGGCCTGCTCGCCAAACTCGGAATGCAGAGGCGTTCGCAGGCGGCGGCATACGTGGCGCGAATGCAGGGCGGGAAACACTGACAGCGTTTGGGGTCCGTTTGTGACCGGGCTCGCGAGCGACCGTGCTCCGTCCTCGGAGCGCCCGCCGGAGCCGCCTTCCGGAGCACGTCCCCCGAACCGCCGACCGCGGCACGAGCTGCCCCCGGAGGCCGCACCCATGACTCGCGAAACGCACTTGGACTGCACTTGTGACCGAAAGCGACCGTCGGCGACTTCCTGTGACAACGCCCAGCTCACACGCCCGGCACGTGCCCTAGCATCTGCCGCGTGCCGCGCCCTTGTGTACCACCCCCCGTACCCCACGCGCCCCCGCTGAGCGCCCTTCTGCGCCAGTACGCCGCCGGTTCCGCCCTCACCTGCGACCCGGTCGACCAGGGCCTGCTCAACCGGGGCTACCGGCTCTGCACCACCCGCGGCCGCTACTTCCTGAAGCACCATTTCGACCCCGACACCGCCGACCCCGCCGCCATCGAACGCCGGCACCGGGCCACCCAGCGGCTGGCGGATCTCGGCGTCCCGGTGGCGCCGCCGCTGGCCGGTCGTGACGGGCGCACGGTCGCGGTGGTGGGCGGCCACGCGTACGCCCTGCACCCGTGGATCGACGGCCGGCACCGGCACGGCGGGCAGCTGAGCGCGGGGCAGTGCGCGCGCCTGGGAGCGCTGCTCGGCGCCGTGCACGCGATCCTGGAGCGCGTGATGCCGCCCAAGGGGCGCACGCCCCCGGCGACCAGCCCCCACCCCGTGAAAAGCGCCGATCCCGCCGACACCTTCGAGCTCATCGACGACCTCCTCGCGCGCGTACGCCGGCACCGCCCCGCCGACTCGTTCGACGAACTGGCCCGCCACCGCCTCCTGGAGCGGCGCGCGCTGCTGGAGCGGCACGCCGGCCGGCGCCCTCCGCGCGGCGGCTCGGTGGGCTGGGTGCACGGCGACTTCCACCCGTTCAACCTGCTCTACCGGGGAGACGCGCCCGCAGCGATCGTGGACTGGGACCGGCTCGGCGTGCAGCCTCGCGCCGAGGAGGCCGTACGCGCCGCCGCGATCTTCTTCGTACGGCCCGTCGGGACCCTCGACCTGCCGAAGGTGCGGGCGTACGCGCGCGCGTACCGGCGTGCGGCCGGGGCCACGCCCTCGGAGCTCGCCGCGGCCGTGCACCGCGTGTGGTGGGAGCGGCTGAACGACTTCTGGATGCTGCGCTGGCACTACGAACGCGGCGACACCCGCGCCGACCCCCAGTTCCCGGCCGCCTCGGCGCTGGCGGTGTGGTGGACGCGCGAGTACGACGCGGTGTGCGGGGCGTTCGTGGACTGAGCCGGGGCCGGCCGCACAACGGCACGCGCGCGTGGAGCCCGGTGGGCCCGCACGCGCGCGCAGGGGTACTCCCCGGCCACGCCGGGGAGTGCGGATCAGCCGCCCGAGGTGCCCCCGGTCAGGCCCTCGAGTGTGCCACCCGTCGGCTCCGGCTCCGTCGGCTCGGGGTCGGAAGGCTCCGGGTCCGTGGGCTCGGGGTCGGAAGGCTCCGGGTCCGTGGGCTCGGTGTACGTCGGGTCCGTGTCCGTGGGCTCGTCACTCGGCGTGTACGAGGGGGGATCCGACGGCGTGTACGACGGCGAGTAGTCGCCCCAGCCGGAGCCGGGGTTGCCGCTGTCCTCGGTGGACGTGTCCGTGGAGTCGTCGCTCGGCCGATCGCTCGGCTGCTCGCTGGAGGTCTTCTCGTCGGTGGTCTGCGAGCTGGTCGGCGTCGGCGTGGTGCCGCTACCGCCCTTGCCGCCCCCGCCGTTGTTCAGCGCCAGCGCGACACCGGCCGAGATGGCGATCACCGCGAGCACGGCGAGGATCCACAGCTTGCCCCGGCCGCTGCCCTTGTTGCCGTGCCCCTCGAAACCGCCGTCGTCGCGGCCACCGTGGCCCGGGATCATCGGCTGCGGGATCTGTGTGGTGCCCTCGGCCGAGTGCGGCAGCACGGCCGTGCCCGCCATGCCCATGGCCGGGGTCTTCCCGGAGTCCTGCGCGGTGACGGGACCGGTGTTCCAGGTGCCGGTGTGGGGGCCCTGGTCGTACAGCATCTGCAGGCCGTACTGGACGAGCCCGCGCATCTCCTCGGCGGTCTGGAAGCGGTCGTCGGGCTCCTTGGCGAGCGAGCGCATGACGAGGCCGTCCAGCTCCGGCGGCGAACCCTCGTGGAGCTCGGACGGCGGGGTGGGGATGTCCTGGACGTGCTGGTAGACCACCGACAGCGGGGTCTCGCCGACGAACGGCGGGCGCAGCGCGAGCAGTTCGTACAGCAGGCAGCCCGTGGCGTACAGGTCGGAGCGGTGGTCGACGGCCTTGCCGAGCGCCTGCTCCGGGGAGAGGTACTGCGGGGTGCCCATGACCATGCCGGTCTGCGTCATCGTCGTGGACGCCCCGTGCAGGGCGCGGGCGATGCCGAAGTCCATGACCTTCACGGCGCCGTTGTGCGTGATGATCACGTTCGCCGGCTTGATGTCGCGGTGCACGATGCCGTGCTGGTGCGAGTAGGCGAGCGCCTCCAGGACGCCGGAGACGATGATCAGGGCCTGCTCCGGGCCGGGCGCCTCGGCGTTGTGCAGCAGATCGCGGATGGTGCGGCCCTCGACCAGCTCCATCACGATGTACGGCACCGACTGGCCGCCCACGAAGTCCTCGCCGGAGTCGTACACGGCGACGATGGCGTGGTGGTTGAGGCCTGCCACCGACTGCGCCTCGCGCGTGAAACGGGCCTTGGACACCGGGTCCTCGGCGAGGTCCGCGCGCAGCAGCTTGACCGCCACGGTGCGCCCGAGGCGCACGTCCTCGGCCGCGAACACCTCGGCCATGCCGCCCCGGCCGAGTCTGCCGGTCAGCCGGTACCGGCCGTCCCCGACAAGCCCTCCGTTACCCCACATTTCCGGCGCATCTGACATCCCGCCGCCAGTCGCCTCGGGGTCGGACGGGCCCTGAGCGCGCTGCTGCTGTGCCATCGGTCCTCGCCGTCGTTTCTGCCCGCGGTGCGCGCGGTGTTGTCACGGTCTCCGTCGGCCACGCTACAGCCTTCACGCAAGCCGCCGGTCCGAGATGGATACAGGGACCGGTCCAGGACGGACGGGCCGTCGAACCGGTCATGAAACCCTTGTGCCGTCGCGTCGTGCAAATCCTGTGTACCGGCCGTACGGCCGCTGTAACGCTTCCGCGACGCTTCTTTCGCGTACGGTCACGGAACGGGCACCGAGCTTGACGTGCCGGTGCCCTGGGGCAGACTTGGCCGGGAGCAGCACTTTCGATCAACGGCGCCTGAAGGCCCACGGGGGATACGGAACATGAGCCAGGACGGCGCACAGGGCCGGTACACGGGGCGGGCACTCGCCGGTGGCCGGTATCAGCTGCGTGACTTGCTCGGCCAGGGCGGCATGGCCTCGGTGCACCTCGCCTACGACGCCGTGCTCGACCGCCAGGTCGCCATCAAGACCCTGCACACCGAGTTGGGCCGCGAACAGGCCTTCCGCGAGCGCTTCCGCCGCGAGGCGCAGGCAGTGGCGAAGCTCACGCACACCAACATCGTCTCGGTCTTCGACACCGGCGAGGACGACCTCGACGGGCTGACGACGCCGTACATCGTCATGGAGTACGTCGAGGGCCGCCCGCTCGGCTCGGTGCTCGACGAGGACGTGCGGCGGGCCGGCGCGATGCCCGCCGACCGGGCGCTGAAGGTCACGGCGGACGTGCTCGCGGCACTCGAGATCAGCCACGAGATGGGCCTGGTCCACCGGGACATCAAGCCGGGCAACGTGATGGTGACCAAGCGTGGCGTGGTCAAGGTCATGGACTTCGGCATCGCCCGCGCCATGCAGTCCGGGGTCACGTCGATGACGCAGACCGGCATGGTCGTCGGCACCCCGCAGTACCTCTCGCCGGAGCAGGCGCTCGGCCGCGGCGTGGACGCCCGCTCCGACCTGTACTCGGTCGGCATCATGCTGTTCCAACTGGTCACCGGACGGCTGCCGTTCGACGCGGACTCGCCGCTGGCCATCGCGTACGCGCATGTGCAGGAGGAGCCGCCGGCCGCGTCTGCGATCAACCGGGCGCTGCCGCCGGCCGTGGACGCGCTGATCGCCCGCGCGCTGAAGAAGAACCCGAACGAGCGCTTCCCGACGGCCGAGTCCATGCGCGACGAGTGCCTGCGCGTGGCGGCGTCCTTCCAGGCGGCCCCGCCGAGCATCGTGCCGGGCGCACCGACGCAGAGCGGCGCGGGCGTCGGCTCCGCGGTGTTCCCGCCGGTCGACCAGGCGACTCCGGCGCCGCCCCAGAGCAGTCTGCAGACGCCGTACCAGCCCCACCCGGCGCCGAACCCGTACAGCGCGCCCACGCCCTCCCCGGCGTACGGCTATCCGCAGCAGGGCGGCTACCAGACGCCGCACTCCGCGTACGGGCACCAGCCCACCCCGAGCACCCCGCCGCCGTACAACATCACGCCGCAGAGCCAGACGCCCGCGAGCGGCGGCAGGAGCAACAGGCCGGTGATCATCGGCTCGGTCGTGGTCGCACTGGTCGCGGTCGGCGGCCTGGTCGCCGCACTCGCACTGAACGGCGGCGACGGCGGAAACAAGGGCGGGGGCGGCGAGGCCAGCACCTCCGCGTCGTCGACCGAGGTGCCGGGCTACCGGGGGCCGGACACGGCGAAGACGATCGAGAAGGAGGAGTGCACGGAACCGGAGGAGGCGTACAACGACCCCGACAAGATCCGGATCCCGAACTTCCAGTTCAAGAACCTCACTTCGGTCAAGGAGTGCCTCCAGGCCGCGGGCTGGCAGCTGAAGACCAAAGAGGTCGACGAGAACACGTACGGCAAGGACACGGTCATGAACCAGTTCCCGTCCGCGGGGACGGACGCGGACCCGGAGGACATGCCGGAGATCCTGCTCGAGGTCTCGACGGGCTATCCGCCTTCCTGACCCGCCGGCGCGGGAAGGGGACGGAAAGAGAGAGTGGAAAGAGAGAGGGCCCGGCTCATGCCGGGCCCTTGTGCGGTGTCCTTGAAGGACCGGGAGTGCGGGGCCCTACAGGTACGGGCCGCCCGAGCGGCCGACCGTGCGGGGGTCGTCGCCCTCCTGGCCGATGCCCGGCGGCAGGGCCCGGCGCATCTGTTCCAGCTGGGCCCGCGCGGCCATCTGCTGGGCGAACAGCGTGGTCTGGATCCCGTGGAAGAGACCCTCCAGCCAGCCGACCAACTGGGCCTGCGCGATCCGCAGTTCGGCGTCGCTGGGGGTCGCCTCGTCGGTGAACGGCAGGGAGAGCCGCTCCAGCTCCTCCACCAGCTCCGGCGCCAGGCCGTCCTCCAGCTCCTTCACCGAGCTGGCGTGGATCTCCTTCAGCCGGACCCGGCTGGCCTCGTCGAGAGGAGCCACGCGCACCTCCTCCAGGAGCTGTTTGATCATGCTGCCGATCCGCATCACCTTGGCCGGCTGCTCGACCTGCTCGGTCAGCGGAGTCTCATGGGAGTCGTCGTCTCCACCGCCGCCGAGTGCCATGCCGTCCTGGCCCACGACCAGGATCTTCTGGGCGTTCTCCGACGACCGTTCGTTCCTCGGCATCTCCATGCCGTCATTCTCTCGCACCCGTCCACCCCATCACCGAGGCGCCCCCCGTGCGGGGTGATCCGCACAGGACGCCCGTTCGTTACGACCACTTGGCGGCGCCCGGAATGCCGTGACCTGCCGCTGATGTGAGGCTTGTTCCGTCCATTGTGGCGACCTGTTCCCGGGAGGGGGTCACGGACGTGACTCCAAGGTGGCGCGTCAGGCGTGCGGCGGGGGTGGTGCTGGGCCTGGCACTGAGCACGGTCGTGCTCGCGTGCGAGGCGGTGGCGTCGTACGAGACGGCGGGGCCGTCGTTCGCCGGGAGGCGCACGGATGACGTGCCGTCGATCGCGGGGGAACGCTCCGGCCCTCCCTCCCCCTCTCCCTCCCTCTCCGGCCCCGTGGATCCGAGCTGGGCCGGGAGCCGGGCCGGGGAGGGGAGGATGCGTCCCGGGCGGCCGGAGGAGCCGGGGACGCAGACGGCGCACCCGAGCGGAACCGGCGCCGCCGACGACGTGACCGCGTCACCGCCGTCGTCCGCACCCGGGGCCGCCGAGGACGAGGATGTGCAGGCGGTGAACGGCGCCGATCCGTCCGGGCCGGTGCTGCGGGTCCTGCCGCTGGGCAGCGGCCTGGTACTCATCGGCCTCGGGTTCGGGCTCGCCTTCGTGGCGCTGCGGGTGCGCCGGGTGCGGGAATGAGGCCCTCCCGCCCCCCGGCGCGGCCCGTGAAGCCTGCGTCACGCCGTGACCAGCAGCACCTTTCCGACGTGGCCGCTCTCCTCCAGCAGGCGGTGGGCCTCGGGCGCGTCCCGCATGGGCAGCTCGCGGTCGACCACGGGGCGGACCTGACCGGAGTCGAGCAGCGGCCACACGTGTTCGCGGACGGCGGCGACGATGGCCGCCTTCTCACCGAGCGGACGGGCACGCAGCGAGGTCGCGCTGATCGCGGCACGCTTGCCGAGCAGGGCACCGATGTTCAGCTCGGCCTTGACGCCGCCCTGCATACCGATGATCGCCAGCCGGCCGTTGACGGCGAGCGCCTGGACGTTGCGGTCGAGGTACTTGGCGCCCATGTTGTCGAGAATGACATCGGCGCCCTCACCGGCCGTGGCCTGCCGGATCTCCTCGACGAAGTCCTGCTCGCGGTAGTTGATCAGGATGTCCGCGCCGAGCTCGGCGCAACGCTCCAGCTTCTCCTTGGTGCCCGCGGTGACGGCGACCTTGGCGCCGACGGCCTTGGCCAGCTGGATCGCCATCGTGCCGATGCCGCTGGAGCCGCCGTGCACGAGGAGGGTCTCGCCGGGGCGCAGCTGGGAGACCATGAACACGTTCGACCAGACCGTGCAGACGACCTCGGGCAGCGCCGCGGCCTGCCGGACGTCGAGACCGCCGGGCACGGGCAGCAGCTGACCTGCCGGAACGGCCACCTTCTCGGCGTATCCGCCGCCGGAGAGCAGCGCGCACACCTCGTCACCGACGGCCCAGCCGGCGACCCCGGCGCCCACCGCGGCGATCCGGCCGGAGCATTCCAGTCCGGGGTAGGGGGAAGCGCCGGGCGGTGGGTTGTAGAAGCCCTGTCGCTGCAGGACGTCGGCCCGGTTCACGGCGCTGGCCACCACCTCGACCAGTACCTCGCCCTCTCCGGCGACCGGATCCGGGACCTCGTCCCACACCAGCGCCTCGGGCCCACCAGGTTCGGGAATCGTGATCGCATGCATGAGGGGGACGCTACTCCTCCGTCTCCAGGCTGAGGCCCCTCGGTCATTGGTCCGGTCCGCGGGAAAACCCTGTGCGCGACCGATGAGTTTGCGCGACGGTAAAGGTCTCCCCATGCGTGACCCAAGTACGCGGAAGGACACACACACCATGAGCCAGCAGACGCCCGGTCTGGCCATCGAGACCGCGGGCCTGGTGAAGACGTTCGGCGAGACGAGGGCCGTGGACGGCGTCGACCTGGCCGTGCCCACCGGCACGGTGTACGGCGTCCTCGGTCCGAACGGCGCCGGGAAGACCACCACCGTGAAAATGCTCGCCACCCTGCTCAGACCCGACGGCGGCGAGGCCCACGTCTTCGGCCACGACGTCGTCCGGGAGGCGGACGAGGTTCGCGGCCGGGTCAGCCTGACCGGGCAGTACGCGTCCGTGGACGAGGACCTGACCGGCACCGAGAACCTGGTCCTGCTCGGTCGCCTCCTCGGCCACCACAAGAAGGCCGCGCGGGAGCGCGCCGCCCAGCTGCTGGAGGCCTTCGGACTGTCCGACGCGGCCGCCAAGCAGGTCAAGAACTACTCCGGCGGTATGCGGCGCCGCATCGACATCGCCGCGTCCATCCTGAACACGCCCGACCTGCTGTTCCTGGACGAGCCGACCACCGGCCTCGACCCGCGCAGCCGCAACCAGGTGTGGGACATCGTCCGCGCGGTCGTCGCCCAGGGCACGACCGTGCTGCTGACCACGCAGTACCTGGACGAGGCCGACCAGCTGGCCTCCCGGATCGCCGTGATCGACCGCGGCAAGGTGATCGCCGAGGGCACCAAGGGCGAGCTGAAGGCGTCCGTCGGCGCCGGCTCCGTGCATCTGCGGCTGCGTGAGGCGGAGCAGCGGCCGGAGGCCTCGAGGGTGCTGCGCCAGGTGCTCCAGGCGGACGTACAGCTGGAACCGGACCCGGTGGCGCTCACCGCGCGCGTCGGCGGTGCCTCGAACGGCCAGGGCGCCGCCGCGCAGGCCGCCGCGGCCCTCGCCGAACTGGCCCGCGCCGGGGTCGTCGTCGACAACTTCTCCCTGGGCCAGCCGAGCCTCGACGAGGTCTTCCTCGCCCTCACCGGACACGACACCACCGTGCACGACGAGCCGCAGGCTCAGGACGCGAAGGACGGGGCAGCCGCATGAGCACCGCGACCACCACCGAGACCAAGGAACTCGCCCCCGTCAGCACCGAGTCACTGGCCGCCCTGCTGGTGGCCAAGGAGCGGCCGCCCCGGCCGAGCGCCCTGTCGGCGTCACTGACCTTCGGCTGGCGGGCGATCCTGAAGATCAAGCACGTGCCGGAGCAGCTCTTCGACGTCACCGCCTTCCCGATCATGATGGTGCTGATGTACACGTACCTGTTCGGCGGGGCGCTGGCCGGCTCGCCGGAGGAGTACATCCAGTTCCTGCTGCCGGGCATCCTGGTGATGTCGGTCGTGATGATCACGATGTACACCGGCGTCTCGGTCAACGCGGACATCGAGAAGGGCGTCTTCGACCGGTTCCGCAGCCTGCCCATCTGGCGGCCGTCGACCATGGTCGGCTACCTGCTCGGCGACGCGCTGCGCTACACCATCGCCTCCGTGGTCATGCTGACCGTCGGCATGATCCTCGGCTACCGGCCGGACGGCGGGGCCGGCGGTGTGCTCGCCGGGATCGCGCTGCTGGTGGTCTTCTCGTTCGCGTTCTCGTGGATCTGGACGATGTTCGGGCTGATGCTGCGCACCGAGAAGTCGGTGATGGGCGTCAGCATGATGGTGATCTTCCCGCTGACCTTCCTGTCCAACGTCTTCGTCGACCCGCGCACCATGCCCGGCTGGCTCCAGGCGTTCGTCAACAACAGCCCGGTCACCCATCTGGCCTCCGCGGTACGGGGGCTGATGGCCGGCGACTGGCCGGCCGGCGAGATCGCCTGGTCGCTGGGCTGGGCGGGCGTGTTCGTCCTGGTCTTCGGCCCGATCACGATGCGGCTCTACAACCGCAAGTAGCCGAGCTCCTCCCCGCGTGCCGCGCCACTCCTCCGGCGCGGCACGCGGCGTTTCGGGGGTGACGGTCAGCCGGGACACCGGGGCAAGGGCCCTGGCCAGGTGTCCGGGACGTGGCCGACCTGGTCCTCGTCCTCCGAGGGGGCCACGGCACTCTTCGGCTACTCGGGTGCGTCGGTCCGCGGGGACTCCGGGGCAGCGGCCCGCGGCTTTTCCGGGGCGGGGCTCCGGGGCATTTCCGGGGCAATGCTCCGTGGCGTCTCCGGGGTGGCGCCGCGTGGCTTCACCGGTGCCTCCCGGGGCACGATGGTGATCACACGGTCCGTCAGTTCCAGCGTCCGTACGGCCGGATCGTCGTAGTGCATCACCCGGTGGCCGCGTACGACGCTGATCACCAGGTCGTCGGTCTCGCGTGGGCTCCGGCCCACCTCCGCCCTGGTCACCGGCCGGTCGACGACGTCCAGTCCGCTGTCCTGGCGGATCAGGTCCTCCATCACCAGCCCGGCGGCGGGGCTGAGTACGGACAGGCCGAGCAGCCGCCCGGCCGCGCCGGCGCTGGTGATGACCTCGTCGGCGCCGGACTGCCGCAGCAGCGGCGCGTTCTCCTCCTCGCGTACCGCGACCACGATCGTCGCGCTGCGGTTGAGCTGCCGGGCCGTCAGCGCCACCAGCACGGCCGTGTCGTCGCGCTGGGTCGCGATGATGATCTGCC
Source organism: Streptomyces sp. NPDC052023 (assembly GCF_044548465.1). NCBI lineage: Bacteria > Bacillati > Actinomycetota > Actinomycetes > Kitasatosporales > Streptomycetaceae > Streptomyces > Streptomyces sp. NPDC052023. The sequence continues at coordinate 352,124 of NZ_JBIUBW010000002.1, read as the reverse complement.
CCGCCCGCTGAACCTCGGCCCGCTTCAGTACGTCACTTCGCGTCGCGTCCCCGAGAACGGCCTCGTAGCCCTGCGCCGTCGCGGCGTCGACCGCCTTGGCGCTGGGGTCGATCACCACGACCTGTTCCTTCCTCAGCCCCGTGGCGCAGACGGCCTGGATCGCCGCCCGCCCCTTCGTACCGAAGCCGACGACGACGGTGTGGTCGCGCAAGGAGGACCTCCAGCGGGATATGCGGCAGCCGAGCGGGTACGGCTCCCGGACGGTCGGGTCCGACGCTACCGAGCCGCCGGACCCGAGCCCACCCCGGTCGGCGTGTCGGAACGGGGGGCAGGACGTCCGCACCGACCGCTGTGCGGAACGATGGACCCGACTGTCAGACGACACCACAGGGGGCACAGCGATGAGGGACGACGAGCATCCGACCGCGCAGGGTGCGAGGTCCGCGCTGCTGCGGGCACTGTGGAGCCGCTCACGCACGGAGGCCCGCGACGACGCCGAGGCGGGCCGCTCCATCACCATGCCCGTGCAGAACGTCGTACCGCCGCTCCAGCAGGTCCTCAAGCGCCTGTTCGTGGCCATACTGGTGCTGGCCGTCACGGTGCTGATCGTCTACGTGGACCGCGAGGGATACAACGACAACTCCGACGGCTCCGTGGACCTGCTCGACGCCGCGTACTACGCCACCGTCACCCTCTCCACCACCGGGTACGGCGACATCACCCCGGTCAGCGAGACCGCCCGGCTCACCAACATCTTCGTCGTCACACCGTTGCGGGTGCTGTTCCTGATCATCCTGGTCGGCACGACCCTGGAGGTGCTCACCGAGCGCACCCGCCAGCAGGTCCGCATCCACCGCTGGCGCGCCCGGACCCGGGACCATGTCGTGGTCGTCGGGTACGGCACCAAGGGCCGGCACGCCGTGGAGACCCTGGTCGGGCAGGGCATCGGCAAGGAGCGCATCGTCGTCGTGGACGCCCAGCGCAAGACCGCCGACGCGGCCGGCGACGACGGCCTGGTAGCCGTGACCGGCGACGCCACCCGCTCGGAGACCCTGCTCAAGGCGGAGATCCACCGTGCCACCCGCGTGATCATCGCCCCGCAGCGCGACGAGACGGCCACCCTGATCACCCTCACCGCTCGCCAGCTGAACAAGCACGCCACGATCGTCGCGGCCGTCCGCGAGGACGAGAACGTGCCCCTGCTCAAGCAGAGCGGCGCCGACACCGTCGTGACCAGCTCCAGCTCGGCCGGCCGGCTGCTCGGCACGTTCACGGCCAGCCCCGCCGTCGCCCGGACGCTGGAGGACCTCATGACCCTCGGCAGCGGCATGGACCTGATCGAACGGCCGGTGGGCCCGGCCGAGATCGGCCGGACGCCTCGCGAGTGCGCGGATCTGGTGGTGGCGGTCGTCCGGGACAGGAAGATGCTGGGCTACACGGACGGATGGCGGACGGAACTGCGGGCGGGGGACCGGGTCATCACGGTCAGCCGACCGGTGACTGCTGCCTGACGGGAGGGCTGCGGTGTTTCACGTGAAACACGCCCCGGGGCCCGACGTGCTCCACGGCAGCTCCAGGATCTCCGCGGCCTGACCGGGTCGTGCGCCGCCCGGCGGTACGACCGCCAGGGCGTCGGCGGCGGCGACGCCACGCAGCATGGCGGGACCGTTGTAGTGCAGCGGGACCGCCTGGCCGGCGCGCAGGACCACCGGGACGAGCCTGGTGTCGTACGGGTGTCCGTGCACAGCCTCCCGCAGGGACAGCAGGTACGGCTCTCGTTCCGGGCGGGCCGCGAGCGTCCGGAGCAGGGGCTCCGCGAGGGTGAGCAGCCCGGAGACGGCGGCCAGCGGGTTGCCGGGCAGGCCGACGAGGTGCTGGTTCTCCTTGGTGCGGGCCAGCAGCATGGGGTGGCCCGGGCGCACCTTGACCCCGTTGACCAGGAATTCGGCGTCGATACGGCGCAGGGTGGGCTGGACGTGGTCGACGGGACCGGAAGCGGTGCCGCCGGTGGTGACGACGAGATCGGCGTCGCTGGCCGTGATCGCCTCGTGGAGGGCGTCCGCATCGTCACCGAGCCGCCGCACCGAGCTGACCTCGGCGCCGAGTGCCCGCAGCCAGGGCGGCAGCATCGGGCCGAGGGCGTCCCGGATGAGTCCGTCGTGCGGCAGTCCCTCGGTGAGCAGTTCGTCGCCGAGGACCAGGACATCGGCGCGGGGGCGGGGCACGGCGGTGAGGGTGTCGTACCCGGCGGCCGCGGCGAGGCCCAGCACGGCGGGGGTCACCGTTGTGCCGGGGGGCAGCAACTGGTCGCCGCTGCGGCATTCCTGACCGCGTGGGCGGATGTCCTGTCCGTGGCCCGGATCGCGGGTGGCGTGCAGCCTGCCCCGGTCGTCGGTACGGCCGTGCTCGCTGCGCAGTACCGCGGTGGTGTCGGGCGGGATCCGGGCGCCGGTGGCGATTCGGACGGCCTCGCCGTCGTCGAGGCGCGCGCGTGCCGCGTGGCCCGCGAGGACGCCCTCTTCCCGGACCACCCAGGGGCCGGGCCCGGCGACCGCCCAGCCGTCCATCGCCGAGGTGTCGAAGGAGGGGAGGTCCGTGAGGGCGGTCAGGGGTGCGGCCAGGGTGAGGCCGAGGGCGGCGTCGAGGGCGACTGGGACGGGAGCACGGCGGGCGCAGGCCCGGGGAGCACGGGCGGCGATCTCACGGGCCTCGGGCCAGGGGGTGACCTTGTGGTGACGGTCCTGCTGAGGGGTGCCGTGCTGAGACGTGCCGTGCTGAGACGTGCCGTGCTGGGAAGCGCCGTTCCCGGGTGGGTGGCTCTGGGTGCCGGGCGTGCGCGTTCCCGGGCCGGCGGGGGCGGGGACGCCGGCGTGGTCCTCGGCGGGAGCGGTGTCCCGGCGAGGGGAGCTGGTGCGGTCAGGCGCGTCGTCCCGGCGACGGGCCCTGTCCCGGTCCTCCTTCACAAGCGCCAGTGCCTCCTCCACGTCCCGGTCCTCGATACCCCGGTCCCTGACCTCCAACGGCTCGACGTCCTGGCCGCCATGGACACCGGGGGCGGTCATCCGGCGTCCGGACGGGGCTCGGTGGAGGTCGCGCCGTCCGCGGCGGCGTCGTCCTCCTCCGCCCAGCGCAGCGCCAGGGCGGTGGCCTTGCGGGAGGCCTCGGCGACGGCTTCGGGGCCACCACCGGCGCGGGCCGCCGCATAGCCGACGAGGAAGGTGGTCAGCGGTGCCGCGGGGCGTGCCACCCCGTGCGCCGCGTCACGGGCGAGATCCAGCAGGACACCGGTGTCGACGTCGAGGTCGATGCCCAGCTCGTCCTTCACGGCGGAGATCCATTCGTCCAACACGAGCCCATGCTCCCTGATACGTGACCTGGCAGTGGCGATGTCGTCCCAGGTGTCGCAGTCGAAGGACGCGACAGGGTCGAGGACGCGGGTGAGGTGGAGTTCGGCGGTGAGGAGCCGCAGGGGCAGGCCGGTGAGGCCACCGTTGCGGGCCCCGAGCCGCGCGAGGGTCCCGCGCAGGCGCTCCGCGCGGTAGGCGGCCACGAGCGGCTGATCGCGGCCCTCGGGGTCGGTGAGCAGTACGCCGTCCGCCGTACCCGCGTCCAGCTCGGCGAGCAGGCCCTTGACCGTGGGCGCGCCGAGAAAGGGCAGGTCGGCGGAGAGGACCACCACCTGCCCGGACACGGTCAGTGGCAGGCCGGCACCGAGGGCGGCGAGCGGTCCACCGCCCGGCGGGTCCTCGCGTGCCCAGGTCACGGGGCGTGCCGTGGGCCTGGGGTCGGCGACGACGACGGTGGTCCGGGCGTCCGCGCAGGCGCCGAGCACCCGGTCGAGCAGCGCCCGTCCGCCCACCCGGACGCCGGGCTTGTCGGCCCCGCCCAGCCGCCGCGCCGCACCGCCGGCGAGCACCACGGCGTCGTAGCCGCCGAAGTCGCCCGATGGGGTGCGCTGCTTCTCGCTCACCTCCTGAGTATGCGTGCCGCCTGCCGTCTCGGGGAACGCCGGCGGACCGCCCGATCACAAGGTGCGCAGCAGCACCGCCGGCTGTTCCACGCAGTCCGCGACATGACGCAGGAAGCCGCCCGCGACGCCTCCGTCGCACACCCGGTGGTCGAAGGTGAGCGACAGCTGTACGACCTGCCGCACCGCCAGTTCACCTTCGTGCACCCAGGGCTTGGGGACGATCCGGCCGACGCCGAGCATGGCCGCCTCGGGGTGGTTGATGATCGGCGTGGAGCCGTCGACGCCGAACACGCCGTAGTTGTTCAGCGTGAAGGTGCCGCCGGTCAGATCCGCGGGAGTGAGCCTGCCCGCCCGGCCCGCCTCGGTCAGCCGGGCGAACTCCGCGGTCAGGCCCTCGGCATCCAAGGTGTGCGCGTTCCGCACGACCGGGACGACCAGTCCCCGCTCGGTCTGCGCGGCGAAGCCCAGGTGCACCTCGTCCAGCCGGACGATCTCCCTGGCCGCCGTGTCCACCGTGGAGTTCAGCTCGGGGAAGCGGGCGAGCGCGGCCGTGCAGATCCGGGCCAGCAGGGCGAGCAGCGAGATCTTGGGGCCGCCCGCCGCGTTCATCGCGGTGCGCGCCCGCATCAGCTCCGTCGCGTCGGCGTCCACCCAGCAGGTCGCGTCCGGGATTTCCCGCCGGCTGCGGGAGAGCTTGTCGGCCACAGCGCCGCGGACGCCCTTGAGCGGGACGCGGATGCCGGAGGTGGGAGCCGGGATGACAGGGGCGGCCGTGGTGGCGGTTTCCGCCGGAGCGGCGTGCGGTGCGAGGGACTGCGCGGGAGCCACGCGTGTGTGCGGCTCGGTCCGCGCCTGGGCGGAACGGCCCTGCGCGGCGGCGGCACGCAGCGCGTACTCCACGTCCGCGCGCAGGATCAGCCCGTCGGGGCCGGAGCCCGTCAGCTCCCGCAGGTCCAGCCCGTTCTCGCGGGCGAGGCGCCGTACGAGGGGTGAGATCACCGGCACGGGGCCTTCGCCCCGGCTGCCGTCGCCGTTGACGTGGTCGTCGACGCGGGCTGTCCGGGGTGCCGGAGCGGACTGCGCATCCGGGGTCTCCACCGACCTTTGGGGAGCTATGGGAGTCTGCGGCCGTACCCTGCGACGCCGCGCCGGGGGCGCGCCCGTGCCGTAGCCCACCAGGACGTTGCCGGAACCCGCGGCGGCGCCGGCACCGGACCGCGGGCCTGAGCCGTTGGCGGAAACGGTGCTGGAACCTTCACCCGAACCCGTGCCCGTGCCCTGAGCCGCCCCGGAGGCCGCCCCCGGGCCGCCGTCGGCCTCGCCCGCCGTGCCGGAGACCTCCGCGCCCACGGCCACGGTCAGCAGTGGCGCCCCCACGGGGAGCTCCTCGCCCTCCTCCCCGAAGCGGGCCGTGACCACGCCGCCGTACGGGCAGGGGACCTCGACCATCGCCTTGGCCGTCTCGACCTCGACGACCGGCTGGTCGACGGCGACGACGTCGCCGACCCGCACCAGCCACCGCACGATCTCCGCCTCGGTGAGCCCTTCTCCGAGGTCGGGGAGCTTGAACTCCAGCACCTGTGCCATCAGCTCTCGGCCTCCCATTGCAGACGCGCCACGGCGTCCAGGATGCGGTCGACGCCGGGAAGATGGTGCCTCTCCAGCATCGGCGGCGGGTAGGGGATGTCGAACCCTGCCACACGCAGCACCGGCGCCTCCAGGTGGTGGAAGCAGCGCTCCGTGACCCGGGCCGCGATCTCACCGCCCGGTCCGCCGAACCCGCCCGCCTCATGGACGACGACCGCTCGCCCGGTCCGTCGTACCGAGGCCGAGACCGTCTCGTCGTCGAACGGCACCAGGGAGCGCAGGTCGACGACTTCGAGGTCCCATCCCTCGGCCCTGGCCGCCTCGGCGGCTTCGAGGCAGACGGGTACCGACGGGCCGTACGTGATGAGCGTGGCGCTCCTGCCGGAGCGCCGCACCACCGCGCGGCCGATGGGTTCAACGGTTTCCGGCTCCTCCGGGTTCCAGGCGTCCTTCGACCAGTACAGACGCTTGGGCTCGAGGAAGACGACCGGGTCGTCGGAGGCGATCGCGGCACGCAGCAGGCCGTAGGCGTCGGCGACGGTCGCGGGCGTGACGACGTGGAGCCCCGGAGTCGCCACGTAGTACGCCTCGGAGGAGTCGCTGTGGTGCTCGACGCCGCCGATGCCGCCGCCGTAGGGGACACGGATGGTGATCGGCAGGGGCATCGCCCCACGGGTGCGGTTGCGCATGCGCGCCACATGGCTGACGAGCTGCTCGAACGACGGGTAGGCGAACGCGTCGAACTGCATCTCGACGACCGGCCTGAGCCCGTACATCGCCATGCCGACGGCCGTGCCGAGGATGCCGGCCTCGGCGAGCGGGGTGTCCGTGCAGCGGTCCTCGCCGAACTCCTCGGCGAGGCCGTCGGTGACGCGGAAGACGCCGCCGAGGGTGCCGACGTCCTCGCCCATGACGTGCACGGACGGGTCGGCGGCCATGGAGTCGCGCAGCGCGCGGGTGAGGGCTTGGGCCATGGTCGCGGGCTTCACGGCAACCGTGGTCATGACAGCTCCTCCTCCTGCCCGGCCGCCAGCTCGGCCCGCAGCAGGGCCTGCTGCTCGCGCAGCTGCGGGGTCGGCTCGGCGTAGACGTGGGCGAACAGCTCCATGGGGTCGAGCCGGGGGTCCTGGTTCAGGCGGGCGCGCATGTCGGCGGCGAGCTCCTCGGCGTCCTCGCGCGCGGCCTGCCTTGCGGCCTCGTCGAGCCAGCCGCGCTCGGTCAGCTCCCGCTCCAGGAGCGTGACGGGGTCGTGCTCCCGCCAGACGTCGAGCTCGCCGTCGGGGCGGTAGCGCTTGTCGTCGTCGGCGTTCGTGTGCGCCTCCAGGCGGTACGTGACCGCCTCGACGAGCGTCGGGCCGCCTCCAGCGCGCGCGTGGCGCACGGCGTCGGTGAGGACCTCGTGCACTGCGGCGGCGTCGTTGCCGTCGACCAGGCGGCCCGGCATGCCGTACCCGACGGCCTTGTGGGCCAGGGAGGGCGCGGCGGTCTGCTTGGCGAGCGGGACGGAGATCGCGAAGCCGTTGTTCTGGACCAGGAAGACGACCGGTGCCTGCCATACCGCGGCGAAGTTCAGCGCCTCGTGGAAGTCGCCCTCGCTGGTGCCGCCGTCGCCGACGATCGCCAGCGCGACCACGTCGTCGCCCTTCAGGCGGGCGGCGTGCGCGAGGCCGACGGCGTGCGGCAGCTGGGTGGCGAGCGGGGTGCACAAGGGGGCGACGCGATGGGCGTGCGGGTCGTAGCCGGTGTGCCAGTCGCCGCGCAGCAGGGTGAGCGCGTCGACGGGGTCGACGCCGCGGACGACGGCGGCGAGGGTGTCGCGGTAGCTGGGGAAGAGCCAGTCACGGTCCTCAAGGGCCAGCGCGGCGGCGACCTCGCAGGCCTCCTGGCCGGTGCTGGACGGGTAGACGGCGAGGCGGCCCTGCTTGGTGAGGGCGGTCGCCTGCGCGTTGTACCGGCGGCCGCGCACCAGCTGCGCGTACAGCAGGCGCAGCAGCTCGGGGTCGGCCTTCGCCACGGCCTCGGTGCCGAGCACGCGGTACGGAGCCGCGTCGGGCAGCAGCGGCGTGGGGTCTGTGCGGGGCTGCCAGGCGGGCGGCGGCGACGGCCGATACGCGCCGCGCTGCTCCATGACCGTCATGACGGCACCTCCTCGTGGGAGCGGCTTCGGGGAGGCGCGCGTCTGTGATGCGCCTCACCTACCGATTGTTCGGTCGACGGCACATTTTGGCTACAGGCGACCCAGGGCTGTGGACAAACGGTTCTCCACAACCTGAGATGGACGCAGTACGTCCATGGTAGAGAGGTGGGGGGACATGGCATCTGAACAAATGGCCGAAGGGCAGGACACCGGTGCCGCCCTGCCGCCGCCGCGTCCCCTCGACGCCATCGACCAGGACATCCTGCGGATGCTCCAGGCCGACGGCCGCTCGTCGATACGGTCCGTCGCCGAGCGCGTGCACGTCTCACGGGCCAACGCCTACGCGCGCATCAACCGGCTCGTCGAGGACGGAGTCATCCGTGGCTTCGGGGCCCGCGTCGACCACCAGCGTGCCGGCCAGGGGACATCGGCGTACATCACCCTGAAGATCGTCCAGAACTCCTGGCGCACCGTGCGGGAGCAGCTCAGACAGCTCCCCGGCGCCTCCCACATCGCCCTCGTCGGGGGCGATTTCGATGTGCTGCTGCTGGTGCACACCCCGGACAACCGGGCGCTGCGCGAGGTGGTGCTCACCCGGCTCCAGGCGATCCCCGAGGTGCTCAGCACGCGCACCCTGCTGGTGTTCGAGGAGGAGGACCTGGAGCCGCAGGGCTGAAGCCCGTCAGCCGGAGGCCGTCGCGGCGCCCAGCAGGATCGCGGACGTCAGGGGCAGCAGCGCACAGCCGAGCCCCGCGCCCGCCGCCGCCGTCCGCGGCCCGCGCAGGGACCGGCGGTGCGGCAGCAGCCAGGCGAGGACGAGCATGCCGGTGGCCCAGTGGAGCACGCCTGCGAAGGCGCCGGGGCCGTCATGGGAGGCGAACCACCGGTATTGCAGGACGAGCAGCGGCAGGCCCGACGAGGAGGCCACCAGGGGCGCCCTCCACCACGTGGGGTGCGTGGCGGACGGGGCTGCGGAGGGGCGTCGTCGTGAACCATGCGCCCGAGTCGACCACCGCCACCCGGCCGTGGCATCGGACGGCGTACTCAGCCGGTCCCCGCGCGCGTACTCACGTCCCGGCCCGCCCGGCGCAGCCCCTCGAACACCAACTGCGTGACCGCGTCCGCCACTTCGCGCTCCCCCATGCCCCGCCCGTCCGGCCGGTACCACTCGACGATCGAGTTGATCATGCCGAAGACCAGCCTCGTGGCCAGCCGCACCTCCACGTCACCGCGCACGTCCCCCTCCGCGGCGGCCGCCTTCAGCAACTCGGCGACCCGGTGGTCGAAGTCGCGGCGCCGCTCCAGCGCCCACCGTTCGGTGTCCGTGTTGCCGCGCACCCGCAGCAGCAGCGTCACGTACGGCAGTTCGGCGATGAGCACCTCGACCATGCGCCGGACGACGTACTCCAGCCGCCCGGACGCCCGCCCCACGCGCGCGTGCTCCTCGCCGAGGATCCCGAAGAGCTCGTCCAGCGCCCGGCTCACGGCCCGGCGCAGCAGCTCCTCCTTGCCGGTGACGTGGTGGTAGATCGACGACTTGGAGATGCCGGCCGCCTTGGAGAGATGCTCCATGGAGGTGCCGTCGTAGCCGCGCTCGTTGAAGACCCGCACGGCGACCGACAGCAGCGTCTCCGGGGTGTACGTGTCGCGCTTCGCGGTGGTCATGACGTGCTGCCCTCCCGCTTGTCGGAGGCGTACGCGTGGCGGTAGAGCGCGAGGGAGGGGGCGTAGCGCCCCGAGGGGTCGCGCAGGTGCAGGTCGTCCAGGAGGGCGTACGCCCAGTTGCGGCCGAGCCGGCGGCTCCATTCGAAGGGGCCGAGCGGGTAGTTGACGCCCAGGCGCATCGCGGTGTCGACGTCCTCCTCCGTGGCGACGCCCTTGGCGACGGCGTCGTGGGCGAGGTCGACGATCCGCGCGACCGTGCGGGCGACGATCATGCCGGGGACGTCGCCGATGACGCTGACCTTCTTGCCGAGCGCCTGGAACAGGCCGGTGGCCTCGGCGAGGGTCTGCGGGGAGGTGTCCTGGGACGCGGACAGGGCGATGCGGGTGGCCCGGCGGTAGTCCAGGGCGAGGTCGAAGTAGACGACGTCCCGGAACTCCACGGAGGTCTGGCCGTCGGCGAGGGCCAGCTGGCCGCCGCTGGGCAGCACGAACCGGGTGCCGTGGTCCTCTTCCTCCTCGCGGACCTGGATTCCCGCCTCACGGATCAGGGCGAGCAGCTCGGACGCGGGACCCAGGTCGCCCTCCGCGACGACGTGCGCGGGCGGCCGGACGGTTTCCGCGGTGTGCGGTTCGGCGCGCTCGGCGCCCTCCCGGTAGTCGTACCAGCCCTGCCCGGACTTGCGGCCGAGCCGACCGGACTCGACCAGGCGGCGCTGGGCGAGCGACGGCGTGAAACGGACGTCCTGGAAGAAGGACTGCCACACGGACCGCGTCACGGACTCGTTGACGTCCTGCCCGATCAGGTCGGTCAGTTCGAAGGCGCCCATGCGGAACCCGCCGCACTCGCGCAGCACGGCGTCGATGGTGGCGGGGTCGGCGCCGTGCGCCTCGTAGACGGCGAAGCTCTCGGCGTAGAAGGGCCGGGCGATGCGGTTGACGATGAAGCCGGGGGTGTCGGCGCAGGCCACCGGCGTCTTGCCCCAGGCGCGGGCCGTCTCGTACGCGCGTGTGGCCGAGGTGACGTCGGTGGCGAACCCGGAGACCACCTCGACCAGCGGCAGCAGTGGAGCGGGGTTGAAGAAGTGCAGGCCGACGAAGCGGCCCGGGGCGCGCAGTCCGCCGCCGATGGCGGTCACCGACAGCGAGGAGGTGTTGGTCGCGAGCAGACAGTCCTCGGCGACGAAGTCCTCCAGCTCGCGCAGCAGATGCTGCTTGACGTCCAGCCGTTCCAGGACGGCCTCGACGACGAGGGCGGAGTCGGCGAGCTCGGCGAGGCTTTCGGCGGGGAGCAGACGGGCGCGTGCGGCGTCCCGGTCGGCACCGCTGAGCCGCTCCTTCTCGACGAGCCGGTCGAGCCGGGCGCCGATCGCTTCGGCGGCTTCACGGGCGCGCCCGGGGACGGCGTCGTACAGCCGTACGGGGTGGCCCGCGACCAGCGCCACCTGGGCGATGCCCTGGCCCATGGTGCCGCTGCCGACGACGGCCACCGGGCTGCTGAGGTCGAGTGCTGTCATGAACGCGATCCTCCCGCACGGGGTTTTCCACAGATGCGGCGGACCCCCTTGAACCGACCGATCGTTCGGTTACTCTAACTCTGACCGCCTGATCCTGCCCATGTTTCTGCCCAGGTCATGAGCTCGACGAAGAGCTCACAAGACGAGGAGTTGGTCCCGCATGGCCGCCGAACTCACCGCGCACGAGCTGATCGCCCAGCACCGGCCCACCCTCGACCAGGCGCTGGAAGCCATCCGCACACGCGCGTACTGGTCCCCGCACCCCGAGCACCCGAAGGCCTACGGGGAGAACGGCAGCCTGGACGCGGCCGCGGGCAAGGCCGCCTTCGACGCCCTGCTCGGCACCCGCCTCGATCTGGACCAGCCGGGCACAGACGACTGGGTGGGCGGCGAGGTCTCCCCGTACGGCCTCGATCTGGGCATCAGCTACCCGCACGCGGACGTCGACGTGCTGCTGCCCGCCATGCGGGCCGGGCAGCGCGCCTGGCGCGACGCGGGGCCGGAACTGCGCGCGATGGTCTGCCTGGAGATCCTCAAGCGGATCAGCGACCGGACGCACGAGTTCGCGCACGCGGTCATGCACACCTCCGGCCAGGCGTTCATGATGGCGTTCCAGGCGGGTGGCCCGCACGCGCAGGACCGCGGCATGGAAGCGGTGGCGTACGCGTACGTGGAGCAGGTCCGCACCCCCGACACCGCGGAGTGGACCAAGCCGCAGGGCAAGCGCGACCCGCTCGCGCTGACCAAGCGCTTCACGGCGGTCCCGCGCGGCATCGCCCTCATGATCGGCTGTAACACCTTCCCCACGTGGAACGGCTACCCGGGCCTGTTCGCCTCGCTCGCCACCGGCAACGCCGTCCTGGTGAAGCCCCACCCGCGCGCTGTGCTGCCGCTCGCGCTCACCGTGCAGGTCTCGCGCCAGGTGCTCACGGAGGCCGGCTTCGACCCGAACCTGGTCGCCCTGGCAGCCGAGCGGCCCGGTGAGGGCATCGCCAAGACCCTCGCCGTCCGCCCGGAGATCCGGATCATCGACTACACCGGCTCGACGGCGTTCGGCGACTGGCTGGAGGCCAACGCCCGTCAGGCGCAGGTCTACACCGAGAAGGCCGGCGTCAACACGGTGATCGTCGAGTCGACCGGCGACTACAAGGGGATGCTGTCCAACCTGGCGTTCTCGCTGTCGCTGTACAGCGGCCAGATGTGCACCACCCCCCAGAACCTTCTCATCCCCCGGGACGGCATCCGCACCGACCAGGGACCGAAGTCCTTCGACGAGGTGGCCGCCGACCTCGCCCAGGCCGTCGACGGCCTGCTGGGCGACGACGCGCGCGCGAACGCCCTGCTCGGCGCCATCGTCAACCCCGACGTCAAGGCCCGCCTGGAAGCCGCCGCCGGCCTCGGCGAAGTCGCACTCGCCTCCCGTGAGATCACCAACCCCGACTTCCCGGGTGCGGTGGTCCGCACGCCCGTGGTCGTGAAGCTGGACGGCGCCAAGCCGGACGACGAGGCCGCGTACATGAGCGAGTGCTTCGGCCCGGTCGCCTTCGCCGTCGCGGTCGACTCGGCGGCCGACGCGGTGGAGCTGCTGCGCCGGACCGTCCGGGAGAAGGGCGCGATGACCGTCGGGGCGTACACGACCGACGAGGACGTCGAGCGGGCGATCGAGGAGGCCTGCCTGGAAGAGGCCGCGCAGCTCTCGCTGAACCTGACCGGCGGGGTGTACGTCAACCAGACGGCCGCCTTCTCCGACTTCCACGGCTCGGGCGGCAACCCGGCGGCCAACTCGGCGCTCACCGACGGGGCGTTCGTGGCGAACCGGTTCCGCGTGGTGGAGGTACGCCGGGAGGCGTGACCTCTCAGGCCGCCGCGCCCCCGGTGGCGCTCCAGTGGTACAGCGTCATGGCCACGCTGGTCGCGAGGTTGTAGCTGGAGACCTGGGGGCGCATCGGCAACGCCACCAGATGGTCCGCACGCGCGCGTACGGACGCGCACAGGCCGCTGCGCTCCGAGCCGAAGGCGAGCAGGGCGTCGGCCGGCAGCTTCAGGCCACGGATGTCCTCGCCCTCCGGGTCGAGGGCGAACAGCGGGCCGGGCGGCAGCTCCCCCACGTCCAGCCGCTCCACGGCGGTCGCGAAGTGCAGCCCGGCGCCCCCACGGACGACCGTGGGATGCCAGGGGTCGAGCGTGCCCGTCGTGACCACGCCGGTCGCCCCGAAGCCGGCCGCGAGCCGGATCACGGCCCCCGCGTTGCCCAGGTTGCGCGGCTGGTCAAGGACCACGACGGGGGCGGTGCGGGGGGTGCGGGCCAGCGTCCGCAGATTGCCCTCGCGGGACGGCCGTACGGCCAGGGCGGCCACGGCGGTGGGGTGCGGGCGCGGCACCAGGGAGGCGTACACCGGCTCCGGGACCTCGGTGAGCAACGCGGCCAGCGGCTGCCGCAGGTCCGGAGCGAGCTCGTCGGCGAGGGCGAGCGTGGCCGCGCGGTCGGCGGTGACGGCGAGGGGCACCTCGGCGCCGAAGCGCAGGGCGTGCTTGAGGGCGTGGAAGCCGTCCAGCAGCACCGAGGTGCCGGCGAGCCGGTGCCAGTCGCTCACCAGCCGCTGCGCGGAGCCGCCGGTGCCGCTGTCCGCGGGGTCATTCATGCCGTGAAGCCTACGTGGGTCTGTTCGGTGTCCCCGTGCTGATCGGCGGTGTCCGGCGTCCGCTGGGCGGGCACCTTCGGCAGCACGCCCCGGGGCAGCCGTCCCCGCGCGCGTGCCGTCAAGCCGCCGAGGCGGCGCAGGAACGACGTCGGCAGGAAGACCGCGTCCGCCGCGATCATCGCCAGCGAGAAGAACGGCAGCCCGAGCACCACGGCGATCACGGCGTGCTCGATGATCATGGCAGTCAGCAGGACGTTCTTGACCCGCCGGTTGAGCAGTGTGAACGGGAAGGCGACCTGGACGATCACCGTCCCGTACGTCACGAGCATGACGATGGTGCCGCTGGCGGACATCAGGTCGGCCAGGGCGGGCCAGGGCGAGAAGTACTCGAGCTGCAGGGGGTAGTAGACGGCGGTGCCGTCCTGCCAGCGGGAGCCCTGGATCTTGTACCAGCCGGCCGTGGCGTAGATCAGGCAGGCCTCGGCCATGATCACGAACAGCGCGCCGTTGTGCAGGATGCTGGCGATCACGTCGAGCATGATCCGCGGCTCACCGGTGCGGGTGAGGCGCCCGGCGAACCACCACAGGCACTGCGCCACCCACGCGCCCCACAGCAGCGCCGGCACCAGCCAGTCGCCGTCCATCCGGCCGGCCGCGGTCACGACGGTCAGCACGAGCCCGAACACGCCCCACAGCAGCGGGCCCGTCCGATCGGTGACACGCTCCCCACGCGCGCGTGCCTCGCGCGTGCGGCGCGCACGGCGCGCGTCCAGCGACCACACCTGCCCGCACCGGGTGAAGACCAGGTAGATGCACATCAGGTGCAGGACGTTGTCGCCGCCGTCGCCCATGAAGACGCTGCGGTTCTGCAGCGAGAGCACACCGGCCATGAAGAGCACGGACATGGTGCGGGTCCGCCAGCCCAGCATCAGCAGCAGGCTGGAGAGCACACCGAGCGCGTAGACGGTCTCGAACCACAGCTGACCGTCGGACCACAGCAGGGCGGTGAAGGCGCCGTTCTGGCCGACCAGCTGCTCGGCCAGATCCCAGCCCCACGGGCCGTCGGGGCCGTACAGCTCGTGGCGGTGCGGGACCTCCCGCAGCAGGAACAGCAGCCAGGTCGCGGCGAAACCGATCCGGATCACGGCGGTCTGGTACGGGCCGAGGGCGGATCCGGTGACCCGGGCGATGCCACGGGAGACGGCCAGGGTGAAGCGGCTCACCGGGTGCCTCCCTCGGCCTCGTCACGCGGCACCGTCCACCAGGGCAGCTCCCGGTACACCGGCGCGAGCGAGATCCGCTCCTCGCTCCACGCGGGCGGGCGGACGGCGGTCGTCCGCGAGCGGATCTGGACCCGCTCGACGACGCCGCCCGGCCCGGCGGCCTCCGCGCGGTCCAGGCGCAGCACGACGATCCGGCGCACGTACGTCTCGCTCAGGGCGCCACGAAGTCCCGAGGGGCGGTTGCCGGCGTCGTGGGTGGCGGTGAAGAAGTCCCAGGCGCGGCGCAGCTCGTTCTGCTGGGTGTGGCTCGGCAGCGGATTGCCGTCGATGGCCTCGCCGTCCCGTGCGGACAGGTCGTACCAGCCGGTGACGCGGCTGCTGCCGTCACCCGTCCGGATCTGGGCACGGACCTGGACGGCGATGTTCTGCTGGAGCGGGTTGGGCGCGAACAGCTTCCAGTTCTGCTCGAACTCCGGGTAGATCCAGTCGTCGATCGCTTCGCTGTGCTGCTTGGTGACCGTGTTCGACGGGGCGACGTGCAGGAAGACCATCCCGATGTGCACACAGACGGCGATCGCCACGACGGCGAGGGCCAGCGCGACGCCGACCTGATAGCGCGGCGAGAGGGCGGCGACGCCGGTGCGGGACTCCGGCAGGGGCTCGCGCGCGTCAGGGGCTGCGCCCGGCTCGCCCCGCGCGTGCGGGTCGCTCGCCTCCCTGTCGTACGCCCCCCTGTCGTACGAATCCTTCGCGCCCTGCGCGTCCATTCCGCCCCGATTCCGTTCCCGATCCGGTCCACTCCGCCGCCGGCAGCCCCCTCGCACGCGAACGGTACTCAGGCCGACCCGTCGGGCACAGCCCCTTCGATCAGCTCGTCCACAGCCGCGCGGGGTTTTCCACAGCGGTTGACACCTTACGGCGCCCGTCCGACCATGGAATCGCACGAACCGAACGATCGGTCGGGAGCGTGCTCCGGACAGACCCACAGGTCGAGGGGGCCACATGGCGACAGCAGCCGCGCAGAGGACGGACCACACGGCATCGCACACCGACGGGGACAGCACCGCCGGGTACGAGCACGCCTTCGACGCCGCCGTGGCCGCCGAGGAGCGCATCGAGCCGCGTGACTGGATGCCCGACGCGTACCGGGCGACGCTGGTGAGGCAGATCGCCCAGCACGCGCACTCCGAGATCATCGGCATGCAGCCGGAGGCCAACTGGATCACCCGCGCGCCCTCGCTGCGCCGCAAGGCCATCCTGATGGCCAAGGTCCAGGACGAGGCCGGCCACGGGCTGTACCTGTACAGCGCGGCGGAGACCCTCGGCACCAGCCGCGACGAGCTCCTCGACAAGCTGCACAGCGGCCGCCAGAAGTACTCCTCGATCTTCAACTACCCGACCCTGACCTGGGCGGACGTCGGCGCGATCGGCTGGCTGGTGGACGGCGCCGCGATCACCAACCAGGTGCCGCTGTGCCGCTGCTCCTACGGTCCCTACGCGCGCGCGATGGTCCGTATCTGCAAGGAGGAGTCCTTCCACCAGCGCCAGGGGTACGAGCTGCTGCTCGCCCTCAGCCGCGGCACCCCCGAGCAGCACGCGATGGCGCAGGACGCGGTGGACCGCTGGTGGTGGCCGTCCCTGATGATGTTCGGCCCGCCCGACGACGAGTCGCAGCACTCGGCGCAGTCGATGACCTGGAAGATCAAGCGGCATTCGAACGACGAGCTGCGCCAGCGCTTCGTCGACATCTGCGTCCCCCAGGCCGAGTCCCTCGGCCTCACCCTCCCCGACCCGGACCTCCGGTGGAACGAGGAGCGCGGGCACCACGACTTCGGGGCGATCGACTGGACGGAGTTCTGGGACGTCCTCAAGGGCAACGGCCCGTGCAACGAGCAGCGCATCACCCAGCGCAGGCGGGCCCACGAGGAGGGCGCATGGGTTCGGGAGGCGGCCGCGGCGTACACGGTCAAGCACAGCGAGACGGGAGCAACGCGCGCATGACGAACACCGACTGGCCCCTGTGGGAGGTCTTCGTGCGCTCGCGCCGGGGCCTTTCCCACACCCACGCCGGGAGCCTGCACGCCCCCGACGCGGAGCTGGCCCTGCGCAACGCGCGCGATCTGTACACCCGGCGCGGTGAGGGCGTCTCCATCTGGGTCGTGCCCTCCGCCGCCGTCACGGCGTCCTCCCCGGACGAGAAGGACCCGTTCTTCGAGCCGGCCGCCGACAAGCCCTACCGCCATCCGACGTTCTACGAGATCCCCGAGGGGGTGCAGCACCTGTGACCACGACGGTTCCCACGACCGCCGCCCTCGCGCTGGGCGACGACGCCCTGGTGCTCTCCCACCGCCTGGGGGAGTGGGCCGGTCACGCCCCGGTCCTGGAGGAGGAGGTCGCCCTCGCCAATATCGCGCTGGACCTGCTCGGACAGGCCCGAGTGCTGTTGTCGCTGATCGGCGACGAGGACGAGCTGGCGTATCTGCGCGAGGAGCGCGCCTTCCGCAACCTCCAGCTGGTGGAGCAGCCGAACGGCGACTTCGCCCACACCATCGCCCGCCAGCTGTACTTCTCGACCTACCAGCACCTGTTGTACGGCGAACTGGCCATCGGCGACGGCCCCTTCGCCCCGCTCGCCGCGAAGGCCGTCAAGGAGGTCGCCTACCACCGCGACCACGCCCAGCAGTGGACCCTCCGGCTCGGGGACGGCACGGACGAGAGCCATGAGCGCATGACGCGGGCCTGCGCGTCGCTGTGGCGGTTCACCGGCGAGATGTTCCAGCCCCTGGAGGGGCTGGACGTGGACGGCGAGCAGCTGGAGGCGGCCTGGCTGGAGTCGATCGGCGAGGTACTGCACCGCGCCACGCTCACGGTCCCCGAGGGGCCGCGGTCGGGGGCGTGGAGTGCGGGCGCGGGCCGGCAGGGCCTGCACACCGAGTCGTTCGGGCGGATGCTCGCCGAGATGCAGCATCTGCACCGCAGCCACCCGGGGGCGTCATGGTGACCACCACCGCCCTGGAGGAGGAGCTCATCGCGATCGCCGGCTCGGTGCCCGATCCCGAGCTGCCGGTCCTCACCCTGCGCGAGCTCGGCGTCCTGCGCGCGTTGCACCTGCGCGGCGAGGACGCGGTCGACGTCGAGCTGACCCCGACGTACACGGGCTGCCCCGCCATCGAGGCCATGTCCCTGGACATAGAGCGGGCGCTGCACGAGCACGGGGTACGGGAGGTCACCGTGCGCACGGTGCTCACGCCGCCCTGGTCGACCGACGACATCACCCCCGAAGGCCGCCGCAAGCTGCGGGAGTTCGGCATCGCCCCACCCCGGGTGCGCGCGGAGTCCGGGCCGGTGCCGCTGGCGCTGGGCCCGACGCGCACGGTCACCGAGGACCCGGTCACCGCGGAACCCGTGCGCTGCCCGCGCTGCGGCTCCGCCGGCACCGAGTTGCTGAGCCGCTTCTCCTCCACGGCGTGCAAGGCGCTGCGCCGTTGCCTGGCCTGCCGTGAACCGTTCGACCACTTCAAGGAGTTGTGATGGCCCGCTTCCACACGCTCCGGGTGACCGCGGTCGACCGGCTCACCGACGACTCCGTGGCCGTGACGCTCGCGGTCCCCGAGGAGCTGTGCGAGGAGTTCCGGTACGCGCCCGGGCAGCACATCGCCCTGCGGCGGACGGTCGACGGCGTCGACATCCGGCGGACGTACTCGATCTGCTCCCCGGCACCGCGGGATGGCGCGGGGCCGCGTGCTCTGCGGGTAGGCGTGCGGCTGGTGGAAGGCGGGGCCTTCTCCACGTACGCGCTGAAGGAGATCAACATCGGCGACGAGCTGGAGGTGATGACACCGGCCGGCCGCTTCACCCTCGACCCCGCGCCCGGGCTCTACGCCGCGATCGTCGGCGGCAGTGGCATCACACCCGTGCTGTCGATCGCGACGACACTGCTGACGTGCGAGCCCGCGGCCCGGTTCTGCCTGATCCGCAGCGACCGGACGTCCGCCTCGACGATGTTCCTGGAGGAGGTCGCCGACCTGAAGGACCGCTTCCCCGAGCGGTTCCAGCTGGTGACGGTGCTCTCCCGGGAGGAGCAGCAGGCGGGTCTGCCGTCCGGACGGCTGGACAGGGAGCGGCTCACGGGACTGCTTCCGGCGCTGCTGCCGATGGCCGACGTGGCGGGCTGGTTCCTGTGCGGGCCGTACGGGCTGGTGCAGGAGGCCGAGCGGGCGCTGCGCGGACTCGAGGTGCCGCGCGGCCGTATCCACGAGGAGATCTTCCATGTGGACGCGGCTCCGGCGGCCGCCCCGGCGGCCACGCCCGCCCACAGCACGGTGACCGCGCGGCTCGACGGCCGCGGCGGGACCTGGCCGGTCCAGGCCGGTGAATCGCTGCTGGAGACGGTGCTGCGCAACCGTGCTGACGCGCCCTACGCCTGCAAGGGCGGGGTGTGCGGCACCTGCCGGGCATTCCTGGTCTCCGGAGAGGTGCGGATGGACCGCAACTTCGCGCTGGAACGCGAGGAGACGGAGGCGGGCTATGTGCTGGCCTGCCAGTCGCATCCGGTGACGGAGAAGGTGGAGCTGGACTTCGACCGATGAGCCGGCTCCGGACGCCTGCGCCGGCTCCTTGCGGGGCAGCCACCCGGGGCGTCCGGGCCCATTCCCTTCTCCTAGAACCTGTTCTATCTTGACGCTCCGTCAGACAGCCGGAGCCGCCGGGAGGACAGGACCGTGGACTTCACCTTCACCGAGGAGCAGCAGGCGGCGGCCGAGGCGGCACGGGGGGTGTTCGCCGACGTCGCACCGGACACGGTGCCGAGCCCCACGCTGTCCAGGGGCGCCGTGGCCGACGACTTCGACCGCGCCCTGTGGGGCAGGCTCGCCGACGCGGATCTGCTGGGCCTGCTGCTCGACCCGGAGTTCGGCGGTGCGGGCCTCGACCCCGTCGCGCTGTGTCTGATGCTGCGCGAGGCGGGGAAGGTGCTGGCGCGGGTGCCGCTGCTCGAGAGCAGCGCCGCGCTGGCGGCCGTACAGGCCTACGGCGGTGCGGAGTTGAAGTCGGCGCTGCTCGCACGGGCCGGCCGGGGCGAGGTCGTGCTGACCGTCGCCGCGCAGGGACGCACCGGCGGCCACGATCCCGCCGAGCAGGCGGTGACCGCTCGCCCGGACGGGGAGGGCTGGGTCCTGGACGGGGTGCAGACCGCGGTGCCGTGGGTGTACGACGCCGACTTCACCGTCGTACCGGCGCACACCGGCGCCGACCGGAGCGTGCTCGCCCTCGTCCCCCGGGGACACGAAGGTGCCCGGCCGGCCGAGCAGTTCGCGACCAACGGCGAGCGGCTCGGGGAGCTGCGGCTGGAGTCGGCGCGCGTGCCGGAGGAGTACGTCATCGTGGCCGACGGCGCCTGGGAATGGCTGCGGGAGCTCTTGACGACCGGGACATGTGCGCTGGCGCTGGGGCTCGGGGAGCGGGTGCTGCGGATGACCGGCGAGTACACCGGGAAGCGGGAGCAGTTCGGCCACCCGATCGCGACGTTCCAGGCCGTCGCCGTGCAGGCCGCCGACCGCTACATCGACCTGCGGGCGATGGAGGCGACGCTGTGGCAGGCGGCGTGGCGAATCAGCTCGGGAGCGCCGGGGGCGTTGCCCGCCGCCGGGGATGTGGCGGTCGCCAAGATCTGGGCGGCGGAGGGGGTACGGCGGGTGGTGCAGACCGCACAGCATCTGCACGGCGGCTTCGGGGCCGACGTCGACTACCCGCTGCACCGGTACCACGCCTGGGCCAAGCATCTCGAACTGTCCCTCGGCCCGGCGGCGGCGCACGAGGAGGCCTTGGGCGATCTGCTGGCGGCACACGCACCGGGCTGAAGCCCCTGAGCGCCGTCAAGGGGCGGCAGGGCGACACGGGGGCGCCGAGCAGCAGGACGCGTGCGACGCCCCTTACAGAGCCGATGCCCTGCGGAGCCGCACCGGGGCCACGCGGCGTCGCTCACCGCTGGCCGGGGCCGCCGCTCAAGCTCACGCCCGAACGACGACGCGCAGCCCATCACACGCGGGCTCGACCCCCCTGCCCTCTGCTCAAGCTCACGCCCGACCGACGAGGCCCCGGCCGCCACGGGCAGCCCGGACCGCTGCCCCGGCCCGGCCTCACGCCTGGACGACCGCCTCCCGGCCGCCACGGGCAGCCCCTAGACCACTGCCCCCGGCTCCCCGGCGTCCGTGACCACCGGTCGTCCGGTCGCCTGCCACGCCTCCATGCCGCCTGCGACATTCACGGCGTCGATGCCCTGCTGGTTGAGGTACATCGCGACCTGCGCCGAACGGCCGCCGGAGCGGCAGATCACATGGACGCGGCCGTCCCGCGGGGCGGCCTCGGTCAGCTCGCCGTACCGGGCCACGAACTCGCTCATGGGAAGGTGCAGCGCCCTCGCGGCGTGGCCCGCCTGCCACTCCTCGTCCTCACGGACGTCCAGCAGGAAGTCGTCGTCCTTGAGGTCGGTGACCCCGACCGTGGGAACAGCTCCGAAATTCATGGTCCCGACGCTACCCGAACCGCCCCCGGCGACGGGAGGACAGCCTGGCCGGACCGATCACTGGTCGATCAGCGACGCCAGTTCCGCCTCACGCCCCGCGACCTCCCTCAGCAGCTGCTCGGCGATCTCGTCGAGCAGGCGGTCCGGGTCGTCCGGCGCCAGCCGGAGCATGGAGCCGATGGCGCCCTCCTCCAGCTCCCGGGCGACGACCGTGAGCAGTTCCTTTCGCTGGGCCAGCCACTCCAGCCGGGCGTACAGCTCCTCGCTGCGGCTCGGGCGGTGCTCCTCGGGCACCGGTCCGGCGGCCCACTCCTCGGACAGCTCGCGCAGCAGGGCCTCGTCGCCGCGGGCGTAGGCGGTGTTCACGCGGGTCATGAACTCCTCACGCCGCTTCCGCTCGCCCTCCTCCTGCCCGAGGTCGGGGTGGGCCTTACGGGCCAGGTCGCGGTAGAGGCGGCGGGCCTCCTCGCTCGGGCGCACCCGCTGCGGGGGCCGGACCGGCTGGTCCGTGAGCATGGCGGCGGCCTCGGGGAACAGGCCGTCGCCGTCCATCCAGCCGTGGAACAGCTCCTCCACGGAGGGCATGGGCAGCACCCGCGCCCGCAGCTCCTGTGCGCGGCGCACGTCCTCGGGGTCGCCGCTCCGGGCCGCCTTCGCCTCGGCTATCCGCGCGTCCAGCTCTTCGAGGCGGGCGTACATCGGTCCGAGCTTCTGGTGGTGCAGCCGGGAGAAGTTCTCGATCTCGACCCGGAAGGTCTCCACCGCGATCTCGTACTCGATCAGCGCCTGCTCGGCCGCCCGCACGGCCCGCTCCAGCCGCTCCTCGGGCCGGGGCGCGCCGTCCTCGGGCGTCGCCCGCGCCTCACCGGCGACACCACCCTGCTCAGCTTCCGGGGTCGTCACCCGACCAGCGTAGGCCACACCGCGTCCGCCTTCGGAGCATCGGCCTCACACCTCGTGCCGGGCCGATGACTCCCGCGACTGACGCCCGCGACTGACTCACGCGACTGACTCACGCGAAGTCGCCGGCCTCGCAGGGGCTCGGCGTACTTCACCGCGTGCTCCTCAAGGGGCCCACCACGTCCGCCACGTCGCTCACACCGCCGTCTCCGCCGCGATCCTCCCTGCCCGCACCGCCGTCACCAGCGCAGAGTGATCGGCCTCGGTCCGGTCGGCGTACGCGACGGAGAACGTGGCGATCGCTTCGTCCAGCTCCTCGTTCTTGCCGCAGTAACCGGAGATCAGGCGCGGGTCGGCGCTGTGGGAGTGGGCGCGGGCCAGCAGCGCGCCGGTCATGCGGGCGTAGTCGTCGAGCTGGTCGGCGGAGAGCGCCGCGGGGTCCACGCTGCCCTTGCGGTTGCGGAACTGGCGGACCTGGAAGGGGCGGCCCTCGACGGTCGTCCAGCCCAGCAGGATGTCGCTGACGACCTGCATCCGCTTCTGCCCGAGGACCACCCGCCGGCCCTCGTGATCGACAGGCTGCGTCTCGAACCCGGCCGTCCGCAGATGCGGCAGCAGTGCCGAGTCGCGTGCCTCCTTCACCTGGAGGATCAGCGCCTCACCGCGGTGGTCCAGCAGCAGGACGACGTACGAACGCAGGCCGACGCTGCCCGTGCCGACGATGCGGAACGCCACGTCGTGCACCGCGTGCCGGGACAGCAGCGGCAGCCGGTCCTCCGACAGCGTCGTCAGATACTCCTCCAGCGACGCCGCCACCGCCGCCGCCTCGGCGTCCGGGACGCGGCGAAGCACGGGCAGCGCGTCCACGAACCGCCGGCCGCCCTCCTCGGCCGGCTCGGTCGACCGGGCCGCGAACCGCCCGCTGGTGTTGGCCCGCGCCTTCTCCGAGACCCTCTCGAGCGTGCCGAGCAGATCGTGGGCGTCGGTGTGGGAGACCAGCTCCTCGTCCGCGATGGCGTTCCACGCGTCGAGCACCGGGAGCTTGGCCAGCAGCCGCATGGTGCGGCGGTAGGCGCCGGCCGCGTCATGGGCGGCCGCCCGGCAGGTGTCCTCGTCGGCGCCCGCCGCCCGGCCCGCGAGCACCAGCGAGGCGGCGAGCCGCTTGAGGTCCCACTCCCAGGGGCCGTGCACCGTCTCGTCGAAGTCGTTCAGGTCGATGACCAGGCCGCCTCGGGCGTCGCCGTACAGGCCGAAGTTGGCCGCGTGCGCGTCGCCGCAGATCTGGGCGCGGATGCGGGTCATGGGGGTGCGGGCGAGGTCGTACGCCATGAGGCCCGCGGCTCCGCGCAGGAAGGCGAACGGCGTGGCCACCATCCTGCCCACCCTTATCGGCGTGAGCCCGGGAATCCGGCCCTGGTTGGACTCCTCGACCGCGGCCACCGCGTCCGGCCTCGCGCCGTCGACGTCGAGGGTGGCGTGGGCGCGCCTCGGGACCCGCTCGCGCAGGGCCTTCCCCTCCGCCTTCGGCGAGCGCGCGCCCTCGGCCGACCGCTCGGCGAAGCCCCGCACCCGCGGAATCCGCACCGCCCCGGAACCCGCATCCCGCACACCGGCCTCGGTCACCACGACCGCCTCCCCCGTGACTCGCCCGAACATCAACTCGTGCCGACCGTACAACCGCTCGCCGCATCCCGTCAGACCCTGTGGACAACTCCCCACCTGTGGAAAACCACCGAAGCGGGACCGCGTAATGATCCGAGCCCTGGCACCCCCCCGGACCAGCCCCGGCCTCACCCCCGCCCACCCCGCCCACCCCACCGAGCCCCACCGACCCGCCGAGCCACATTGCCCCGCCCAGCCACACCGTCCCGGCCGGCCGCCCCGCCCACCGGCGGACACGTGCCCCCCGGTCGGCGGGGTAGGTCCGGCCACCTGCCGGATGGTTGAACCGGCACGCTTCCTGGAGTCTTGTAGCCAAGTGCCGCGGTCGCCCTCGATCTCCCTCAGGGCTTGCGTGATCCACATGATCCATATCGTGGTGCCATCCGGCGGACCCGCTCATCCCCGCGCGGCCCGCCGGAGTGTATGTTCAGCGGCCGCCAGCCTGCCGGCTTGATCGCACAACCGCCCGGCAGTGTCGCGTACCGATCGGACAAGGAGGTCGGATGGTGACTGTGCGAGTGACGATGCTGTGCATGACCGGCGCGGACGGCAGCGACGGCCCGGTCTTCGGAGACGGCGCCCTGAACGACTGCGGACGGTGGGACGTGGACGCCAGGGTCACGGAAACCCTCCTTCCGGCTTACTCACTGGCGCTCCGGGCGCCCTCCACCCCCTGTGCACGGGCCGCCGAGGCCCTCGCGATCACGGCCAGGCCCGAGAGCGCCCTGCGCGACCTCGACTACGGCAGCTGGTACGGCCGCCGGCATGAGGACGTCGTGGCCGAAGACCCCCTCGGCTTCTCCGCCTGGCTGACGGATCCCGACGCAGCGCCCCACGGGGGCGAGTCCGTCGCCGGGCTCTGCCGTCGGACGGCGGGGTGGCTGAGTTCTCTCCCTACCGGCACGGGCCGCATACTCGCGATCACCGAGGCCGCCGTCGTCCGTGCCGCACTGGTCCACGCCCTGTCCGCACCTGCACGCGCCTTCTGGCACCTCGGGGTTCCGCCCCTGTCCGCGGTCACACTGACCCTGCGCGACGGCTGCTGGAACGCCCGGCCCGGCCGCATGGCCATCCCGCACCAACAGCAGCCGGCCGACCACTCCACCTCCGTCGCGGCACCGGCCACGCGGGCAAGCGGAAGGTATCCGGCGCTCCTGGTCCGGCCCTGACCCCGGGCCCTTGTCGTCACTGGACCGCGTGAACCACGTGACCTGACCCGGAAAACCGGGCTCCCGCCCGGACGGCCGTCCCCGCCCCGACGCAGCGCAGCTCCCGCCCCGACGGCCACCCAGCCCCGCCCCAGCGCAGCTCCCGCCCCGACGCCAGCCCGCGCACCACCGCCCCACCGCCGGACACTCGTCCGACCCCACGCACGTCCACGACGACCCCACCGACCGACGTCCGCGGCGACCCCACCGACGCCTACGCGCCCCCACCCACGTCCACGACGCCCCCTCTCCATCCACGACGCTCCCACCAGCGCCTACGCCACCCCCCACCCCCCTCCTCGCCACCCCACCGCCCCCCACGACCCCCGCCCAGCGGCGGAGCCGCCCTCGACGTGGTACGAATCGGACAGTGGTCCGATATGGCTGGAGCACACGTGATCCGGGTACTGGTGGTCGACGACGAAGCCCTGATCCGCACGGGCTTCCAGCGCATCCTCGACGCCGCCGACGGCATCGAGGTCGTTGGGGCGGTGTCCGGCGGTCAGGCCCTGCGGACGGTGCGCGAGACATGCCCCGACGTCGTACTGCTGGACATCCGGATGCCCGACGTGGACGGCCTCACCGTCCTGAGCCACATTCGTGAACTGCCGGAACCTCCCGTGGTGGCCATGCTGACCACGTTCGACATGGACGAGTACGTCGAGACGGCACTGCGCTCGGGCGCCGCCGGCTTCCTCCTCAAGGACACCGACCCCGAGGCGCTGCCGCTCGCGGTGCGGAGCCTGGCCGGCGGCGGCACGGTGCTGTCGTCCAAGGTGACGCGGGTGGTGGTGGAGGGCTACCTGAGCGCCGGGGCGCAGGAGCACCCGCCGCAGCTCCTCAAGCGCCTGACCGACCGTGAACGCGAGGTGCTCGTCCTCATCGCCGAGGGCCTGTCGAACGCCGACATCGCGACCCGGATGCACCTGAGCACCGGCACGGTCAAGGACCACGTCAGCGCGATCCTCACCAAGCTGGAGGTGAGCGGCCGGGTCCAGGCCGCCCTCTTCGCCCAACGGGCCGGACTGCTCACCAGGGGACCGGGATGACCCGCCGCCCGCCCCCGCTGCTCCTGGACGCCCTGGCGGTGGGCCTGGCCCTCCTCGACGTCTGGGTCCACTGGGAAGCCGAGGAGCCGTGGCGGACGGCCTGCGCCATGGCAGCCGCCGCCGCCCTGCTGCTGCGCCGCCGCCGACCGCTGCTGACCTTCGCCCTGACCCTGCCGGCCGTCCTGCTGTCCGACGCGCTCTTCGCGTGCCTGGTCGCGCTGTACACGCTCGCCTCCCTCAGCCGCAGTCGGGCGTTGCTGGTCCTGTGCGCCCTGATCTACACGGTCAGCGACGCGACGTTCGTGCCGACGCTGAATCTCGATCTGACCGAGCCCTCGACCCTGATCAGGCTCGGCTACACCGCCGCGACGGCGGCCGCCGCCGTGTTCCTGGGGCAGCTCGTGCAGACCCGGCGCGACCTGTCGCTGAAACTGACCGAGATCTCCCAGGCACGAGACCATCAGCAGCTGCTGACCGCGCAGGCCGTCCTGGCGAAGGAACGCGCCCAGCTCGCGCGGGAGATGCACGACGTCGTCTCCCACCAGGTCGGGCTGATCGCCGTGCGTGCCGGAGCGCTGCAGGTCGGAACGAGCGATCCGGAGGCCAGGGAGGCCGCCGCGACGATCAGGCGACTGAGTGTGCAGACGCTCGACGAGCTGCGCCACATGGTCGCCGTCCTGCGCGCCTCCGGTGGCCACCCGACGGAACTGACCCCGCAACCGGCCCTCACCGACCTCCGGAAGCTGGCCGACGGCTGCGGTATCGAGACCGAGCTCAGGACGGACCTTCCCGAAGATCTTCCGCCCACCGTCCAGCGAGCGGTCTACCGCACGGTCCAGGAAGCCCTGACCAACACCCGCAAACACGCCCCCGGCGCCACCGCCCGCATCGACCTGCGCCATGCCGACGGCCGCGTCCGCGTCCGGGTCACCAACACCGCGCCGACCCGGCCGGCCCTGCCCCTCCCCAGCGCACACCACGGTTTGATCGGTCTCCGCCAGCGCACCGAACTGCTCGGCGGCACCATGACCTCGGGCCCGACGAGCGACGGCGGTTACGAGGTCTGCGTGGTGCTCCCGGCGGAGGCCGCGCCCTGAGCCCGTACGAGACCCTGCTCGGCGGCAGCCCACGGCGCGTAGCTGGAGAGGGCGTTGGCGTCGGCTCGTGAGATAGATCACGAGCAGGCTCGTCACGCGGCGTCAGCAAACAGAGAAACGGGCCCCCGCCGTGACTTCCGTCACTTGCGGAGACCCGTCTCATCGGTATCTCTGTGCGCGAGGGGGGAGTTGAACCCCCACGCCCTTGCGGGCACTGGAACCTGAATCCAGCGCGTCTGCCTATTCCGCCACCCGCGCATTGGGTGTGTCTCCGGCCCCGTCCCCTTGGGGTTGGCGCCTTCCGACACCCAGAACATTAGCACGCTGGATGGGGTGGGTTCACATCCCTTATCCAGGGCAGGGGCACCCCCACACCGGCACGCCGAGCGGCCGGAGGACCGCCGCACGTATCAACCTCGTACCGGTCCGGGCCGTCTGCCCAGGAGCCGGACCGAGTCCACAGTCCGGTGCGGGACACTTGTTTGCGACCCCCTCTACGATCCATGCCAGAAGTTCGAAGGGGAGCGCCACAGGGAACTTCGTCAGGCGTCGGCATCCGTCGACACCCGTCGACCGGGCTGACAGGGGGAACCAGCCGATTAACCGGGGCGTGGATACGATCAGTAAGCAGTACCGGGTAGGCAGTACACAGGACGGCAACACCGGAGGAGGTGCCCCATGGGAGTCCTGAAGAAGTTCGAGCAGCGTCTCGAAGGTCTGGTCAACGGCACCTTCGCCAAGGTGTTCAAGTCCGAGGTACAGCCCGTGGAGATCGCGGGCGCGCTCCAGCGCGAGTGCGACAACAACGCGACCATCTGGAACCGCGACCGCACGGTCGTGCCCAACGACTTCATCGTGGAGCTGAGCGCCCCGGACTTCGAGCGCCTCAGCCCCTACTCCGGCCAGCTCGGCGACGAGCTGGCCGGCATGGTCCGCGACTACGCGAAGCAGCAGCGCTACACGTTCATGGGCCCGATCAAGGTCCACCTGGAGAAGGCCGACGACCTGGACACCGGTCTGTACCGGGTGCGCAGCCGTACGCTCGCCTCCTCCACCAGCCAGCAGGCACCGGGCTCCGCGCCCGGCGGTGCCCGCCCCGCCGGTGCCGCCGGTGGCTACGGGTACCCGCCGGCCGGCGCCCCGGCGCAGCCCGCGGGCGCTCCCCCCATGCCCTCGGCACCGCCGCCCGGCGCCCGCCCGGGCGGGTACGGCTATCCCCAGCCGGCCCAGCCCGCCGCCCAGCGTCCCGGGGCCGCGCCCGGCGCCGCCCCTGGCTCCCGGACCAGGTACTGGATCGAGATCAACGGCACCCGCCACCAGATCTCCCGCCAGACGCTGGTCCTGGGCCGCAGCACCGACGCCGACGTGCGGATCGACGACCCCGGCGTGTCCCGCCGGCACTGCGAGATCCGGACCGGAACGCCCTCGACGATCCAGGATCTCGGATCCACCAACGGCATCGTGGTGGACGGGCAGCACACCACCCGCGCTACGCTCCGCGACGGCTCGCGGATCGTCGTGGGCAGCACCACCGTTATCTATAGGCAAGCCGAAGGGTGATCCGGGGGCAATGTCAGAGCTGACCCTCACGGTCATGCGGCTGGGTTTCCTGGCCGTACTGTGGCTGTTCGTGATCGTGGCCGTGCAGGTCATCCGCAGCGATCTGTTCGGTACGCGCGTCACACAGCGCGGATCCCGACGGGACGCGAACCGGGCGCAGCAGGCCACGCGCCAGGCGCCTCCGCAGCAGCGCCAGCAACCGGCCGGCGGCCGGGGGCGGCGCAACGCCCCCACCAAACTCGTGGTGACCGAGGGCACACTCACCGGCACCACCGTCGCCCTCCAGTCCCAGACCATCACCCTGGGCCGGGCGCACGACAGCACGATCGTGCTGGACGACGACTACGCCTCCAGCCGGCATGCCAGGATCTACCCGGACCGGGACGGTCAGTGGATCGTCGAGGACCTCGGGTCCACCAACGGCACCTATCTCGACCGGACCCGCCTCACGACCCCCACGCCGATCGCGCTGGGCGCACCGATCCGCATCGGCAAGACCGTCATCGAGCTGCGGAAGTAGTGCTACATCATGAATGAGCGCGAGCGGAGCGAGCACGCAGCGGCGGTCCACACCCGGGGCCCCGGCGCGCTCCCGACCGGAGGGTGGGCAGTGTGGCTCGACACGATCGGCTGTACCCGGAGCCGACGGGCGAGGTGCGCATGAGTCTGTCACTGCGCTTCGCCGCCGGTTCGCACAAAGGCATGATCCGCGAGGGCAACGAGGACTCCGGATACGCCGGTCCGCGCCTGCTCGCCATCGCCGACGGCATGGGCGGCGCCGCGGCCGGCGAGGTCGCCTCCTCCGAGGCGATCTCCACCATCGTCCAGCTCGACGACGACATCCCCGGCTCCGACGTCCTCACCTCGCTCGGCGCGGCCGTCCAGCGCGCCAACGACCAGCTGCGCCAGATGGTCGAGGAGGACCCGTCGCTCGAGGGCATGGGCACCACCCTCACCGCCCTGCTGTGGACCGGTCAGCGGCTCGGCCTGGTGCACGTGGGCGACTCGCGCGCGTACCTGCTCCGCGACGGTGTCCTCACGCAGATCACCCAGGACCACACGTGGGTGCAGCGCCTCGTCGACGAGGGCCGGATCACCGAGGAGGAGGCCACCACCCACCCGCAGCGCTCCCTGCTGATGCGGGCCCTCGGCAGCGGTGACCACGTCGAGCCCGATCTGTCGATCCGCGAGGTGCGGGCCGGCGACCGCTATCTGATCTGCTCCGACGGCCTGTCCGGCGTCGTCTCCCACCAGACGATGGAGGAGACCCTCGCCAGCTACCAGGGCCCGCAGGAGACCGTTCAGCAGCTGATCGAGCTGGCACTGCGCGGCGGCGGCCCCGACAACATCACCGTGATCGTCGCGGACGTCCTCGACCTCGACACCGGTGACACCCTCGCCGGCCAGCTGTCCGACACCCCGGTCGTGGTCGGAGCGGTCGCCGAGAACCAGAACCACCTGCACGACAACGGCATCATGCAGACCCCGGCCGGCCGTGCCGCGGGCCTCGGCCGCCAGGTGCCCGGGCAGGGCGGCGGGGGCGGCGAGTTCGGCCCGCCCGGCTCCGGCGACACCACCGGCTACATCCCGGCGGACGGCTTCGGCGGCTACAGCGACGACGACTTCGTCAAGCCGCGGCCCCGGCGCCGCTGGCTGAAGAGGTCCTTCTACACCGTCCTCGCGCTGGCCGTCATCGGTGGCGGTCTGTACGGCGGCTACCGCTGGACGCAGACCCAGTACTACGTCGGCACCAACGACGAGCACGTCGCGCTGTACCGGGGCATCAGCCAGGACCTGGCCTGGGTCTCGTTGTCGAAGGTCGAGAAGGACCACCCCGAGATCGAACTCAAGTACCTGCCGCCCTACCAGCAGAAGCTGGTCGAGGCCACGATCGCCGAGGGCGGGCTGAAGAACGCCCAGGCGAAGATCGACGAGCTGGGCGTGCAGGCCTCCGCGTGCAAGAAGGAGGCGCAGCGACGCGCCGCCGAGAGCGAGAACAGCGCGCGGACCGGCCAGGGCGAGGCCGGCGGTACCACGGGAACCACCCGCACCTCCTTCACGTCCAAGGCCACGCCGACCCCGTCGGCCACCGGATCCCCGTCCCCGACCCAGTCCGCGACCGCGCCCACTCCCAGCCCCGGCCCCAGCCTCTCGGAGGAAGAGCAGAAGGTCGTCTCGCTGTGCGGTAAGCAGTAGGCAAGCCGTGAGAGGCCCCGTCACACGATGAGCAGTACTTCCAATCCGTCGACGCAGCACACGTCCACGATCGGCTCGATCGGCACGCCGAGCCGGCGCAACACGGAGCTCGGGCTCCTGGTGTTCGCCGTGCTCATCCCGGTCTTCGCCTACGCCAACGTCGGCCTCGCCGTCAACGACGAGGTACCGGCCGGCCTGCTGGGCTACGGGCTCGGCCTCGGCCTGCTGGCCGGCGTCGGCCATCTCGTCGTCCGCAAGTTCGCTCCGTACGCCGACCCGCTGCTGCTGCCGCTGGCCACCCTGCTCAACGGGCTGGGGCTGGTCGCCATCTGGCGGCTGGACCAGTCCGAGCTGCTGCAGGACATCGGCCAGGCCGGCACCGCCGCCCCGCGCCAGCTGCTGTACACGGCGATGGGCATCGCGCTGTTCATCGTGGTGCTGATCTTCCTCAAGGACCACCGCGCCCTGCAGCGCTACACGTACATCTCCATGGTCGGCGCGCTGTTCCTGCTGCTGCTGCCGCTGGTGCCGGGCCTCGGCCAGAACATCTACGGCGCCAAGATCTGGATCAACGTCGGCGGATTCTCCATCCAGCCCGGTGAGTTCGCGAAGATCGTCCTCGCGGTCTTCTTCGCCGGCTACCTGATGGTCAAGCGGGACGCGCTCGCCCTGGCCAGCCGCCGCTTCATGGGTCTGTACCTGCCGCGCGGCCGCGACCTCGGCCCGATCCTCGTGGTCTGGGCGATGTCGATCCTGATCCTGGTCTTCGAGACCGACCTGGGTACGTCGCTGCTGTTCTTCGGAATGTTCGTCATCATGCTGTACGTCGCCACCGAGCGGACCAGCTGGATCGTCTTCGGTCTGCTGATGTCCGCGGTCGGCGCCGTCGGCGTGGCCTCGTTCGAGCCGCACATCCAGCAGCGCGTCGACGCCTGGCTGGACCCGATGCGCGAGTACACGCTCTCCCGTCAGGGCGTGGGCGGGCACTCCGAGCAGGCCATGCAGGCGCTGTGGGCGTTCGGCTCCGGCGGCACCCTCGGCACCGGCTGGGGCCAGGGCCACTCCGAGCTGATCCGGTTCGCCGCCAACTCCGACTTCATCCTCGCCACCTTCGGCGAGGAGCTGGGCCTCGCCGGTGTGATGGCCCTGCTGCTGCTCTACGCCCTGATCGTGGAACGCGGCGTGCGCACCGCCCTCGCCGCCCGCGACCCCTTCGGCAAGCTGCTCGCCATCGGCCTGTCCGGCGCCTTCGCCCTCCAGGTGTTCGTCGTCGCCGGCGGTGTGATGGGGCTCATCCCGCTGACCGGTATGACGATGCCGTTCCTGGCCTACGGCGGCTCCTCCGTGATCGCCAACTGGGCCCTGATCGGCATCCTGCTGAGAATCAGCGACACCGCGCGCCGCCCGGCGCCGGCCCCCGCCCCCAACCCCGACGCCGAGATGACCCAGGTGGTCCGCCCGTCATGAACAAGCCCCTGCGCCGGATCGCGATCTTCTGCGGACTGCTCGTCCTGACGCTGCTGATCCGCGACAACTGGCTCCAGTACGTCCGGGCGGACGAGCTGGCCTCCGACACCGACAACCGCCGCGTGGCGATCGAGCGCTACGCCACCCCGCGCGGCGACATAATCGTCGACGGCAAGGCCATCACCGGCTCCAAGCGGGCCGCCAGCGGCGACTTCGAGTACGTCCGCACCTACAAGGACGGCCCCATGTGGGCACCCGTCACCGGCTACGCCTCCCAGGCCTTCGGCACCAACCAGCTGGAGAACCTGGAGGACGGGATCCTCACCGGCAACGACGACCGGCTGTTCTTCCGCAACACCCTCGACATGCTCACGGGCAGGAAGAAGGCCGGCGGCAACGTCGTCACCACCCTCAACACGGCCGCGCAGAAGGCGGCGTACGAGGGCCTGGCCGAGCGCGGCAAGGGCGCCGTGGTGGCGCTGGACCCCGAGACCGGGGCGATCCTGGCGCTGGCCTCCTACCCGTCGTACGACCCCTCGACGATCGCCGGGTACTCCGACGACGACCAGAAGGCCTGGAACAAGCTCCAGAAGAAGGACGACGCCAACGACCCGATGCTCAACCGGGCGCTGCGCGAGACCTACCCGCCGGGCTCGACCTTCAAGGTCGTCACCGCGGCGGCGGCCCTGGAGCACGGCCTGTACCCGGAAGCGGACTCGCCCACCAAGACGCCGCTGCCGTGGACCATGCCCGGCACCACGACCGTGCTGAAGAACGAGGGGACCATCCCCTGCAAGAACGCCACCCTCCGGGTCGCCCTGCAGTGGTCCTGCAACACCGTCTTCGGCAAGGTCGGCTCCGACCTCGGCAACGACAAGATGCTGGAGACGGCGAAGAAGTTCGGCTTCACCGAGGAGCAGTTCACGCCCGTCCGCTCCAACGCTTCGGTCTTCTCCGAGGACATGGCTCCCTCCGAGGTGGCGCTGTCCTCGATCGGCCAGTTCAACACCGCCGCGACCCCGCTGCAGATGGCCATGGTCGCCGCCGCGGTCGCCAACGACGGCACGCTGATGAAGCCGTACATGGTCGACAAGCTCCAGGCGTCCAACGTCGACACCATCGAGCAGACCGAGCCGGAGGAGCTGAGCAAGCCGCTGTCCTCGGACAACGCCCAGATCCTGCAGTCGATGATGGAGACGGTCGTCGACAAGGGCACGGGAAGCAACGCGAAGATCGACGGCGTGACCGTGGGCGGCAAGACCGGTACCGCCCAGCACGGCGTCGACAACAGTGAGAAGCCCTACGCCTGGTTCATCTCGTACGCCAAGGCGGAGGACGGCAGCTCGCCGGTCGCCGTGGCCGTGGTCGTCGAGGACGAGGCGGCGGACCGTGGCGATATCTCCGGCGGCGGCCTCGCGGCACCCATCGCGAAGAGCGTGATGGAGGCGGTCATCAAGAGCAAGCAGTGAGAGCCCCGTCACGTCGCCTTCACATTGATGCACGTTGCGATACCGGTCCTGTATCAGCTGACGGGCTTGGCCAGGTCATACAAAGCGAGCCGGGTACGGTAGGCCCGGACGGCAGTCTCCGGCCGCACCACATGCCGGCCGGGACCGACGGAGAGGGCTGGTAGGTAGCTTATGGAAGAGCCGCGTCGCCTCGGCGGCCGGTACGAGCTGGGTCATGTGCTCGGCCGTGGTGGCATGGCGGAGGTCTACCTCGCGCATGACACCCGCCTCGGCCGCACCGTGGCGGTGAAGACGCTGCGTGCGGATCTCGCGCGCGACCCGTCGTTCCAGGCCCGCTTCCGCCGGGAGGCCCAGTCGGCCGCCTCGCTCAACCACCCCGCGATCGTGGCGGTCTACGACACGGGCGAGGACTACATCGACGGGGTCTCGATCCCGTACATCGTCATGGAGTACGTCGACGGCTCCACGCTCCGTGAGCTGCTGCACTCCGGCCGCAAGCTGCTGCCGGAGCGCGCCATGGAGATGACCATCGGCATCCTCCAGGGCCTGGAATACGCCCACCGCAACGGCATCGTCCACCGCGACATCAAGCCGGCGAACGTCATGCTGACGCGCAACGGCCAGGTCAAGGTCATGGACTTCGGCATCGCCCGCGCCATGGGCGACTCCGGCATGACGATGACGCAGACCGCCGCCGTGATCGGCACCGCCCAGTACCTCTCCCCTGAGCAGGCCAAGGGTGAGCAGGTGGATGCGCGCAGTGACCTGTACTCGACGGGCTGCCTGCTGTACGAGCTGCTGACGGTCCGCCCGCCCTTCGTGGGCGACTCCCCCGTCGCGGTCGCGTACCAGCACGTACGGGAAGAGGCGCAGCCCCCGTCGGTCTTCGATCCCGAGATCACGCCGGAGATGGACGCGATCGTCCTCAAGGCGCTGGTCAAGGACCCGAACTACCGCTACCAGTCGGCCGACGAGATGCGCGCCGACATCGAGGCCTGCCTCGACGGCCAGCCGGTCGGCGCCACGGCGGCGATGGGCTCGGTCGGCTACGGCGGCTACCCCGACGACCAGCCGACCACGGCCCTGCGCTCCGACGGCCACGCGGGCGCGACGACCCTGCTTCCCCCGGCCAACCCGGACGACGGCGGTTTCGGCTACGACGACCGCCCGGACCGGCGGCGCCAGAAGAAGTCGAACACCTCGACGATCCTGCTGGTCGTGGCCGCGGTTCTGGTCCTCGTGGGCGCGATCCTGATCGGGCGCTGGGCGTTCGGCGGGGACGGGGTGAGCAACGACAAGGTCGACGTGCCGAACTTCGTGGGCCTGACCCAGGCGGACGCGGAGCAACAGGCGACCAACTCCGATCTTCAGCTGTCCGTCAGCAACAAGCCCTGCGAGGACCAGAAGAAGGGCAACATCTGCGACCAGGACCCGCCGCGGGGCACGAAGGTCGACAAGAACACGTCGATCAACGTGGTGGTGTCCACGGGCGCGCCGAAGGTCGCGGTCCCCAACGTCATCAACGAGAACGTGGACGACGCCACGTCCAAACTCGAGGGCGACGAGTACGAGTTCAAGGTGAAGACGGAGACCCGCGAGTCCTCGGACGACCCGGGCACCGTGCTGGAGCAGGACCCGGTCTCCGGCAAGGAGGTCGAGAAGGGCTCCACGATCACCCTGATCATCGCCAAGGCCGAGGAGAAGGCGACCGTCCCGAACGTGGCCGGCCAGACCTGTGACGACGCCAAGAGGCAACTGCAGGACAACGACCTCACCGGCGAGTGCGCCGACGTCCCGGTCACCGACCCCAACCAGGACGGCAAGGTCATCGAGGTCACACCGCCCGCCGGTTCACAGGTCGACAAGAACTCGACAGTGAACCTCAACGTCGGAAAGCTCCAGCAGAAGACCAAGGTGCCGAACGTCGTCGGGCAGACGGTGGGTCAGGCCAAGCAGACCCTGAACGCGGCCGGCTTCACCAACATCCAGTTCGAGGGCGGCAGCGACCAGAGCGACGGGGCGTTCGTCACGGCCCAGAACCCGCCGGTGGACACCGAGGTCGACGATCCCGCAGGGACGCAGATCACCCTGCGCACCGTGGGCCTGGGCGGTAACAACGGCGGCAACGGAAACGGCGGCGGCATCTTCGGAGGCAACGACGGCGACTGACCGCCACCACGTCGCACGACGGAGCCCCGGCAACCCTCTGAGGGTGCCGGGGCTCGGTCGTACGTCCCGTGCGGCCTAGGGCCGGCGCAGTTCCTCGGGTGGGGTCCGGTCGCCGTCGACCTTCTCGACGCGGTCCAGCTCACCCCAGACGACATACCGGTAGCGGCTGGTGAAGACCGGGGTGCAGGTGGTCAGGGTGATGTACTTGCCGGCCTTCTTGCGGCCGGACTCCTCGGGGATCGCGTCGAGGACCTTGACGTTGTACTTCGAGGTCTCGGGAAGGACGGCGTAGACCTTGTAGACGAACCACTTGTCCTTCGTCTCGAAGACGATCGGGTCGCCCTTCTTCAGCTTGTGGATGTCGTGGAACTTGGCGCCGTGGCCGTCGCGGTGCGCGGCCAGCGAGAAGTTGCCGTTCCCGCCGCTGGTGGGGAGGGTCGCCTTGACGGGGTCGGTGTAGTAGCCGGCGACGCCGTTGTTGAGGAGATCCGTCGCCGTGCCCTTCTTGATCAGGATCTCGTCCTTGTTCATCGCGGGCACGTGCAGGAAGCCGATGCCGTCCTTGGTGTCCAGCCGGCCGGGGCCGGAGGACTCGGAGGTGGCCCAGGTGTCACGGACCTTGTCGCCGTCCTGGTGCGCCTTGCGGTCGGCGAGGACGTTCGTCCACCACAGCGAGTAGACGACGAACAGGCCGAGCACGAGGCCCGCGGTGATGAGGAGTTCACCGAAGACGCTGACCGCCATGGCGATCCGGCCCGCCCCCCGGCGCCTCGGGCCGGGCGCCTCGGGGGCGGTGCCGGTGTGCTCTTCACGATCGGTGGTCGCTGCCACGTGTCATCTGCCCTTAACTGACGAGCGCATCCGGCTTGCCCTTGCTGCGCGGCCGTTCCTCGACCATCTTGCCCCAGACGATCATCCGGTACTTGCTGGTGAACTCCGGTGTGCACGTGGTCAGGGTGATGTAGCGGCCGGGCTCGGTGAAGCCCGACCCGGGCGGGACCGGTTCGAGCACGCTCACGTTGCTCGGCGAGGTCACCGGAAGGATCGAGGCCATGTCGTAGACGTAGTACCGGTCCTGCGTCTCGACGACGATCGGATCGCCCGGCTGCAGCCTGTTGATGTACCGGAACGGCTCGCCGTGCGTGTTGCGGTGGCCCGCGAGCCCGAAGTTGCCGGTCTTGGCGTCAGGCATCGCCGTCTTCAGCGCGCCCTCGGCGTAGTGGCCGACCATGCCCCGGTCGAGCACCTTCTTGCTGTTGATGCCCTCGGCGATCGGCACGACGACGTCCAGCTTGGGGATGTGCAGCAGCGCGAAGCCCTGGCCCGGTTCGAACGTGCCGGGGTTGCGCTTGCCGTTCGCCCAGTCGTCCTGGAGCTGGCTGGCCTCGTTGCCGGCCTGCGCGTGCGCCCGGACGTTGGTCCACCACAGCTGGTAGGTGACGAAGAGGAGCATCAGCACGCCGGTGGTGATGAACACCTCGCCTATCAGCCGGCTGGCGACGACCGCGGGGCCGGGCTTGCGGGCCCGCGCGAGCCGGCGGGCCTCTACGCGGGAGAGCGGGCGGCCCCCGTGGGCGTCCGGTGCCCCCTCCGCGGGCGGGCGGGAGCGCGGCGCGGGGTCGGCGTGGCCGCCATGACGCCCGTGGCGGCGCTTGGCGGCCTTTCTGCGAGCCGCACGGCCGCCCGTGGCGGCTCCGGTGGCTTGGGCGGCTGTTGGCGTTCCTGTGGCCTCTGTGACGCCTGTGGTTCGCGCGGCACGTCGTCCGGCGCCGTGCCGGGCTCCCGCGGAGCCTGTGACACCCCCCGGCGGCTCCGGTATCCGCAGGGCCATCGTCTCCTCGTTCACAGGAGCCCCGCCCAGCGGCGCCTCGCCCGGAGGGACGTCGCCCACCGGTGCCCGGTACGACTGCTGCCCGTACCAGTCCCCGAACCCACCCGCCCCCTCGTACGGCTGCTGCCCGTACGAGGAGCCCTGCTCACCGGCATCGCCGTACGCGGCGGCCCCGGACTCGCGCTCAGGGCGCAGCGCGGTCACGCCGTGGCCCTGCCCACCACCGGGGCGAGCCCCACCGACCTCGCCACCGCACCCTCGTCGCCACACTCCGTCAGCCAGTTGGCCAGCATCCTGTGGCCGTGCTCGGTCAGCACCGACTCGGGATGGAACTGCACCCCTTCGACGGGGAGTTCGCGGTGCCTGAGGCCCATGATGATGCCGTCGTGCGTGCGCGCGGTGACCTCGAGCTCGGCAGGCACCGTGGGCGGCTCGGCGGCCAGGGAGTGGTAGCGGGTCGCCGTGAACGGCGTGGGCAGGCCCGCGAAGACGCCCTTGCCCCCGTGCTCGACCAGCGAGGTCTTGCCGTGCAGCAACTCGGGGGCGCGGTCCACGACACCCCCGTACGCTACCTGCATGGACTGCATGCCGAGGCAGACGCCGAACACGGGCACGCCGGTCGCGGCGCAGTGGCGGACCATGTCGACACAGACGCCGGCCTGCTCGGGTGCGCCGGGGCCGGGCGACAGCAGCACGCCGTCGAAGCCGTCGCCCGCGTGCGTGGTCGAGACCTCGTCGTTGCGCAGGACCTCGCACTCGGCACCCAGCTGGTACAGGTACTGGACCAGGTTGAAGACGAAGCTGTCGTAGTTGTCGACGACGAGAATGCGCGCGCTCACTGGTTGTCCACCGTCACATCGTTGAAGGGCAGCAGTGGTTCGGCCCAGGGGAAGACGTACTGGAACAGGACGTAGACCACGGCCAGGATCAGTGCCAGTGAGATCAGCGCCTTGATCCACGCGTTCCCCGGCAGATGCCGCCAGATCCAGCCGTACATGCCGTCCCTTCCGTCGCACCACGGCACCAGAAACTCACGCCGTACTCCACCAGACTAACGGCGCAGGGCGGCTGGTTTCCCGGCCTCCACAGGCTGCGTGGAATCCAGATGCGCCCAGACGATCAGACGATGGCTGTGGCCCCACTCCGGTTCGCAGGTCGTCAGGGTCAGATAGCGGCCCGGACGTGTGTACCCCGACTTGCGTGGCAGCGGCTCGATCACCTCGACGTCCGTCGGAACTGTCTTGTACGGCCCCTTGTCGATCCGGTACGTGAACCAGGTCGTCCCGTCCGTCAGCACCACCGCGTCACCGGGCCGCAGCCGCGGGAAGTCCTTGAAGGGATCGCCGTAGGTCCGCCGGTGCCCCGCGACGGAGAAGTTGCCCTTCTGGCCGAGCTGCGCGGTCCCGGCGTAATGCCCGAGACCCTTCTTCAGGGTGCTGGTGCCGGTGCCTTCGAGGACGGGCTTGTTCCACGTGAAACCAAGCCGCGGGATGTACATGATCGCGAAGGCCTCGCCGTCCCGGTACGCCACCGGCTTCGGCGGCGCCGCGGTGCCGGAGGTGTCCGCCGGCGCCGTGGTGCGCACACCGCCCATGGCCCACTGCTCCTGGAGCTGGTCGATCTCGTCGTCCATGACGGCGTCGGCCCGCACACCGGTCCAGAACAGGACGTGGACGACGAAGAGCACGATCACGGTGCCGACGGTGATGCACAGCTCGCTGAACGTCCTGATCACTGAGCGCACCGGCGGCTCCTCGGAAGGGGCTCACTCCATGGGCTGGGCGTACCGCAGATCCACTGTGCCCGAGTAGCCCGGCAGAGTCACCGTCCCGTTCTCCTCGACTTTCCAGCCGAGTCCGTAGACGTTGACGTAGACCATGTAGTTCTGGATCGCCGGAGAGGCGGTGAGCGCCTTCTGGAGCTTCTCGGGGTCACCGACCGCCGTGATCTTGTACGGCGGTGAATAGACGCGGCCCTGGAGGATCAGGGTGTTGCCCACGCAGCGCACGGCGCTGGTGGAGATAAGCCGCTGGTCCATGACCTTGATGCCCTTGGCGCCACCCTGCCAGAGGGCGTTCACCACGGCCTGGAGGTCCTGCTGGTGGATGACCAGGTAGTCGGGCTGGGGCTCGGGGTAGCCGGGGAGCTTGGCGGTGGCGTTGGGCGGCGCGTCGTTGAGCGTCACCGTGAGCGCCTCACCGGTGAGCTTGTGGGTCCCGGCCTCCTTCTCCAGGGCGGCGAGCTTGTCGTCCTCCGCCTTGGTGCTGCCGTCGTCCCGCTCGGCCAGGGTCTCCACGTCCTCGCGCAGGGCCGCGTTGGCCTCGTCCAGCTCGCCGTTGTTGCGGCTGCGCTCATGGATCAGGTCGGAGAGCTTCAGCAAGGACGCGTCCGTGCGGATGTTGGTGCCCTTGGCCGTGTGGAAGCTCGTGAAGAAAATGAGGCCCGCGAGAGCGAAGACGGCCACTGTCAGGAGCCGCACAGGCCGCAAGGCCCATCGGCGCCCAGCGCTGGATCCCGTCCCGGGGGAGTCGGCAGAATTGCTCAACGTACCCTTATCTCCTTCGGCGCCACGGAAGCACTACGCTAACGGACGCCCGGGGGAGCGCTCAGTGTCCCCTTGTACGCTGCCCCGAGCCCGACCCACGTTCCCTGCGCGGCCACGCAGCGCATCGACAGGAGAGACCCTCGTGCCGAAGTCACGTATCCGCAAGAAGGCCGACTACACGCCGCCGCCGTCGAAGCAGGCGACCAGCCTCAAGCTGAACAACCGTGCCTGGGTCGCCCCGGTCATGCTCGCACTGTTCCTGGTGGGCCTGGCCTGGATCGTCGTCTTCTACGTGACCAACAGTTCCCTGCCCGTCGAGTCGCTGGGCAACTGGAACATCGTGGTGGGCTTCGGCTTCATCGCGGCCGGGTTCGGCGTCTCCACGCAGTGGAAGTAGCCGCTCTCCGTCCGGTGGGCAGGCCCGTCGAAGGGCGGGCCACCGGACGGTGAACGGAGTTCTGCCCATGGCTATCCGCTGAGTTATCCACAGCCCGGGGAGAATTTCCACACCTGACCTGGGGAAAAGACGACGATCTGTGGATAACCCATCGGACGTTGACGCCGGTACGACCGTCACACGATCCCCCGAAAGCCTGTT
Organism: Streptomyces sp. NPDC052023; assembly: GCF_044548465.1. NCBI lineage: Bacteria > Bacillati > Actinomycetota > Actinomycetes > Kitasatosporales > Streptomycetaceae > Streptomyces > Streptomyces sp. NPDC052023. The sequence continues at coordinate 311,112 of NZ_JBIUBW010000002.1, read as the reverse complement.
CGCCCCCTGTCTGACCTGCGGAAATCACGGTCACCGACAGGGGGCACATACGTTCCCGCACAGGGTGCACAAGATCCGCCACACGCTGTGGACAACCGTGCAGCTCAGTGGATAACCCACCGGCTCAACTGAGCTGGGCCGTGCGCAGCAGCGTCACGCCGACGACCACGGCCAGCATCAACGCACAGACGCCGTACTGCACCAGCGCCCGTCGCTCGCGCGGTGCGTGCACCATCGCGTAGCCGATCACCAGCCCGCCGACCAGGCCACCGATGTGTGCCTGCCAGGCGATGTTGCTCATCGTGAACGTGAAGACCAGGTTGATCGCCAGCAGCGCCAGCACGGGCCGCAGGTCGTAGTTGAGCCGGCGCATCAGCACGGCAGTCGCGCCGAAGAGGCCGAAGACCGCGCCGGAGGCGCCGAGCGAGGCAGTCGTGGGTCCCGCCAGCAGATAGGTCAGGGCGCTGCCCGTGAGGCCGGAGATCAGGTAGAGCGCCAAAAAGCGTGCCCGGCCGAGGGCCGCTTCCAGGGGACCGCCGAGCCACCAGAGGCTGAGCATGTTGAACGCGATGTGCCAGATCGCCTCGTGCGAGAACATCGAGGTCACCAGGCGATACCACTCGCCTTCCGCCACTCCCTCCGTCGGCCCCCAGGGCGCCGGAGGCCACTCGCCGATCAGCACCAGGCTGTTCAGCACCGACGGGCGGGCCTGGACGAGGAGGAACACCGCGAGGTTGATCCCGATCAGGATCTTGGTCAGCAGGCGGGGGTCGGCGGCGACCGTGCCGCCCGCGATGGTGCGGGGACGGGACGCATTCGGCGCGTGGCCGGTGCCGACGGCACCACGGACGCATTCGGGGCACTGGAAGCCGACCGAGGCGCTCACCATGCACTCCGGGCATATCGGGCGCTCACAGCGCGTGCAGCGCACGCCGGTCTCGCGGCCCGGGTGGCGATAGCAGACAGGCGCGCTCTGCGCGTCCGGCTGGCTGCCCTGCGCCTGGTCCATGAGCTCCCCTAAGTCGTGGTGGCACTGCGACGCCCCGCTGCACTGCAACGCCCCGCTCATCTTTACGGACGAGCGGGGCGTTTGGTTCCCCTCCGGGAGGTCCCGGGCCCCTCATCGGGGCACGGTCTCGGCGCTGGCGGGGCCAGGCCCGCGCTTGATCGCGCGGGCCGCGAGCGACCTCGCGGGACTCAGGCCTCGCGGGACTCGACGACGACCGACTCGATGACCACGTCGTTGAGCGGGCGGTCGGTGCGCGGGTTGGTCTGCGCACTCGCGATGGAGTCCACGACCTTCTGGCTGCCCGCGTCCGTGACCTCGCCGAAGATGGTGTGCTTGCGGTTCAGCCACGCCGTCGGGGAGACGGTGATGAAGAACTGCGAGCCGTTGGTGCCCGGGCCGGCGTTCGCCATGGCCAGCAGGTACGGCTTGTCGAACTGCAGGTCAGGGTGGAACTCGTCACCGAACTCGTAACCCGGACCGCCCGTGCCGTTGCCCAGCGGGTCGCCGCCCTGGATCATGAAGCCGCTGATGACCCGGTGGAAGACCGTGCCGTCGTACAGCTTGTCCGTGGACTTCTGCCCCGTCGCGGGGTTCGTCCACTCCCGCTCGCCCTTGGCGAGCTCGACGAAGTTCTTGACCGTGTTCGGCGCGTGGTCCGGGAACAGCCGAACCGCGATGTCGCCGTGGTTGGTCTTCAGGGTGGCGTAGAGCTGCTCAGCCACGATCTGCCTTCCGTTGTCTTCCTGTGACCCCACGATCCTCGCACGGTCCACGCCCGGCGTCGCCCGGCGCCCGCTCACAGCAGCGATTCCGGGCGTTTCGTTCGCGGAATTCCGGACGAGTCGCCCCGGGACACAAGCGCTGGGCGCCGATCCGTGGCATTGTCGACGACAAGCTGATGTTGTCCCTTATTCATCCGCTATTGCGCCGAAATCGTGACCCGGATGCCCGCCCTCGCATGCCGCATCGCTCTCCGACATGCATGATCCGTAAAAGGGTGGAAAGTCGAAATACCGTACGCCACCGAGGAGGAGGAACCCGTGACCCGCATCGACAGCGTGCGCGCCGCAACCGGCTCGGCGAAGGACAGCGTGCTGCACGCCGCGGAAGTGGTGGCGCCCTACGCCGACACGGCCAAGGACCGGGCCGCACACTACGCACACGAGGCACGCGTACGGCTCGCGCCCAGGGTGTCGCAGGCCGCCGGGCAGGCCCGCGTCCAGTACGCGTCGCACCTCGCGCCGCACGTGGAGCAGGCCCGCTACCAGGTCCGCACGCATGTGCCGCCGAAGGTCGACCACGCCGCCCATGAGGCCGCCGTCCGCGCCCGCGAGGCCGCACGGCAGGCCGCAGACTACTCCCGGCCGAAGTTCGAGCAGGCAGTGGCCGCGGCCGGGCCCGTCAAGGACGAGGCGGCAGCCCGGGGCGCCGCTGTGCTGGCCGCGCTGCGCGGCCAGATCTCGCCCGAGGAGATCCAGAAACTCGTCCGCAAGCACGAGCGCCGTGCCAAGGCCGGCCGGGCCATGAAGGTACTGGCCATCGCCGGCCTCGTCGCGGGCGGCGCCTTCGCCGCCTGGAAGTGGTGGGACAAGCAGGCCAACCCGGACTGGCTGGTCGAGCCCCCGGCGGCGACCGAGGTCTCCGAGTCCGGACGGCTCACGTCCGTGGACGGCAGCGGTCAGTCCGTCCTCGACCCCGAGGTGCAGGTCAAGGAGGCCGAGGAGGAGGCCGCGGACCGCGACGACCGCGGCTGAGCCGAACTCGTCCGAACGTCTGTGGGGCGGGTGACCTGAGGGTCACCCGCCCCACAGCGATGTTTCACGTGGAACCAACTGCGATGCGGGTCAGGGGACTTGCCTGCCGCTGCGACGGTGCGCCCCCCGGGGGCCAGGCAGTGATCGCGAATGCAATCCTGAACGGGGCTCATGCCTCGTCACGCTGTGACTGCGGTGGACAGCGGAGGTCATTTGCGCAAAGGGGACCACGCGACGGCCTCGACTCTCGTGCCGGGCCGGACGCCGGGCTCGCCTGGATCAGCTACGAGGGCCGGGGCGAGGATCGGTGCCGAGGGTGGGTGCCGAGGGTAGGTGGGTGCGTGGTGAGTGCGGGCGGCGGCGGTGCGGCCGGGTGGGGAGCCGGGCACTGTGCGAGCCGGTCCGGCCGGGGTGCTTACCGGCACTGGTCCAGCACTGGCGGTGGCATCGGCGGTGGCAGCGGCACAGGCGCTGGCGCTGGCGCTGGCGGCGGCGGTGGTACGAGGCGAAGCGGCAGCCGGCCCCCAGCGGCTCGACCGTGCCGACGAAAAAGCCCTCCGAATCGCGTTTCCGCAGTTCAGAGGGCTTTCGTGCTGTGGAGCCTAGGGGAGTCGAACCCCTGACATCTGCCATGCAAAGACAGCGCTCTACCAACTGAGCTAAGGCCCCGAGTAGGGGACATCCGCCGGAAGTACCGCGTACCGGCAGGCGCCGCAGACCAGAGTAGCGGGTCACCCCCGGTATCTCGCAAAAAGATTGGGGGGTCCCCGTGAACGACCACTCTCCGTAAGATGCTCGGCGTGGTTCGCTACAGCGAACCGCCGTTTTAGGGGAAGCGATGGGGAGACGCAATGGACGCCGCACAGCAGGAAGCCACCGCAAGAGCGCGGGAACTGCAGCGGAACTGGTACGGGGAGCCGCTGGGGGCGCTCTTCCGTAAGCTCATCGACGATCTTGGACTCAACCAGGCTCGTCTCGCGGGGGTGCTGGGACTGTCCGCACCGATGCTGTCCCAGCTGATGAGCGGTCAGCGGGCGAAGATCGGCAATCCGGCCGTGGTCCAGCGGGTGCAACTGCTCCAGGACCTGGCCGCGCAGGTGGCGGACGGCAGCGTGAGTGCGGCCGAGGCCACCGACAGGATGGACGAGATCAAGAAGTCCCAGGGGGGCTCGGTGCTCAGCAACACCACGCAGACGACGAACAGTTCGGGAGCGCCGACGGTCAAGCGGGTCGTCCGCGAGATTCAGTCCCTGCTGCGCTCGGTGTCCGCGGCGGGAGACATCATCGACGCCGCGGACACCCTCGCCCCGACCCACCCGGAACTGGCAGAGTTCCTCCGGGTGTACGGCGCCGGCCGCACTTCCGACGCCGTCGCGCACTACCAGTCGCACCAGAGCTGAACCAGGCGGACCTGTGCCGTAGGGGGTGCGGCACACGTCCGGGAGGGGTCGTACCACTCGTCGAGGGGCAGGCAACGGGGGAGCCCCTGGGACCGACGGGGGCCGAAGGGGGAGGAGCGGCGCACAGCGATGGGTGAGGTCTTCGCCGGACGGTACGAGCTGGCCGACCCGATCGGACGCGGTGGAGTAGGCGCCGTCTGGCGCGCCTGGGACCACCGCCGCCGCCGTTATGTGGCCGCCAAGGTGCTGCAACAGCGCGACGCCCACTCCCTGCTGCGCTTCGTCCGGGAACAGGCGCTGAGGATCGATCACCCGCATGTGCTCGCACCGGCCAGCTGGGCCGCCGACGACGACAAGGTCCTTTTCACCATGGATCTGGTCGCCGGCGGTTCGCTGGTCCATCTCGTCGGGGACTACGGTCCCCTGCCGCCGTCCTTCGTCTGCACCCTTCTCGACCAGCTCCTGTCGGGACTGGCCGCGGTGCACGCGGAGGATGTCGTGCACCGTGACATCAAGCCCGCCAACGTGCTCCTGGAAGCGACCGGCACCGGGCGTCCACGGCTGCGGCTGTCCGACTTCGGGATAGCAATGCGGCTGGGCGAGCCACGCCTTACCGAGACCAATCTCGTGGTGGGAACGCCGGGATACCTCGCCCCCGAACAGATGATGGGCGCGGAACCCGACTATCCGGCCGACCTGTTCGCCGTGGGTCTGGTCGCGCTGTACCTGCTGGAGGGCGCCAAGCCGGACGCCAAGGCGCTCATCCAGTACTTCGCCGAGCACGGGACGCCGGGTGCCCCCAACAAAATCCCGGAACCGCTGTGGCAGGTCGTGGCCTCGCTGTTGCAGCCGGATCCGGTAGCCCGGTTCCGCACGGCCACGGGGGCGCGTAAGGCCCTTGCCGCCGCGGCCGAGCTGCTGCCCGAGCCCGGCCCCGATGACGAGCAGATCGAAATCTTCGACCAACTGGGGCCTCTTCCCCCCGGGTTCGGCCCGAATGGGCCGCTCGCTCCGAGGGCCGGGGCCGGGGCGACGGGGTCGGCCGCGAGCTCCGGGGGCGGAAGCGAGGGGGGCCACTCCGCTGCTCCGCCGAGCGGAAGAAGCGGAGGGCCGGGCGGGGGAGCCGACGCCGGGGGAGCACTCGGCAGCGGCAGCGGCAGCGGCAGCGGCAGCGGCAGCGGCAGCGGCAGCGGCAGCGGCAGCGGCAGCGGCAGCGAGGGGAGCACACCCGAGGCGCCCCAAGGGTGGGGCGGCGGGGTGCGTGCCGAGGGCTCGCAGGCGGGAAGCGGTTGGCCGCAGGCCGAGGGGGCGCATCCGAGGGGCAGCTTCGTACCACCCGACGGATCCGGTCCGGGGAACGGTTCGGTGCCGCCCGAAGTGGCGCAGCCGACGGACGGTCCGGTGCCGCCCGAGGGGGCCCGTCCAGGAGATGGCGCTCCGGTGCTGCCCGATGGGGCCCGGCCGGGAGGCGCTCCGGTGCCGCCCGACGCGCGGGACCGTCAGGAGTTCTCGGACCCCTGGCCCGGCACGGGGTCCGTGACAGCCGGGGCCGGCTCCGTGGACGTACCCGCTGATCCCCGGCATCAGCAGACAGCGCCCCCGCAGTCGCCCAGCATGTCCGACACCGGGAGCTTCCATCTGCCGCCGCCTCAGCCGACGGTCACCACCCGCCGGTCCCCCGCGCAGCCTCAGCAGCCACACCTCGCCACACGGCAACCCCAGCACGCCCCACAACCGGGGCCCGCCCCTCAACCCCCGCATGCCCCAGAACCCCAGCGCGCTCCACAATCCCAGCACGCGCCGCATCCCCAGCACGCCCCAAGGCCGCAACACCCCCCACGACCACACCACGCGTCCTTCGCCTCCCCCCAGCCGCTCGGGCCGCAGCCGCTCCGCCCCACCCCGGTTCCCGCCCAGGCACTCTCGGTGCCGTCGCAGCCCGCTGATGTCTCTACTGCTTCATACACCGCTCAAGACCCGCAGGTTCCGCCCTCGACGGCACCCATTTCACGGCAGCCCTCCGGCCACCGTCGGGCCGGCCGACGGGCCGCCCGCCGCCCCGGACCGCCCGCCAAGGCAGTGATCCCGCTGCTCCTGCTCGCGCTGCTCTGCTACGCCGTGGGGTTCTGGGCGCTGACCCGCATCTGACGGCACCAACCATTGGTCCGGCCGGCGAGCCCAGCCGCAGCTCGCAGCCCCCGCAGCCCCGCAGCCCGCGTCGACCACCCGCCGCCCACCACCCGGGCTTCCGATGGCCCCGGGCTTCCGATGGCCCCGGCCTTCCGGCGGCCCCGGCCTTCCGGCGGCCCCGGCCTTCCGGCGGCCCCGGGCTTCCGGCGGCCCCAGGATTCCGGCGGCCCCAGGATTCCGGCGGCCCCAGGATTCCGGCGCCCGACGATTCCGCCGCCCTACCCGGCGACCCCGCCCCTCCGCCGCGCCACAGCCACCCACACACCGAGCCCCACCAGAATCACGCTGCCCGCGCCGATCCCACCCACGGCGACGGCCGCCATGATCCCGTCCCCGCCGTTTCCCTCCCCCGTATCACCGGCGCCGGCCCCAGGGAAACCGCCCGGTCCCCCACCCCGTACAGCGAAGACGCCCTCCGGCACGGACTCCCCCACATAGTCGGGGCCCCTCTGCGCGTCCCCTTTCACCCCCACCCGCAGCGTCAGCCCGAGCGGCCCGTCCCCGAACTCCTCGGCCACCTCGGCGGACAGGTGCACGACAAGGTGATAGGAGCCGGCGAAGCGCATCGCGCTGACACGGCCCGTGAAGGAGTGACGGTTGGCGTGCTCGACCGGTGGAAGCGCGGCCAGCGCGGCCGTCCGCTGCTTGCCGTCGTAGCCGACGCCCTTGTCCGCGACGAAGGCGCGCACGGGGTTGTAGAGGGAGACGTCCAGCGCACTGCTCACATAGCCGGAACCCCCCGTCGCCGTGCCGAGTTCGGCGGTGGCGGACACCTGCTGACCCCAGTCGACCGGGACCTCGTAGAAGAGCGTCTGGCCGGGTGCGATGTCGTCGGTCCAGACGCCCTGCTCGAGGGAGGCCGCCGTGGTGAAACCGGAGCCACCCCTACGCCGCTGGGGCTCGACCGTAGGCGGTGCCGGTGTGGCCGAGTCCCAGTCCTGCGGCGCCTCGGTGGCGCCGGCCCGCGCCAGTCCCGGCTCCTGCACCGCGGTGAGCTCCAGCTCCCAGTCGGCCGGCGCGGAGTCCGTCGTACCGGCGCGCTCGACGACCACGTAATAGGTGCCCGCCGCCTGGCAGCGGCTTCCGCCGGCCTCGCGTGAACCGCTCGCCGCGATCGGATGCGGGCTGCGCGCGGCGCCGAAGGTCGTCGTCTCGGACGAGCAGGATCGGCCGTCGGCGTCCTGAACGGACACCCTGATGCCTTCGATCGCGGAGACGGTGGCGTCCGGGTCGGGTACGGCGGTGGCGGAGACGTACGCGTTCGACGTCGCGTCGAGTACGAGGCGGTAGTACGCCTCGCCGTTGCCCGGCAGGGTGCTCCGGTACGTGCTGCCCGGCTCCAGGCGTGCGGCGTCGGTCGTCACCGTGGCAGCACGGACGGGAAGGGCGTCGTCCGCGAAGTCGAAGGACGAGGAGACGGAAGAGGCAGATAAGGCCGATGTAGAGGACCAGGGCGAGGCCGACAACGAGGAAGAGGCGGAAGTCGACGATAAAGCTGCCCCGGAGTCACCCGATGTCGCCCCGGCAGCCACCGCCACCCCCGACGACAACCCCGTCGGTCCCATCGGCCCCGCCGACCCCACCGTCCCCTGCAGTACCAGCAGCGCCACGGGCAGCACCACGACCACCGCACGTCCCCACGCCCTACCGCACCGCCCGATCACGTGCAACCCACCCCCGGAAGTTCCGGCCTCGAACCGTCCGTGCCTGGCCCATCCTGCCCCGCGGGTCCCTCGGTGAGCACCGGCATACACGCAAAACCCCGACCGCGAGGCGGCCGGGGTCTGTTCAGATTCGGTTGTCGGTACTCACGAACCCGTGGGCACGGAGTCAGTCGCCTCCGTCCACAGATCCTGCTCGGCGCGATCCGCCTGGATCTGGCGGTACACGAGGAGCCCGCCGATGGCGGCCAGTGCGACCAGGAGAAGCTTCTTCACCGCGCGACCTCGTCTTTCCTTGACGTAGGGGACCTCTGGCGCCCGACTATACACACCGGCCGATATCGATCAGTGACCTGCGTCGGGCCCCCAACTTCCGCCCGGTACCACCGACTAGAAGCGGAGCCGGGGTGGGCTGACGGCGTACGTCGCCACTCCCGTCCGAGGGTGATCACCGCCTTACGGACGGTGAGAATTGCCCTGACTTCGCCCGCCCTCCTCCCCTCATCCAGCTTTTCGGGGTCCTTGCGTCCATCCGTGTGTTGTTCATCGGAAGATCGACGCGCCACGGGCGCAGGTCCAACACTTCGCGAGCCCCATACACATCATGAGGAAAGTACGCAAATCGCCCAACCCGAAAGTGAGGGGCCATGGCCCGGAACACGGTCATGAAGTTGTGGAACGTCCTCGTCACCGCCTTCCTCGCGCTGTTCACGGCGCTCGGACTCGTCACCACCTCCGCCTCCGCGGCGGTAACCCAGCCCGAGCCGGCTCGCAACAGCGCCGCTAGCATCACCGTGCCGACGATGTCCCCCTGGGCCTGGGCACATACAAGGTCCCTGCCCCCCACAATGAAGCAGCGCATCCGGGCCGAGGCCCACGGAAAGTCCCCGAGCTGCCGACAGCGTCCGCTCGCAGAGACCGACCAGGCCGGCACCGCCGACGCCCCGGACACCGCCACCGCCCCTCGGGTCGACGACTGCGACACGGAACCGCTCTTCGCCTCCGGCCCCGATTCCACGCCGCTGCAGCGCTGAGGCTCGCACCGCCTCCCCTTATCCCTTCTGCTCCATCTGCTCCTCCCGCTCTCCCTCCCCCCTCCTTCTCTCACCCTCTTCACACCTGTCGTCGCGGCGAACTTGCGTACCCCGCGTCCATGCCGAGGCCCGGCCACTCCACAGTGGCCGGGCCTTCGCGCTGCCTGGGCCTGGCTGATCACGGTTGCTCGTTCCGGCGAGACCGAGGCCGAACTCATCGCCCGCCTCATGCCCGCCCCCCCAGGAGGTCGCCGCCCACCCCCACTTCGTGGCTGCCGCACATGAAGCCTCTGCTGTGGCGACCGTGGATCCCGTGGCGTTGCGTGACGAAACTTTCGCCGTACGGCCTGGAGGTGGTCCTGGACGAGCTGGCGCTCCGGTTGCCGCAGCGGTGATGACGCGGGTGGACGGCGGGTTGGCCGCAGGGAAGGCGACGCGGGAGGACGGCGGGTTGGCCGCAGGGAAGGTGACGCCGTAGGACGGCGGGTCTGGGCCGAGGACGCGTACGTCATCGGCATAAGGCCCGGTGGCCCCGCCGAGTCGGCCGCGTCCGGGCACCCGGCCACGGAGCCGGAGCTGATCGCCTGAGCCGGCCGGTACGGGACCGCGTCGGGCGCCTCCTCCACCGGGGAGGCGACCGACGTAGGCATGACCAGGCCGCTCCCTGGCGGCTCTGGGAAAATCGGAACAACAATCGGAGACGACCCCCACGACGGCCGCTCCTACGCCGCCCCCCTCATGTGGACGCTCATGCGCCGCCCCCGTCATGTGGAGAGGAACGCCCGTGGACTTCGACGCTGTCGCCGACGAGCTGTACGGGCTGCGGCCTGAGCAGTTCACCGCCGCCCGTGACACCCACGCGGCGGCGGCCCGCAAGGCCGGTGACGGCGCCCTCGCCGGCAAGATCGGCAAGCTGCGCCGCCCGAGCCTGTCCGCCTGGGCCAGCAACCTCCTCGTCCGCGGGCAGCCGGACCAGGTCGAACCGCTGATGCGACTCGGGGAGGGCCTGCGCCAGGCCCACCACGACCTGGACGGCGGACAGCTGCGCGAACTCATCCACCGGCAACGGGTCCTGGTCAGCGCCCTGTCACGCCAGGCCGGCCAACTCGCCGCACAGGCCGGACGCCCGATCACGCCGGACGCCCAACGGGAGGTCGAAAGCACGCTGCAGGCCGTCCTCGCCGACCCGGAAGCGGCCCGGCAATGGGCGGCGGGCAGGCTGGTCAAGCCCCTCGACGCCGCCGTCGGCTTCCCGGCGGTCGCACAGGATGCCGTACGACGGGCTCCTGCCGTGTCCGAAGCGCCACCGCCGGCTGCCTCGCGCAAGCGAGCGGCGGACGCGACGAGGCGCGAGCGTCTTGCGAAGGCGCGCGAGGAGGCCGAGACCGCCGAGAACGACCTGCGGGCCGCCGAGGAGGAGGCGACGCAGGCCACCCGAGAGGCCGAGGACGCCAAGAAGCAGGCGAGCCGGCTCAAAGAGCGCGTCAGCGGCCTGGCCGAGGAACTGGAACGGGCCGAGAAGGAGCACCGGCAGGCCGTCGCCGCCGAGCGCTCGGCCAGGGAACGCACCCGCTTCACCGACCGCCGCGTGACCGAAGCCGCACGCAGGGCCAAGGCAGCGGCCGCCCGCATGGAACGGCTGGCCACGGAAGGCAAGTGACCATGCCCCCTGCCACACCGCGAGCCGGCCCGGGGTCCTTTGGATACTTGCGACGTGGCTTGTCCCTGACAGTCAGCGTCACTGCCACTGAGCACGCGCCGACGGTCCCGGGACGGCCCGGTGACCGGGTCGCCCTTGCGCGCGACCCCAACGCCGGGGGCACACCAAAAAGACCCCCGGTCCAGTGGACCGGAGGTCTTCGTGCTGGTGGGGCTAACAGGATTTGAACCTGTGGCCTCATCCTTATCAGGTCGATTGAGTGTTCTCCCGACCGTGATGTACGTCTGCTGAGCCCTGGCCCGTCTGCCCCCCGAGGTTCGGCGTTGATCGGCGCCGTACGCCGTTGTTGGTGTCAGCCGCTGATGTCAGGCGGCCGAGGCGTCCTTGACAGTTCGACTTCGCTGCCTGCCAGGCTCCGAGCCGCGCTCACATGCCAGGCATCAACCGAGACCAGACGAGAGCAGCAGCACGAACAGGGCAACGGGCGAGAGCAACATCGTCGCCACATGCGCGAGCAGAGCTTTCGGAATGCGCAACAGGGCGAAAGACGCCGCACCTACCACCAGCCAGCCGAAGTACAGCTTCCCGGCAGACTGCCAAGCAGCGGTCTCCTCCGCCCGGGTGGTTGGCTCCGTACCGATGACCCCTATGGACGCCAGGAGCAGCACGGCACACACAAGCAGGTCACCGAGAACGGTGATCGCAGCCACGGGCCCGCCGGCGAGCTTGGCCTGGGCCCAGGGTCGTGTAGCACTCATAAGGTCCGGAGCTTACCCACAGCATCGGAACCCGGTGATGCATCACGTGGCGCAGACGCTGGGCCGGTTGTCCGGCGGGGCGAACGGGACCCGCACAGTGACCATGGACCCGATCACTTACCTCGACCACAATCCACCCTGCTCCCATCCCGTCCGCCGTCGACCCACACACCGTGGAGCGGGCGTGGTTCATGGCGTCCAGGTGGAGCGCGCCACTGTACGAACGACCTGGACGCCATGGGCCGCGTCTGCTCGGCTCTGCCTGGGTCGACGGTGGACGGGATGGGAGCCCACCACGCTCACCACGATGCGCCCGCGGCCAGGAATGGCGCCCCCTCCCACCCGGTGCCGGCCGATCCCCCGCCGGAGGCATCATCGGTGACCGTGGGCCGAAGTCGTCGGGTGCTCGACTCATGTCCTCCGGGCCTATCCACTGTGGGCGGGCGTCGGCGGGAGCGGGGCGGAGCGGGCCGAAGGCAGGAGCGGCAGCCCCAGCGGGAGCCGGGAGCCTGCCCGGCGGAGCGGAGCGCAGCCGGGTGCTTGATGAGGTAGAGAAATCTGTAACAGCTCTCGCCTGGGTCAAGCCGAAGGCGCGTCAGTGGTCAGGAGTCGGCTTGTGAATCCGGCTTGGCACAGGCGCTCGTACGCCTCGAATACGTCGGCGGGTACCGGTTGGCTGATCATGAACCCCTGCTCCGGGTAGATCATCAACCGCTGAAGCGCACCGACCAGCATGTCGATCACCAGGCGGGCGTCACCGATGGAGTCGACGTACTCGTCGAGCGTCATCGGCGTGGAAGCGCTGACGACCTCGATGTCAGGCCAGAGCTTGCGGGCCGTGGCGTACGCTCGCCGCTCCTCGTACGGCTTGCTGATCAGGAGCACCGACGAAACCTCGATACCGGCCTCTTCCAGCAGCTCCCGCGAGAAGCGGATGTTCTCGCCCGTGTTGCGGGCACGCGGCTCCACGAGCACGGCCGTGCTGGGGACGCCAAGCTCCAGCGCCCGTTCCTGGTAGTGGACGGCTTCACCACGGGGCACGCGCTCCCGCGTCGTGGGGCTGGTGGCACCGGTGAACACGAGCAGGGGAGCCATGCCGCGCTTGTACAGCTCTACTGCAGTGTCGGCCACCCCGAGATCGTGGCTGCCGAGCCCGATCGCAACCGAGCACGGCCGCGGTGAGTGGCCCATCTGGTGGTAGTCCCACACGCGCCGGGCATCTGCCCAATCCTGCGTCGAGATCACTGCTGCCCCTCCCTGTCCTTCGCCGAGTCAGGCACCTTGAAGTCGTACTCCCACGCGAAGCGCGACGCCGCGTGTACCCCGATGGCGAACTCCACGACAGTGCCCGCGGCCGTATACGTCGTCCGGTGCAGCTCGACAACCGGTTCGCCGGGCGGCAACTGAAGGAGCTTCACCTCGTCCGGTGTGGCGGCACGGGCAAACAATCGCTCCTTCATGTGATCGATCTCGTAACCGGCGTCGTACAGCACGCGAAATCCGCCGCCCCGGCCGGCGGGGCCTGGCGTGGGGTCCACCAGGCGTGTGCCCTCGACGTGCTCGGGTCGGTAGTAGCTGGTCAGCGTGTGCGTCGGCTGATCGCCTTCCTTGACCAGCCGCGCGCGGGCGTAGACCTCGGCGCCTTCCGGTAGGCCATGTGCGGCTGCCACCTCGGGGGGCGCTACGACCCGACTGACCGTCTGGGTCTGCTCGTTCCGGCGGTACCCCCTTCCGGAGGCCAAACGGTCCGCGATGAAGGCGACCTCGTCACCGTCCCGCCACTTGGCTTTGTCGTACCGCGCGATACCCAGGCGCTTGAGGGGGACTTGCTGGCGCACGACTGTGCCGTGGCCGCGCGACGAGGTGACCAGGCCCTCGGCTTCCAGTGCCTTGTAAGCGGCATGGACGGTGGCCTTGGAGCCCGCGCCGGCCTCGACAAGCTCTCTGATGTGCGGCAGTTGCTGGCCCGGTGCGTAGTCACCCCGCTTGATCTGCTCAGCCAGCTTGTCTGCCAGCTCTCGCCACTTGGGCGCCATCTCGAACCCCTCTCGACGAGGACTAGTGAAACATAGTCCTAGGACTGTTGACAGTCCTAGGACTGAGGTGCACTATCTCTGCGCTGGGGCACCCAGCTCGACGTACGGCCCATCCGCGCCTTCGGCGACGGCGAGGACATCACCGAACAGGCCGTCGCCTCTTACGTCGCCAAGTACGCCACGAAAGCCGCTGAGACGACCGGCACGGTTGACCGCCGCATCGGCAACAAAGAGGCCCTGACCCTGCTCGGTGTGCCCGACCACCCCGCCCGGCTCATCTCCGCCTGCCTCGACCTCCATGCCCTCTACCCGGATCGCAAGCTCCGCGACTGGGCCCACATGCTCGGCTTCCGCGGCCACTTCTCCACCAAGTCCCGCCGCTACTCCACCACCCTCGGCGCCCTGCGCCAGGTCCGCGCCGACTACCGCGCAGCCCAGCAACGCGCCGCCCTCGGCCTGCCCGACCCCGACGACACCGAGGCGACCACGCTCACCCTCGCCCACTGGACCTACGCCGGACACGGCCACACCCCCGGCGAATCCTGGCTGGCCGCCAACATCCGCCGCGACATCCAGCACAACCGCGAGACCGCCCGCGAAGAGCTACCCGCCCTGCTCGACCTGGAAGGAGCCGCTACATGACCACCGCTGCCCCGGAGCTGCTGACCGTGCCCCAGGTCATGGCGCGGCTGAAGGTGGGCCGTACCAAGGTCTACGACCTGATCCGGACCCATCGCCTCGTGTCCATCAAAGTCGACGGGTGCCGGCGCATCCCCGACCACGCGGTCCGCGACTTCATCGTCGGCCAGATCGGGGAGGCTGCCTGATGGCGAAGCGTCGGCCCAACGGCGGCGGCACGATCACCAAGCGGTCCGACGGCCGGTACCAGGGCGCCGCCTACGTGACCGACACGGACGGCAACCGGGTGCGGAAGTACGTGTACGGCCGGACGTGGGACGAAGCGAACGAGAAGCTGGGCAAGCTTCAGGACCAGGAGCGCAACGGCATCCCCGTTGCGGTCCTGGACCCTCGGCGAGTGGCTGGGCTACTGGCTGGAGCACATCGTGGCTCCGGAGCGCGAGCACAACACGTACGTGAAGTACGAGTCCAAGGTGCGGCTGTATCTGCTGCCCCATCTCGGCAAAAAGCCGCTGACCAAGCTCACTCCCGCGCAGATCCGGGCGTTCATGGCCACGCTCACACGGGAGAAGGTCGGCGCCTCGGCCCGCTTCGAGGTCCTGCGGGTGCTCCGCAACGCCCTCAACCGGGCCATGCGCGAGGAGCTGATCACGCGGAACGTCGCTCTCCTGGTCGACATGCCCAAGGTCAGCAAGGACAGGGGTACGGCGTGGAACGCTCGGGAGGCAATCGCCTTCCTGCGCTCCGTGCGCGCCCACCGGCTCTACGCGGCCTGCGTCCTCGTGTTGGTCCTCGGGCTCCGCCGTAGCGAGGTGCTGGGGCTGCGCTGGCAGGACATCGACTTCGAGGCTGGCCGCTTCACCCCGGTCAAGCAGGTGCAGCGCGTCAAGGGCGTCGGCCTGGTACTCAAGACGGAGTCCTCACAGGCCGTGCTTCCGCTCCCCGAGTTCTGCGCCCGAGTCCTGGATGAGCGCCGGGAGCTGCAAGCGCTGGAACGGAAGATCGCCGGTGAGCACTGGTCTCAGGAGCCGGACCATGACCTGATCTTCTCCTCCGAGCACGGCGGCATGATCGACCCGGTGGGCTTTTCCCGCACCTTCGATCGGCTCGTCAAGCGCGCCGGCGTCCGCCGGATCACGGTCCGCCTCGCCCGGCACACCTGCGGGACCCTGCTGGCCTTCCTGAAAGTCCACCCCAAGGTCGCTCAGGCGATCCTCCGACACAGCCAGATCAGCATGACCATGGACGTCTATACGCACGTCGTGGGCGACAGCGAGCGGGAAGCAGTGGGCATGCTCGCCGAACTGCTGGAAGACCCGCTCATCGGATGACATGCCCGCCGGATGGGCGGCGGCGGAACCTGCCGCGCACCCAGATCACGCTGAGAGCCACGGTGCCAACCACGGACAGAAAGATCGCCCCAAGAACCACTGTCACCCCGGCTGAGATCACGAAGATCGCCCACCACGGCGGATCGCCTTCCACAGTCCTCCTCAGCGAAGCATGCGTACCGAGCATGACGCCGGGAGGCTGAGGCTGGTTCCGTGACCGCCGTTGATGTCAGCCATGGATGTCAAAGACCCCCAGCCGTTGCCGACTGGGGGTCTTCGTGCTGGTGGGGCTAACAGGATTTGAACCTGTGGCCTCATCCTTATCAGGGATGCGCTCTAACCAACTGAGCTATAGCCCCGCCGCGCTCTGCGGTGTGTCTCCCGCGCGCTGACTCCTGAAGATTAGCGCACGACTGCGGCACTCCCAAAATCGATAGTCGCTGGATGTTTGGGGGACCGTCACTCGTCCTCTGCCAGCGTCAGCTCCACCCCGCCGACGAAGCCCGCCGAGAGGTTGTAGATGAACGCGCCGAGCGTCGCCAGCGCCGTCGCCAGGACGACGTCGATGACCGCGATGATCGCCGTGAACATCAGGACGTTGGGCAGCGACAGGAAGGCCTGCAGGTCGAAGCCGTTCGACTCGTTCGATCCGGTGGCCTCGGAGATCGTGCCGCCGACCGTGGAGAAGACGCCCATCGCGTCCATGACCATCCACAGCACCGCCGACGCCACGATCGTGCAGATGCCGAGCGCGATGGAGAGCAGGAAGCTGACCTTCATCACCGACCACGGGTCGGCCTTGGCCACCCGCAGTCGTGCCTTGCGCACCCGCGGCGTGGTGCGCGCGCCGGTGCGCGGGCGGCGTACGCCGCTCCCCGGAGCGGCCTGGTAGGCCTGCGGCGGGTGGTACGGCCCGGAAGCCTGCTCCGGCTGCCGCTCCCCGGGCAACGGCGAAGCCGTCTGCTGCGCGCCCGCCTGCTGCGGCTGGGCGCCCGCCGGAGCGGCCGGGCCCGCTCCAGCCGCGTACTGCTGGGTCTGCGGGCCTCGGGTGTCCGTCACAGTTCCCCCCTGGGATCCATGAGTGTCAGGCGAGTTGGAGGGTGTCTGAACGTCCTTCGCGGGCGACTTGATCGGCCGCAGCTGGGTGGTGTGCGGGTCGGTCGCAGGCGCGGCGGAGCCACGGCCGCCGCCGTCCGTCTCCGCGCCGGTCGAGGTACCGGCCGGGATACCGGTCGATCCGGCGCCCGTGGCTCCGCTCACGCTGACTCACTCCTCGTGCTACTCGGACGAGGGCGCCTCGCCCTCGTCCGTGCCGGTGGTGACGGCACCCTCGGCGGATTCGTCGGCGGCCAGAACTCCGTCGACCTCTTCCGCCTCGCGTCCCGCCTCGGCGTTACGAGCGATACCGACCACGGCATCGCGCTTGCCCAGATTGATCAGTTGGACGCCCATGGTGTCACGGCCCGTCTCCCTGACCTCGTTGACTCGCGTGCGAATCACACCGCCGGACAGCGTGATGGCGAGGATCTCGTCGGTCTCCTCGACCACCAGCGCGCCGACGAGCGATCCACGGTCCTCGACGATCTTGGCAGCCTTGATGCCGAGGCCGCCGCGACCCTGGACGCGGTACTCGTCGACGACGGTCCGCTTTGCGTACCCGCCGTCTGTGGCAGTGAACACGAACGTACCGGGTCGAACAACATTCATCGAGAGCAGTTCGTCCCCCTCGCGGAAACTCATGCCCTTCACACCGGATGTCGCACGTCCCATCGGGCGAAGCGACTCGTCCGTCGCGGTGAACCTGATCGACTGCGCCTTCTTGCTGATCAGCAGCAGATCGTCGTCCGGCGACACGAGTTCGGCACCGATCAGTTCGTCGTCGGAACCGTCCTCACGCTCGCGCAGATTGATCGCGATGACCCCGCCCGAACGCGGCGAGTCGTAGTCCTTGAGCGAGGTCTTCTTCACCAGGCCGCCCTTGGTCGCCAGGACCAGGTAGGGCGCCGCCTCGTAGTCGCGGATCGCGAGGATCTCGGCGATCGCCTCGTCCGGCTGGAAGGCCAGCAGGTTCGCGACGTGCTGCCCGCGCGCGTCGCGGCCGGCGTCCGGCAGCTCGTACGCCTTCGCCCGGTACACACGGCCCTTGTTGGTGAAGAACAGCAGCCAGTGGTGGGTGGTCGACACGAAGAAGTGGTCGACGATGTCGTCTTCCTTCAGCTTCGCGCCGCGTACGCCCTTGCCGCCGCGCTTCTGCGCCCGGTAGTCGTCCGTCTTGGTGCGCTTGACGTAACCGCCGCGGGTGACGGTGACGACGATGTCCTCCTCGGCGATCAGGTCCTCGATGGACATGTCACCGTCGTAGGGCACCAGCATGGTCTTGCGGTCGTCGCCGTACTTCTCGACGATCGCGGCGAGCTCCTCGCTGACGATGCCGCGCTGGCGGACCGGCGAGGCGAGGATCGCGTTGTACTGGGTGATCTTCGCCTGGAGTTCGTCGTGCTCCTGGATGATCTTCTGGCGCTCCAGGGCGGCCAGTCGGCGCAGCTGCATCTCGAGGATGGCGTTGGCCTGGATCTCGTCGATCTCCAGCAGCTCCATCAGGCCCGTGCGCGCGATCTCGACCGTCTCGCTGGCCCGGATGAGGGCGATGACGTCGTCGATGGCGTCCAGGGCCTTCAGCAGGCCGCGCAGGATGTGCGCCCGCTCCTCGGCCTTGCGCAGCCGGAAGCGCGTACGGCGGACGACGACCTCGATCTGGTGCGTCACCCAGTGGCGGATGAACGCGTCCAGGGAGAGGGTGCGCGGCACGCCGTCGACGAGTGCCAGCATGTTGGCGCCGAAGTTCGTCTGCAGGTCGGTGTGCTTGTAGAGGTTGTTCAGGACGACCTTGGCGACCGCGTCCCGCTTGAGGACGATGACCAGGCGCTGGCCCGTGCGGGAGCTGGTCTCGTCGCGGACGTCCGCGATGCCGCCGATCTTGCCGTCCTTCACCAGGTCGGCGATCTTCTGCGCGAGGTTGTCCGGGTTCACCTGGTACGGCAGCTCGGTGACCACCAGGCACTGGCGGCCCTGGATCTCCTCGACCTCGACCACCGCGCGCATCGTGATCGAGCCGCGGCCGGTGCGGTACGCCTCCTCGATGCCCTTGCGGCCCACGACCAGGGCGCCGGTGGGGAAGTCCGGGCCCTTGATGCGCTCGATCAGCGCGTCCAGGAGCTCCTCGTGCGAGGCCTCCGGGTTCTCCAGGTACCACTGGGCGCCGGCCGCGACCTCGCGCAGGTTGTGCGGCGGGATGTTGGTCGCCATGCCGACCGCGATGCCGGCCGAGCCGTTGATCAGCAGGTTGGGGAAGCGGGCGGGCAGGACGGTCGGCTCCTGGGAGCGGCCGTCGTAGTTGTCCGTGAAGTCGACGGTCTCCTCGTCGATGTCGCGGACCATCTCCATCGACAGCGGCGCCATCTTGCACTCGGTGTAGCGCATGGCCGCCGCCGGGTCGTTGCCCGGAGAGCCGAAGTTGCCGTTGGAGTCGACGAGCGGCATGCGCATCGACCACGGCTGGGCCAGGCGGACCAGGGCGTCGTAGATGGAGCTGTCGCCGTGGGGGTGGTAGTTACCCATGACGTCGCCGACCACACGGGCGCACTTGTAGAAGCCGCGCTCGGGGCGGTAGCCGCCGTCGTACATCGCGTACAGGACACGGCGGTGGACGGGCTTGAGGCCGTCCCGGACGTCCGGCAGCGCGCGGGAGACGATGACGGACATCGCGTAGTCGAGGTACGAGCGCTGCATCTCCGTCTCGAGCCCGACGGGCTCGACGCGAAGGGTCTGGCCCTCGTCCTCAGGCGTGACAGGAGTGTTCTCGTCGGCCATAGCTGGTGAAGATCCTTCCTGGTGCGGTCAGCTGGGACCGACTCAGATGTCGAGGAAGCGGACGTCCTTGGCGTTGCGCTGGATGAACTGGCGGCGGGCCTCGACGTCCTCGCCCATCAGGACCGAGAACAGCTCGTCGGCCTGCGCGGCGTCGTCGAGGGTGACCTGGCCGAGGACGCGGTGCTCCTGGTCCATCGTGGTGATGCGCAGCTCCTCGGCGTTCATCTCACCGAGACCCTTGAAGCGCTGGATCGAGTCCTCCCGGATCCGCTTGCCGCGCTGCCGGCCCATCTCGATCAGCGCGTCGCGCTCGCGGTCGGAGTACGCGTAGTCGACGTCCTCCCGGCCCCACTTGATCTTGTAGAGGGGGGGACGGGACAGGAACACGTGTCCCGCCTCGACCAGCGGCCGCATGAAGCGGAACAGGAAGGTCAGCAACAGGGTGTTGATGTGCTGGCCGTCGACGTCGGCGTCCGCCATCAGGATGATCTTGTGATAGCGGAGCTTCTCGATGTCGAAGTCCTCGTGCACACCCGTGCCGAAGGCGGAGATCAGTGCCTGGATCTCCTGGTTCTGCAGGATCTTGTCGATCCGCGCCTTCTCGACGTTGAGGATCTTGCCGCGGATCGGGAGGATCGCCTGGTACTCCGGGTTGCGGCCGGACTTGGCCGAGCCGCCGGCGGAGTCACCCTCGACGATGAAGATCTCGCACTTGATGGGGTCGTTCGACTGGCAGTCGGACAGCTTGCCCGGCAGCGACGCGCTCTCCAGCAGGCCCTTGCGGCGGGTCAGGTCGCGTGCCTTGCGGGCCGCCACGCGCGCGGTGGCCGCCTGGATGCCCTTGCGGACGATGTCCGCGGCCTCGTTCGGGTTGCGGTCCAGCCAGTCGTTGAGGTGCTCGTAGACGACCTTCTGCACGAAGGTCTTCGCCTCCGTGTTGCCCAGCTTGGTCTTGGTCTGGCCCTCGAACTGGGGCTCGCTCAGCTTGACCGAGATGATCGCCGTCAGACCCTCGCGGATGTCGTCACCCGTGAGGTTGTCGTCCTTCTCGCGCAGCAGCTTCTTGTCGCGCGCGTACTTGTTGATCAGCGAGGTCAGCGCGGCGCGGAAGCCCTCTTCGTGCGTACCGCCCTCGTGCGTGTGGATGATGTTCGCGAACGAGTAGACACCCTCGGTGTAACCGCTGTTCCACTGCATCGCGACCTCGAGGGACAGGTTCTTGTCCCTGTCCTCCGCCTGGAGGTCGATGACCGACGGGTGCACCACGTCTCCCTTGCGGGAGTTGAGGTACGTCACGAAGTCGACGATGCCGCCCTCGTAGTGGTACGTGACGGTCTTGGGCTCCTGCTTCTCGTCCGCGCCCGCCTCGTCCGCACCGGCCGTGGCCTTGGCCGACTCACGCTCGTCGGTGAGCTTGATCGTCAAGCCCTTGTTGAGGAACGCCATCTCCTGGAAGCGCCGCGAGAGCGTCTCGAAGGAGTAGTCGGTCGTCTCGAAAATGTCGCCGTCGGCCCAGAAGGTGACCGAGGTACCGGTCTCCTCGGTGGCCTCGTGCTGGGCGAGAGGAGCCGTCGGGACGCCCATCTTGTAGTCCTGCGTCCAGCGGTGGCCGTCGGTCCGCACCTCGACGGCGACCTTGGAGGACAGGGCGTTCACGACGGAGACGCCCACGCCGTGCAGACCACCGGAGACCGCGTAGCCACCGCCGCCGAACTTGCCGCCCGCGTGCAGCACGGTCAGCACGACCTCGAGAGCCGGCTTGTTCTCGGACGGGACGATGCCCACCGGAATGCCTCGGCCGTTGTCGACGACCCGGACCCCGCCGTCGGGGAGGATCGTGACGTCGATGGTGTCCGCGTGCCCGGCCAGCGCCTCGTCGACGGAGTTGTCGACGACCTCGTACACGAGGTGGTGCAGTCCTCGCTCACCGGTCGAGCCGATGTACATGCCCGGTCGCTTGCGGACCGCGTCCAGACCCTCGAGGACGGTGATGGCGCTGGCGTCGTACGAGGCCGTGACCTCGCCGCTCGATGCGGGGGCCGCGGCGGTCACGCCGGCGTCGGTGGACGGAATGTTCTCGTTGGGGTTGCCGGAATCGGCCACGAAGCGCCCTTTCTGGCACAGCACGAGCCGGGCTCGTCGGCGGGTTGCCGGAGCGGCTGCGGCATGTTGCGTTGGTAAGCCTTGTTCAGCGTTGCTCAGCTTTTCCCGGACGGTCCCCACGATCGGGGCGGGATTGCCTCCCAGTCTACCGGTAGCGCCGACAGTGATGGGGGTTTGCCGGTACCTGAGTCCGCATGTGCCGCCCTGAACCATCGTCGGCCGGGTCCCGATATGCGGAAGGGGGCTCCAAGAGGCTCACAGAGGCACTCAGCGCTTCCGGGCGTCAACCCTTCGCTACTCCGGCGTCAGGTCAGTATTCGCAACCGCGTGCGGTTGTACGACGATCAGTGCACGCCTGTGGAAAACCCCCGCCACCGGCTCCCGCCGACGTGGCCTGAGTCACTCGCGAAACGTGATGCAGTTCACGCCGAGAGCGGCGTCACTCAGCCGTAGGTGTCGCCGGGTCCGGTGCTCCCCGGGGCGCGCAAGGGGCCGTAGCGACGGGTGGGACCACTGGGACCCTGCACCTTGATCGCCTTGACCGCTCCGTGGCCGAGGTCCTCGTTGAGCCGGGCGACGAGCGTGGGGGCGAGCAGCCGCAGATTGGTGGCCCAGGCGGTCGAGTCGCATCGCACGACGAGCACGCGCTCGTCCTCGTCGTACTTCTCCGGGACGCAGTGCTTGGCCACGTCGTCGCCGACGATCTGCGGCCAGCGGCCCATCACGCCGCCCACCGCGGCCGGGGCCTCCCAGCCGCGCTCACTGATCAGCCGGTTGATCGCGGAGCCGAGCGCCATGGGATCGCGTCCGTCGGCGCGTGCGCCGGAGCGCAGGCCGCCGCGGCGCGCCTGCTTCTTCTGCTGCACCGCGTCCCCACGCGCGCGTGCGGCCTCCTTCGCCGCACGCAGCGCCACACGCGCGAGGTCGACGCCCGAGGGTTCGGGGTTCTTCGGGGCAGGTCCCTGCGTCGTCATGCGCGTTCCACCACCCCGTCGGCCACGCTGTACCGCGCCCCCACCAGCACATGCGGTACGTCGTCGTCGACCGCGGCCGTCACCAGCACCTGCTCGCCGGGCGCGACGAGCTCGGCCAGCCGCTCGCGGCGGCGGGTGTCGAGCTCGGCGAAGACGTCGTCGAGGATCAGCACGGGCTCGTTGCCCTCGGCACGCAGCAGGTCGTAGGAGGCGAGGCGCAGCGCCAGTGCGTAGGACCAGGACTCGCCGTGCGAGGCGTAACCCTTGGCGGGCATCTCGCCGAGGTTGAGGCTCAGATCGTCCCGGTGGGGGCCCACCAGGGTGACGCCCCGCTCGATCTCCTGCTTGCGGGCGTCCGCGAGCGCGGCCATGAGCTGCTCGAAGAGCGCCTCGCGTGTGTGGGCGTCGCCGGGGGACGACGGCTTGTACTCCAGGGCGACCGGACCACCGCCGGGGGCGAGCTGCTCGTACGCCTTGTCGGCGAGCGGCTGGAGGGCGGAGACCAGTTCGAGGCGCTGGGCGAGCAGTTCGGCACCCGCGCGCGCGAGGTGCTGGTCCCAGACGTCGAGCGTGGACAGATCGACGGAACGACCGCCGTGCCGCCGGGCCAGCGCGGCCGACTTCAGCAGGGTGTTGCGCTGCTTGAGGACGCGGTCGTAGTCGGAGCGCACGCCGGCCATGCGCGGGGAGCGGGCGGTGACCAGCTCGTCCAGGAAGCGGCGCCGCTCCCCGGGATCGCCCTTGACCAGGGCGAGGTCCTCGGGCGCGAACAGTACGGTGCGGACGATGCCGAGTACGTCACGCGGCCTGACCTGCGAGGACCTGTTGATGCGGGCCCGGTTGGCCTTGCCCGGGTTGAGTTCCAGCTCGACCAGCTGCTGCCGGTCGCCCTGCCGGACCTGGGCCCGGATGACCGCGCGCTCGGCGCCCATGCGGACCAGGGGCGCGTCGGAGGAGACGCGATGGCTGCCGAGGGTGGCGAGGTAGCCGACCGCCTCGACGAGGTTGGTCTTGCCCTGGCCGTTGGGGCCGACGAAGGCGGTGACGCCCGGGTCGAGCGGGACTTCGACCCGGGCGTACGAGCGGAAGTCGGCGAGCGACAGATGCGTGACATGCATGGTGGTGCGCCGACCTCCCCCAGCGTCCTGTGGTGCTGGTTACTTCTTGTGGGACTTCTGTAGGACTTCTTGTGGGACTTACTTCTTCTCGACCGCGTGGCCACCGAACTGGTTCCGCAGCGCCGCGATCATCTTCATCTGCGGCGAGTCCTCCTGGCGCGAGGCGAACCGCGCGAAGAGGGAGGCCGTGATCGCGGGCAGCGGCACGGCGTTGTCGATGGCGGCTTCCACAGTCCAGCGGCCCTCGCCGGAGTCCTGTGCATAACCGCGCAACCTGTCCAGGTGCTCGTCCTCGTCGAGGGCGTTGACGGCGAGGTCCAGCAGCCAGGAGCGGATGACGGTGCCCTCCTGCCAGGACCGGAAGACCTCCCGCACGTCGGTCACGGAGTCGACCTTCTCCAGGAGCTCCCAGCCCTCGGCGTAGGCCTGCATCATGGCGTACTCGATGCCGTTGTGGACCATCTTCGCGAAGTGGCCCGCGCCGACCTTGCCGGCGTGTACGGAGCCGAAGTCGCCCTCGGGCTTGAGCGCGTCGAAGACCGGCTGCACCTTGGCGACGTCCGCCGCGTCGCCGCCGTACATCAGCGCGTAGCCGTTCTCCAGGCCCCAGACGCCGCCGGAGACACCGCAGTCGACGAAGCCGATGCCCTTGGCGGCCAGCTCCGCGGCGTGCTTCTCGTCGTCCGTCCAGCGGGAGTTGCCGCCGTCCACGACGACGTCGCCGGGCTCCAGGAGCTCGGCCAGCCGGTCGATGGTCGACTGGGTGGCGGCACCGGCCGGGACCATCACCCACACGACGCGCGGGCCGCTGAGCTTGCCCACAAGCTCTTCCAGGCTGTGGACATCGGCGAGGTCCGGATTGCGGTCGTATCCGACGACGGTGTGGCCCGCGCGGCGGATCCGCTCGCGCATGTTGCCGCCCATCTTGCCGAGGCCGACGAGACCGAGCTCCATCAGTTGTGTTCCTTAGGTTGCGACAGGTGTTGCGAGGTGGCGTCGGGCACTTTCGTACCCGTGTCCGAGCCTAGACCCGGACGGTCGCGCACATCTGTGGGCATACGCGCTCACGCGTACCGCCCCACCTGCGGCTTCGCATCCGGTGATCCACAGCCTTCGCGGTCCTGTGGATCACCGGTCTGCCCGGCCCTGACGGCGTCAGCCGCTGAGCCGCACCGGCATGATCAGGTACTTGTACGCCTCGTCCGCCTCGGCGTCCAGCGCCGGCTTGCCGCTGAGCAGCGCGGGCTTGGTGGAGGTCGTGAACGACAGCTGGGCCACCGGGGAGTCGATGGCGCTCAGGCCGTCCAGCAGGAACGTCGGGTTGAAGGCGATCGAGATGTCGTCGCCCTCCAGCTGGGCGTCGACCCTTTCCACAGCCTGTGCGTCGTCGCTGGAACCTGCCTCCAGGATCAGCACGCCCTGCTCGAAGCTCAGCCGCACCGGGGTGTTCCGCTCGGCGACCAGGGCCACACGCTTGACAGCCTCCACGAACGGGGCGGTCTCGATGACGGCGACGCTGTTGAACTCCGTCGGGAACAGCGTGCGGTACTTCGGGAGGTCGCCCTCCAGCAGACGGGTCGTCGTCCGACGGCCGGCGCCCTCGAAGCCGATCAGGCCCTCGCCCGCACCAGAGCCGGACAGCGCCAGCGTGACGCTGTCGCCGCTGGTCAGCGCCTTGGCGGTGTCCAGGAGCGTCTTGGCGGGCACCAGGGCGACCGCCGAGGCCTCCGGGTTCTCCGGCTTCCACAGGAACTCGCGGACCGCGAAGCGGTAGCGGTCGGTGGACGCCAGGGTGACCTTGTCGCCCTCGATCTCGATGCGCACACCGGTCAGCACGGGCAGCGTGTCGTCCCGGCCGGCGGCGATGGCGACCTGGGCGGCCGCGGCGGCGAAGACCTCACCGGGGACCGTGCCCGTCGCGTTCGGCATCTGCGGGAGCGCCGGGTACTCCTCCACAGGCAGGGTGTGGAGTGTGAATCGCGAGGAGCCGCACACCACCGTCGCCCGTACACCGTCTGTGGAAATCTCGACCGGCCGGTTGGGGAGAGCGCGGGAGATGTCGGCGAGCAGCCGGCCGGAGACGAGGACCGTGCCGTCCTCCTCGACCTCGGCCTCCACCGAGACGCGTGCGGAGACCTCGTAGTCGAAGCTGGACAGGCTCAGCTGGCCGTCCTCGGCCTTCAGCAGCAGGCCGGCGAGGACAGGCGCCGGCGGCCGGGCCGGGAGGCTGCGCGCCGCCCAGGCCACGGCCTCCGCGAGTACGTCGCGTTCCACCCGGATCTTCACTGTTGCCGCCTCCTGCTGTTGCCGGCGCTTCTCGCCCTGCCTGGCTTCGTCGTCTGTCTCGGTGTCATCGGACCCTGTGGAGGGAAGGACACCGGGACCAGTCTGACGCACCGCACTGACAGTAGGTGCCTCTCGGGGTCAAGTCGTGACGAGGGGCAGCCGGGCACCGAGCAGCGAGTTGTGCACAGGACCCCCTTCGAAGCGAATTCCCCGCTCTCTCTAGTCGGGAGTAGTAGTAGGGGCTGTGGATACCGTGGATAACCGCGTTTACGCAGCTCAGAGCGGAGATTTTGTCCACGGGCCCTGTGGGCGGCGGCGGTGGACAACCAGGTCTGTCTGTGGAGAAAAGAAAGTTCTGCACACCCCGTGCACAGGCCGGGCCGACTTCTCCCCAACGCTGTCCCCAGCTTTACCCACCTTTCCCACAGCCCAACCTGGCACCTTTGTGTGACGCCTTTCACTCGACCCGGTGATCAGGCGCGTCGGGTTGCCGAACAGTGGACAGCGCTGTGGAGAAGCTGGGGATCGCTGGGGACAACCGCCCCCAGCCTGTGGGTTGCCCGTGGACAACTCCGTGCACAGCTTGTGGACGCGCTCGCTTTCCACAGTCTGTGGAGATCGTTCGTCCACCAATCCACAAGCAGTTGACCTGGTCTGATGGTCTTTCAACAGGCGTGGCTGTGGACACGATCTGGACAACTTCCCAGTCCCCAGCATGTGGACGGGAGAAACTCACCGAATCTGTGGAGAGTGGCCGTAACCCGGCAGGTATTCGAACAGCGGGTTGCCGCGGAACGGCGAAGGGCGCCCCGGGGAACTCGTCCCGGGGCGCCCTCGGCGGCGTACGACGGCCGCTGTCAGCCGTTCTTGATGCGGTTCGTCAGCTCGGTCACCTGGTTGTAGATGGAGCGCCGCTCGGCCATCAGATTGCGGATCTTGCGGTCCGCGTGCATCACCGTCGTGTGGTCGCGGCCGCCGAACAGCGCGCCGATCTTCGGCAGCGACAGGTCCGTGAGCTCACGGCACAGGTACATGGCGATCTGGCGGGCCGTGACGAGCTGGCGGCCCCGGGAGCTGCCGCACAGGTCCTCGACCGTCAGGCCGAAGTAGTCGGCGGTGGCGCTCATGATGGCCGTCGAAGTGATCTCCGGGGTGGAGTCCTCACCGCCGGGGATCAGGTCCTTCAGGACGATCTCCGTCAGGCCCAGATCCACCGGCTGCCGGTTGAGCGAGGCGAACGCCGTCACCCTGATCAGCGCGCCTTCCAACTCACGGATGTTCCGCGAGATCCGCGAGGCGATGAACTCCAGTACCTCCGGCGGGGCGTTGAGCTGCTCCTGCACCGCCTTCTTGCGCAGAATCGCGATCCGGGTCTCCAGCTCCGGCGGCTGGACGTCCGTGATCAGTCCCCACTCGAAACGGTTCCGCAACCGGTCCTCCAGCGTCACCAGCTGCTTCGGTGGCCGGTCGCTGGACAGCACGATCTGCTTGTTCGCGTTGTGCAGGGTGTTGAAGGTGTGGAAGAACTCCTCCTGGGTCGACTCCTTGTCCGCCAGGAACTGGATGTCGTCGACCAGCAGGATGTCCATCTCGCGGTACCGCTTGCGGAAGCTGTCGCCCTTGCCGTCGCGGATGGAGTTGATGAACTCGTTGGTGAACTCCTCCGAGCTCACGTACCGCACGCGCGTGCCCGGGTACAGGCTCCGCGCGTAGTGTCCGATCGCGTGCAGCAGGTGCGTCTTGCCGAGGCCCGACTCCCCATAGATGAAGAGGGGGTTGTAGGCCTTCGCCGGAGCCTCCGCGACGGCCACGGCGGCCGCGTGGGCGAAACGGTTCGAGGCGCCGATGACGAACGTGTCGAACAGGTACTTCGGGTTCAGCCGCGCGGTCGGCTCCCCGGGACCGGTCGCCGGCGCGGGCTGCGCGGCGAGCGGACCGGGGGCGCCGCTGGACACCGGCAGCGAGGCGCCGGCCGGGCCGCGGTGCACCTGCCCGCCGCCGATCTGCTGCTCGGGCAGCTCCCGGCGGGCGTCGCGCTGGTCGTAGTCGCCGCGTGACGGCTCGTACTCCGAGCGCTGCTGCTCGTACGGCCGCTCCCGGCCCTGCGGGCGGTAGTCCTGGGCGGGCGGGCCGTAGGAGTCCTGCGACGGGGCGCCGTACGAGTCCTGTGAGCCGTACGTGTCCTGTGAGCCGTACGTGTCCTGTGAGTCGTACGGCTCGCGCGACGGCGTCGCGTACGGATCGCGCTCGGGGAAGCCGAGGCGTTGCTGCTGCCAGCTGTACTCGTCCTGCGACGGCCGCGGCCAGGCGCCCGGCTCTGGGCGCTGGTACTCCGAGGGATAAGCGGGGCGCGGGCTGGGGAGCTGGTCGCCGGGCGAGCCCGGGAGCTGCTCGGCGCGGTGCCGGCCGTACCTCTCGTACTGCCCGGGCGGGCGCTCCGGCTCCTCGTAGCGCTGCTGGGGCGGGACCGGGGGCGCCGGCGGGGACGGCGGGGGCTCACCCGCGGAGTCGTCGACGGTGATAGCGATCCGGATCGGGCGGCCGCACTCCCGGCTCAGCGTCTCGCTCACGATCGGTGCGAGGCGCCCCTCCAGCACACCCTTCGCAAACTCGTTCGGCACGGCGAGCAGCGCGGTGTCGGCGACCAGCGCGAGCGGCTGGCAGCGCCGGATCCAGTGTTCGTCCTTGGTCTCGACGCCCTGTCCACGGCCCTCACCGAGAAGTTGCTCGAGTACTCGTGGCCACACTGCGGCAAGATCGGCAGGTACGTCAGCCACAGGGCACGCTCTCTCACGGGTCCCACGAACGTGTGGTTGTGGGACGGGTCGGGATGTAAATCGGGTCGGGCGGGGATAAGGGAACGAATCGGAGTCCAGCCACGGTAGTCAGCGCGACGGGTACGGTTCAAGTTGTTGTCCCCAGGCTGTGGACAGTGTCTCCCCGTGGCCCTTGGTTTGACCGGATGGCGTAGCCGCGCGTACCGTAACCAGGTCGAGTTGTCGATGGCTGCTGCCGCCTGCCTCCGATGGGCACAGATCGCGTCAAGGTGATCGGACAGCGGTGCACTCGGGCGTAACGCGAGCTACTCGTGGGCGCACGGTGACAGCCAGGACGGCACCCCGCAAACCCCGATTTCTTCTGGAGCCCCCGAGTGAGCAAGCGCACCTTCCAGCCGAACAACCGTCGTCGCGCCAAGACCCACGGCTTCCGGCTGCGTATGCGCACCCGTGCCGGCCGCGCGATTCTCGCGTCCCGCCGTAGCAAGGGTCGCGCCCGCCTGTCCGCCTGATTCCGATCAGGTCATGACGTCGTGCTGCCCACCGAGAACCGGCTGAGGCGGCGCGAGGACTTCGCGACCGCGGTACGACGAGGACGCCGGGCCGGCCGCCCACTCCTCGTCGTCCACCTTCGTAGCGGTGCCACGGACCCGCACGCGCCTGGGGAGAGCGCTCCCCGGACACGTGCGGGTTTCGTCGTGAGCAAGGCTGTGGGCGGCGCGGTCGTACGCAACACAGTGAAGCGCAGACTGCGCCATCTGATGCGTGACCGGGTCGACCTGCTGCCCCCCGGTAGCCTGGTAGTCGTACGAGCGCTGCCCGGTGCGGGTGACGCCGACCATGCACAGCTGGCCCGAGACCTGGACGCCGCCCTGCAGCGGCTGCTGGGAGGGGGCGCGCGATGAAGTACCCGCTGCTGGCGCTGATCAAGCTGTACCAGTGGACCATCAGCCCGCTGCTCGGGCCGGTGTGCAAGTACTACCCGTCGTGTTCCCACTACGGCTACACGGCCATCGACCGGCACGGTGCCCTCAAGGGCACAGCGCTCACGGCCTGGCGCATCCTGCGCTGCAATCCGTGGTCGCTGGGCGGCGTGGACCATGTCCCGCCGCGCAAGCGTCCGCGGTGGCACGAGATGCTGCGCAACACATGGCGCGCACGCAAGGGCGGGCCCTCCGCCGCCGAAACGGCCACCGAAGCGAACGGACCTTCGAGTCCTTCGAGCGACGTTCCTTCGAGCCCGGCCGCAGAGACCTCGTCCCATGCCCAAGGAGCATGATTAGTGGACACGATTGCCAGCCTCTTCAGCTTTATCACCACACCCGTTTCGTGGGTCATCGTCCAGTTCCACTCGCTGTACGGTGCGCTCTTCGGCCCTGACACGGGCTGGGCCTGGGGCCTGTCCATCGTGTCGCTGGTGATCCTGATCCGCATCTGCCTGATCCCGCTCTTCGTGAAGCAGATCAAGGCGACCCGGGCCATGCAGACGCTCCAGCCCGAGATGAAGAAGATCCAGGAGCGCTACAAGAACGACAAGCAGCGTCAGTCCGAAGAGATGATGAAGCTGTACAAGGAGACGGGCACCAACCCGCTCTCCTCGTGCCTTCCCATCCTCGCGCAGTCGCCGTTCTTCTTCGCCCTGTACCACGTGCTCAACAGCATCGCGTCGAACGACACCATCGGCGTGATCAACACCCGGCTGCTGGAGAGCGCGCAGAAGGCACACATCTTCGGTGCCCCGCTCGCTGCGAAGTTCACCGACAGCGCGGACAAGGTCGAGGCGCTCGGCTCCTCGATCCTCGACGTACGGATCGTCACGGCGATCATGATCGTCCTGATGTCGCTGTCGCAGTTCTACACGCAGCGCCAGCTGATGACGAAGAACGTCGACACCTCGGTGAAGACGCCGTTCATGCAGCAGCAGAAGATGCTGATGTACATCTTCCCGGTCATCTTCGCCGTCTTCGGCATCAACTTCCCGGTCGGCGTCCTCGTCTACTGGCTGACCACCAACGTGTGGACCATGGGCCAGCAGATGTACGTCATCCACAACAACCCGACCCCGGGTTCCAAGGCCCAGGCCTCCTACCTGGACCGGCTGTACAAGCACGTCACGCACCACGGCAAGACCCGCAGCCGGCGTGAGCGTGCGATCGTCAAGGCCATCGTCGCCAAGGGCCGGGACCGCAACGACTACGAGCGCAAGTTCATCAACGGTCTGAGCAAGGCCGGTCTCGCGGCCCAGCCCGACGGCAACGTCGTGAAGAGCGAGGGTGCCGTGGCCACGGTCGCCGAGGACGGTACGCCGACCACCGCCGCCGCTCAGAAGCGTCAGCAGCCGAAGCGGCAGCCGAAGTCCAAGCGTCAGACCACCGGCGGATCCAAGCCCGCGGGCGGGGCCGAGAGGACCGACGCCGAGAACACCTCCGCGCCGGCGACCTCGCTGAGCAAGTCCGACGAGCCGCAGGACGCCGCGGCGGAATCGGCCGGTAAGGCGGCGCCGAAGTCCGGTGGCGGGGGCCGCAGCCGGGCCCAGTCCGGCCAGCGCAAGGGGCCGCAGCGGCCCAAGTCCTCGTCCAAGAAGTAAGAAGGAGTCCATCCCGTGACGGAAGGCACCACCTCCGCCGCTGCCGAGGGTGCAGACACCCTGACCCGCCTGGAGCAGGAGGGCGAGATCGCGGCGGACTACCTCGAAGGTCTGCTGGACATCGCCGACCTCGACGGCGA
This sequence comes from Streptomyces sp. NPDC052023, assembly GCF_044548465.1. NCBI lineage: Bacteria > Bacillati > Actinomycetota > Actinomycetes > Kitasatosporales > Streptomycetaceae > Streptomyces > Streptomyces sp. NPDC052023. The sequence goes on along the minus strand of NZ_JBIUBW010000002.1, from coordinate 279,785 downwards.
CATCGACATGGACGTCGAGGGCGACCGCGCCGCTGTCTCGATCATCAGCGACGCGGGAACCCGCGACCTGCAGAAGCTGGTCGGCCGGGACGGTGAGGTGCTGGAGGCGCTCCAGGAGCTCACGCGCCTGGCCGTGCACCGGGAGACCGGTGACCGCAGCCGGCTGATGCTGGACATCGCGGGATACCGCGCCAACAAGCGCTCCGAGCTCTCCGAGCTCGGCGCCAAGGCCGCTGCCGAGGTCAGGAACAGCGGTGCTCCCGTGAAGCTCAAGCCGATGACGCCGTTCGAGCGCAAGGTCGTGCACGACGCCGTCAAGGCCGCGGGGCTGCGCAGCGAGTCCGAGGGCGAGGAGCCGCAGCGCTTCGTCGTCGTGCTGCCTGCCTGAGCGGTCCCACGCTCCACCGGCCCCGTCTGTTGCGCAGGCGGGGCCGATCTTTGTCAGCCTGGTAGTCAGCGCGTGCGCGCTGGAGGGTACGGAAGGACGGTCCCCGTGACGGAGGCAGCGGAGCTCCCCACCGCTCCCGAGGAGGCCCGGGCGGTATTCGGCGATCGCTTCGCGGACGCGGTCCGGTACGCGGAGCTGCTGGCCGAGGCAGGCGTGCAGCGAGGGCTCATCGGTCCCCGGGAAGTGCCCCGGCTGTGGGAGCGGCATCTGCTGAACTGTGCGGTGCTCTCGGAGGTCGTGCCTGAAGGGGTCACCGTCTGCGATGTCGGTTCCGGTGCAGGTCTGCCGGGTATCCCGCTGGCCCTGGTCCGCGAGGACCTGAAGATCACGCTGCTGGAGCCTCTGCTGCGGCGGACGAACTTCCTCACCGAGGTCGTCGAGCTGCTCGGCCTGGACCATGTCACGGTCGTGCGAGGCCGCGCCGAGGAAGTCATGGGCAAGCTCCCACCGGTCCATGTGGTCACGGCACGGGCGGTGGCCCCACTCGACCGATTGGCGACCTGGGGCATTCCGTTGCTCCGTCCTTACGGTGAGATGCTCGCGCTCAAGGGCGATACCGCGGAGGAGGAGCTCAAGGCCGCGAGTACGGCGCTGAGCAAGCTCGGCGCAGTAGGCACTTCCATCCTGCACGTGGGAGAGGGCGTCGTGGACCCCCTGTCCACGGTCGTGCGTGTCGAGGTCGGGGAGAGCCCCGGCGGGGTGCGGTTCGCGGCGAAGCGGGCGAAGGCTGCGCGCACGGGACGGGCACGCCGGCGACGCTGATCCGTCCTGAGGACGAGACGTACTCCACACAAGCTGCCAAACCTATGCATCACGGAGTGTCGCGACAGTCCGGTCACGGCTGCTGTGCATCGTGTTTCACGTGAAACGTCGCTCACTGCTGCACGGCATTATCAGCCGCGGCCGCGCCGCGGCCGAACCCCGAGACCGCAAGCCTCTCGGCTCACTCGGCGAGGCCCCGGCCGCTTCCGATGACACTCCGTCCCCCTCACAGGGCACGGAGTTGTCCACAGAGGTGGATTTCTCCACAGAACACCAGGCCTCACTGGTTCACGACCCCGAAGGCATGGGAGGCTCTGTTCATTGCGAGCCTGAAGTCGAGGAGAGTGAATCCTTGCGGTCCGACGCCAACATCGCGGGACCGATGACCGATCCGGTCCCCGGTCCCCGTACCGAGTCGCCGGGGGACGATGTTTCACGTGAAACACCGCCCCCGATGGACGACACTCCCATCGGTCGTGCTGCCCAACTGGCGGTCGAGGCTCTGGGCCGGGCCGGTGAGGGTCTGCCGAGACCTGATCAGACCCGTGTCATCGTCGTCGCCAACCAGAAGGGTGGGGTGGGCAAGACAACGACGACGGTCAACCTGGCCGCTTCGCTGGCTCTGCATGGCGGGCGTGTCCTGGTGATCGACCTCGACCCGCAGGGCAACGCGTCCACCGCTCTGGGAATCGACCACCACGCGGAAGTCCCGTCCATCTACGACGTGTTGGTCGAGAGCAAGCCGCTCTCCGAGGTCGTCCAGCCGGTCCCCGATGTCGAGGGTCTCTTCTGCGCCCCAGCCACGATCGATCTCGCCGGTGCGGAGATCGAGTTGGTGTCGCTGGTGGCGCGCGAGAGCCGTCTTCAGCGGGCGATCCAGGCCTATGAGCAGCCACTGGACTACATCCTCATCGACTGCCCGCCCTCCCTGGGCCTGTTGACCGTCAACGCGCTCGTCGCGGGCCAGGAGGTCCTGATCCCGATCCAGTGCGAGTACTACGCACTGGAGGGTCTGGGGCAGCTGCTGCGCAACGTCGACCTGGTACGGGGGCACCTCAACCCCGCGCTGCATGTCTCGACGATCCTGCTCACCATGTACGACGGCCGGACACGCCTGGCCTCCCAGGTGGCGGACGAGGTTCGTAGCCACTTCGGCGAAGAGGTACTGCGGACGAGCATCCCGCGCTCGGTCCGTATCTCCGAGGCGCCGAGCTACGGGCAGACGGTCCTGACCTACGATCCAGGTTCGAGCGGTGCCCTCTCCTATCTGGAGGCGGCCCGAGAAATCGCGCTGAAGGGTGTGGGCGTCAGCTATGACGCGACGCACGCACACATCGGCGCCCAGAGCGACCAGAGCATGGTGGAGGGGATCCAGTGAGCGAGCGACGGAGGGGACTGGGCCGTGGTCTCGGGGCGCTGATCCCTGCGGCCCCGACCGAGAGGACGCCGGCCCAGACAGCGGTGGGAGGTGCTGCATCCACGTCTCCCACGGCGGTGCCGGTGCTGACATCTGACCGTGGCGTGGCCGCGGCCAAGGTGGCCACACTGCCGCCTGTTTCACGTGAAACCGAAGAGCCGTCGGTGGACGACGGAGTGGACATGCCCGCACCTCCCATGGGCGCCCATTTCGCCGAGCTGCCGCTCGACTCCATCACACCCAACCCGCGTCAGCCCCGTGAGGTCTTCGACGAGGACGCACTGCAGGAGCTCGTCACCTCCATCAAGGAGGTCGGTCTTCTCCAGCCGGTCGTCGTACGTCAGCTGGGTTACGCCCGCTATGAGCTCATCATGGGCGAGCGGCGCTGGCGGGCTTGCCGTGAGGCGGGCCTTGAGGCGATCCCGGCGATCGTGCGTGCCACGGACGACGAGAAGCTCCTCCTGGACGCACTGCTGGAGAACCTGCACCGGGCGCAGCTGAACCCGCTGGAAGAGGCGGCCGCCTACGACCAGCTGCTGAAGGACTTCAACTGCACCCACGACCAGCTGGCCGACCGCATCGGCCGGTCCCGTCCGCAGGTCTCCAACACGCTGCGTCTGCTGAAGTTGTCTCCGGCGGTTCAGCGCCGGGTGGCGGCGGGTGTGCTGTCCGCCGGACACGCACGTGCGCTGCTCTCCGTGGAGGACTCGGAGGAGCAGGACCGGCTGGCGCACCGGATCGTGGCCGAGGGGTTGTCGGTGCGCGCCGTCGAGGAGATCGTGACTCTCATGGGATCGCGGCCCAAGGCGGCTCAGCGTTCCAAGGGGCCGCGGGCCGGCGCTCGCGTCTCCCCGGCACTGACCGACCTCGCGACGCGTCTGTCGGATCGCTTCGAAACCCGGGTCAAGGTCGACCTCGGTCAGAAGAAGGGCAAGATCACCGTGGAGTTCGCCTCCATGGAGGACCTTGAGCGGATTCTCGGCTCTCTCGCTCCGGGCGAGGGACCTGTCCTGCAGAAGAGCCTCCTGGAGGGCGGCGACCCCGAGGAGTCGGACGACTGAGTCTCCGGGCGGCGGCGTGATACCGCTCCGTGGACTTCGCGCGCCGTGCGGGCCGTGTCCGGTGTGTACCGGAACACGGCCCGCACTTTGCTTTCTGGCGGTATCGAGGGAATCGCTTCATGGATACGATGCGTTCGGGTATGGCGCATCCACCTGGCAGTACGTCTGCGGTACGTCTATGGGAGGCGGAGGCCGTGCGAACGATGAGCCGGACCGGACTGCTGAGCGCGGGACTGGGCCTGGGAGCGGTCGGCGGGTTCGTCGGCAGCCTGCTCAGGGAACGGAGTGCTCTGACTGCCGCTCGTGATGCCGCGAGCGAGGGAAGCGAGGAACAGCCTTCATGGGGCGTCGGCTCGTACCGCTCACGCTGGACAACCTTCAGGACCTACCCCGGCGCTGCCGCACGTGTGTCTTCTGGGAGCTCGACCCAGTCAGCGGCGAGGCCGCGGTAAGAGCGGGTACGCCCGCCCTGGAGAAGGAAGCCTGGATCTCGGCTGTCCTGCTCGAGTGGGGTTCCTGCGGCCGGGTCGTCTATGTCGACGACGTACCGGTGGGCTTTGTGCTCTACGCGCCTCCGGCCTATGTGCCCCGTTCGACGGCGTTCCCGACGAGTCCCGTGTCGCCGGACGCGGTGCAGTTGATGACCGCGTTCATCGTGCCGGGGTACCAGGGGCAGGGGCTGGGCCGCGTGATGGTGCAGACCGTGGCCAAGGACCTCTTGCGGCGAGGCTTCAAGGCGATCGAGGCCTTCGGGGATGCGCGGTGGAAGGAGCCTGCCTGTGTGCTGCCCGCCGAGCATCTGCTCGCGGTGGGCTTCAAGACGGTCCGGACGCATCCCACCTTCCCGCGTATGCGACTGGAGCTGCGAACAACCCTCTCCTGGAAAGAGGACGTGGAGATGGCACTGGACCGGTTGCTCGGGGCCGTGCAGAAGGAGCCGGCACTGCGACCGCTGTAGTCGGCAGGGCGATCGCTGGTAAGACGCCGGGCGATCGCCGATACAGCGAATGGGCCAACCCGGCGGGGTTGGCCCATTCGTGTTTCACGTGAAACATGCGCCGCGGTGCGGCGGCGCCGCCTGCTACTCGGCGATGAAGTCCGCGAGGTCGCGCAGGATCGCAGCCTTCGGCTTGGCACCGACGATGGTCTTGGCGACCTCGCCACCCTGGTAGACGTTCAGGGTGGGAATCGACATGACGCCGTACTTGGCGGCCGTGCCGGGGTTCTCGTCGATGTTCAGCTTGACGATTTCGATCTTCTCACCGAACTCGGCTGCGATGGCCTCGAGCGACGGCGCGATCTGGCGGCACGGACCGCACCAGGCGGCCCAGAAGTCCACCAGCACGGGCTTGTCGCTCTTGAGGACGTCCTGCTCGAAGGAGGCGTCGGTCACATTCTTCAGGGTGCCGGCCACGGCGGGCTCCTTAACTGGTTGGTGCGTGGGGGTGGGCGAGGGGTCAGACAGTGGTCTTCTCGGGCTCGGCCTTCTCTTCGTCCGCGAGGGCGGCAAGGAAGCGCTCGGCGTCGAGGGCGGCGGAGCAGCCGGTACCGGCCGCGGTGATGGCCTGGCGGTAGGTGTGGTCCACCACGTCGCCGGCACCGAAGACACCGGTCAGGTTCGTGCGGGTGGAGGGGGCGTTCACCTTCAGGTAGCCCTCCTCGTCCAACTCCAGCTGGCCCTTGAACAGCTCGGTGCGCGGGTCGTGCCCGATGGCGATGAAGAGACCGGTCACCGGCAGGTCCGAGAGCTCGCCGGTCTTCACGTTGCGCAGCTTCAGTCCGGAGAGCTTCGGGTCACCCTGGATCTCCGCGATCTCGCTGTCCCAGACGAAGGAGATCTTCGGGTCGGCGAAGGCACGCTCCTGCATCGCCTTGGAAGCGCGCAGCGTGTCCCGGCGGTGGACGACCGTCACGGACTTGGCGAAGCGCGAGAGGAAGGTGGCCTCCTCCATCGCGGTGTCACCGCCACCGATCACGGCGATGTCCTGGTCCTTGAAGAAGAACCCGTCACAGGTGGCGCACCAGGAGACGCCGCGGCCGGACAGCGCGTCCTCGTTGGGCAGACCCAGCTTGCGGTGCTGCGAACCGGTGGCCACGATCACGGCCTTCGCTCGGTGCACCGTGCCGGCGGTGTCGGTGACGGTCTTGATCTCACCGGCCAGGTCCACGGAGACGACGTCGTCCGGAACGAGCTCGGCACCGAAGCGCTCCGCCTGGGCGCGCATGTTGTCCATGAGCTCGGGGCCCATGATCCCGTCCTGGAAGCCCGGGAAGTTCTCCACGTCCGTGGTGTTCATCAGGGCACCACCGGCGGTGACGGCACCCTCGAACACCAGCGGCTTCAGCGACGCGCGCGCGGTGTAGAGCGCCGCCGTGTAGCCGGCGGGCCCGGAGCCGATGATGATCACGTTACGGACGTCGCTCACGGCTTGATTCCTCGTCTCTGGACTGCGTCGTTCGACCGGTGAGGGCCCTCTCCGGACTCTCACCCCACCCAACGGATCCTAAGGGGCTCGCATTCCCGCTGTGCCCGGGTACACGGAGAGCCGTCTCCGGAGCGGATACCCGTTGGGGCAACTGGCCAGACGAGGGGTGCGGATGCCCTCTGAGGCGCTCTTGCGTTCCAAGGAGGACCGGTGTCCTCAGGAGTGCGCGTAGGAATGCTTCAGCAGCACCTCGGCCGAGGCGGAAGGCGAATCCTTCACGCACGTGGCGTCCACGACATAGGCCGTGACCCGCGAGGGATCCGAGGTGTCAGGCATGACCACGAGCAGGGCAGTCGTCCCCTGATACGTGCCGTTCTCGGTCGCCAGGGCGTCGTCGTCCCGACCGATACCGTTCTGGACGCACTCGGGCACCGGAACGGTGGGTTTGGTGAGGACGCGCGGACCGTCGCTGCGGGGGTCGGATTGCCCCTCCAGGTCGCGGGGGGTACGCGAGGACCCACCGGATTTCTCGCTCTTGGCCAAGAGGTCCGCGACCTGCTGTTCCAGCTTGCCCGCCGCGAAGGTGTCCCCGGCCGAGGGCTTTCGTCCCTGCGCGGTGGTGCCCTGGTCGCCCTGCAGGGAGGACACGAGCAGGGAGGCCAGCCCCAGGGCGCCGGCGGAGAGTACAGCTCCCAGGACGGCCACCCTGCGACGCCCGCCGGGCTTGCGTCCCTTGCGGCCCGGCCCCGTGGTGGCCGTGCGGGCACGCCCCGCGGGACGAGCCGCCGCGGTCGATGTTTCACGTGAAACATGCGCACCGTCGTCCACGCGGGTCGGTTCCACGGGGGCAGCGGCGTTCACCGTGTCCGGCGCCGTGGCATCGAGCAGCGCTTCCGCCGCGAGGGCGGCATCGATGCGCTCTGCGACATCGGCGGGCATGGGTGCCGGTCCCGGCAGCGTGCCGAGCATGCCACGGATCTCTTCCAGTGAGGCGAAAACGTCTGCGCAGAGATCGCACTCGTCGAGATGGCGTCGTACGTCCGCTGTCCGGGACGGTGGCAGCAGGCCCTCGGTGAGGTCGGAGATCTCCGTGACGTCCGGGTGCCCGGCCGTGTCCGTCGTGGAAGTCACGCTCGCCCACCTCCGCCCTTCACAGCAGCTGAGTCGCTTGGCCCTGCATTCCGTGGGCCCGCATCGTGCGGTCCCGCTGCGGGTGGGACGGATGTCCCCTGGGCCCGGTTCCGTCCGGCGGCCGGCTCTTCGTCGTCGCCGGCTTTCTCCGGTCGCAGATGGGTGAGCAGCGGCAGGAGCTTGGCTCTGCCACGGGCGCAGCGGCTCTTGACCGTCCCGGTCGGGACGTCGAGGACGCGGGCGGCCTCGGCGACCGGATAGCCCTGCATGTCCACCAGGACGAGGGCCGCGCGCTGATCGGGCGGGAGAGTGCCGAGCGCTTCGACGAGCTGGCGGTGCAGATCGTTGCGTTCGGCGGGCGCCGAGGCCGACTCATGTGGCTCCAGCAGTTGCTCCAGCCGCTCGGTGTCGTCGACCGGAGCCGTCTTGCGGGACGCCGCCTTGCGGGCGCGGTCGAGGCAGGCGTTCACCGTGATGCGGTGCAGCCATGTTGTGACGGCCGACTGCCCGCGGAAGGTATGGGCGGCACGGTAGGCGGAGACGAGGGCGTCCTGGACGGCGTCAGCGGCCTCCTCGCGGTCTCCCAGCGTCCGCAGTGCGACCGCCCAGAGCCGGTCGCGGTGCCGCCGCACGATCTCACCGAAGGCGTCGGGGTCGCCTTCCACATGGCGGGCGAGCAGATCCTGATCGCTTGCCGTCTCGTACCCGGCGCCTTCCGCCATCGGACCCCCTCCCCCTTCGGTGAGACGTCAGCCCGTGAACTTCACGTCGGTCACGGCCTGCTTGTAACCGGCGCCGCTGTAGCCGTCGGTGGGTGCGTTCGGCACTGCGGTGATCCACAACAGCACGTACTGGGTCTTCACCGACTTCGACGCCTTCACGCTGAGAGAGGTGCCGCTCGCCGTGGCGGTTCCGATCTCCTGCATTCCGTCGACCCCGGTCGAAGGGGTCAGCGAGTCGGTGGCGTAGAGGTGAACCGTCGTGTGGTCACCCGGGTACCGGAGCCCTATTGACGCGGCCGAGACCTCCTGGGACGAGCCGAGGTCGTAGACGATGCCCACGCCGGGCTTGTAGGGAGCAAGTTCCGGACCGTCGTTGTAGCGGTTGGTGCGCCAGTACGTCGAGCTGTCGCCATCGTAGGTGAGGCCGACGTCGCCGGGGGCCTGGGCCTCGCCGCTGGCGACGTACTCCTGTGCCCCGTCGATGGTGAGCGGCTCGGCAGCCGGCTTCTTCTCCCCGGAACCCTTTTCGTTCCCGTCCGTCGTCTGTGACCTGTTCGGGTCGTCCGACTGGTTGCCGCGCTCCATCAGTGCGTCCGCGAGCTGCCAGCTGCCCAGCCCCAGCGCGGCGATGAGCAGCGCGGAGACGGCCCACTTCAGGGCCTTGCCGGTACGGCTCTGCAGCGGAGGCGGCGGGGACGCGACCGGCTGGGTGCTGCCGGGGTGGGGTGCGGGGCGGCCGTACGTGCCCTGCTGGTATGTCGTGCGCTGGTAGTCCGGCGGCGCGCTGAACGTGGTCTCCGGCGGGCGGATGCGGGGCATCTCGCCGATCGCCTTCACCAGCTCCTCCGGCGTCGTGCAGGGGGACTCGTGCCGGGACGCGGTCGCACCGTCGTTGACGAGGGCACGCATGGCGAGCTCCGACAGGCCGCGGTGGACCCCGGCCCGCACCTGGTCCGGAGGAATGAGGCCGACGTCCTTGGGCAGCCCTGCCAGACCGTAGGCGTCGCTCTCGTACGGCCAGCGCTGCACGAGCGACGCGTACAGCAGGGCCCCGATCGCCTCGGTGTCGGCGCGCTGCGGGGTGTCGGAACTGATGCCGCGCAGCGCGGCGTTCACGGCCAGTCCGCGGATGCGCCACTGCCCCGTGGACGTGCGCAGGAGGGCGTTGGGGTTCAGCCGGAGATGCGCGAGGCCCTCGCGGTGGGCGGCGGCCATGGCGGCGGAGACCTGGCTGACCATCTGGTAGGCGTCGTGCGGCTCCAGCGGCCCGGCGGACAGGAGCGTGGTGAGCTCCGTGGCGTCGGGCAACCACTCGTGCACGACGTACACGAGGTCGTTCTCCTCGACCGCGTCGAGAACCTGGACGAAGCGGGGGTCGCCGAGCAGCGCGGAGGAGCGGGCGGCGGCCAGGACGGCCCGTGCCCGCGAGTGGTCCGCCGGCAGGACGTGCACGCCGACGGCGCGGCGCAGCTTCTCGTCCACCGCACGCCAACTGCTGAAACCGTCCAGACGGGTGACGCAGTCCTCGAGTCGGTAGCGTCTTGCGAGCTTGTGACCGCTGTGCAGTTCGGGCGGCGTCGCCTTTGCTCCGGGACCCTCGGCCCCGCCACTCCCCTGTGCCACGTCGTGTTCCGTGATCCGCTCCGGGTTCTTGGCCACCCCGTCGGCCGTGGACTGGTCCGCCTTGGCGGTCAGCGGCTCGTCGCCGCTGTTGTCTGCCACGTCGACGGCAGCCGTGCTCCGTTCCGCCACCGTCGTTCCTGCCTCCCCATCCATAGCGCGCCGGACGAACTCCGTTGCGCGCCGTCCGACGCCGACACCAATTGTGCCCACAGTCCGCCGCTATGCACGACACGCGATGGCGGACGATGGTTGTGCGCGTACCCCCCGATTCAGCGGCCCAGGCGCCCTCGGACCATACCGACCAGCGAGTTCAGCTCCTCGATACGCATACGCCGGGCGGCCACGTAGAAGACGCCCAGCAGGATGGCTCCGCCGGCCACCAGCGCGGCCAGCGAACCGGCGACGCCCTGTCCAAGAGCCTTGGAGATGTAGTAGCAGGCCGCGCCGCTCAGCAGGGCAGCGGGTACCGAGGCGATGCTCAGGCGCGCGTACGTCCGCATGACGCGGGCACCGTCCAGGTCACCGCCCAGCCGCTTGCTCAGCCGGCGCCACGCGACACCGACGCCGATCACGTAGGCCAGGCCGTAGGAGGCGGCCATGCCGACCACGGCCCAGCGGGACGGGAGTACGAAGTAACACAGGGCCGATGCCCCGGCGTTGACGCCGGCCACGATCACCGTGTTGTAGAACGGGGTTCGGGTGTCCTCGTACGCGTAGAAGGCCCGCAGGACGACGTACTGCACGGAGTACGGGATCAGTCCGAGGCCGAAGGCCATGAGCATGAAGCCCATGTTGGTGGCCTCGCTGGTGCCCGAGGAGCCGAACATCAGCGTGCACATCGGGATGCCGAGCGCGAGGAAGCCGAAGGCGACGGGAACGATCGCCACGGCCGTCGTCCTCAGACCCTGGGAGATGTCGTCGCGGACGGCACCGGCGTCCTCCTCCGCCGCGGAGCGCGCGAGGCGGGGCAGCAGGGCGGCCATGAGGGAAACGGTGATGATGGCCTGCGGAAGGCCCCAGATCAGCTGGGCGTTGGCGTAGGCGGCGAAGCCCGTGCCGTCGACGGGCGAGGCCTTGCCGGCCGCCGTGGACAGCTGGGAGACGACGATGGCGCCCGCCTGGTTCGCGAGGACGAACAGCACGGTCCACTTCGCGAGCGTCACGGCCTTGCCGAGGCCGTGACCCTTCCAGTCGAACCGCAGCCGGAGCCGGAAGCCGGTCTCGCGGAGGTACGGGATCATCGCGAGCGCCTGCACGACGAGGCCGAGCAGCACGCCGATGCCGAGGAGCCGCTCGCCCTCCGGCGGGATGCTCGTGACCTTCATCCCGGAGTGCTCGGCCGTGCCGTAGACCCACAGGAACATGCCGAGCGTCGCGATGATGACGATGTTGTTCAGGACCGGCGTCCACATCATGGCGCCGAACCGGCCGCGTGCGTTGAGGATCTGGCCCATCACGACGTGGATGCCCATGAAGAAGATCGAGGGCAGGAAGAAGCGCACGAAGGTGACGCCGACCTCGTTGGCCGCCGGATCGCTCGCCACCGCGTCGGACAGCAGGCGGATCAGGAGGGGTGCGCCGAGGAAGGAGAGCACGGTGAGCGCGCCGAGCGCCACCATGACCAGTGTGAGCAGCCGGTTCGCGTAGGCCTCGCCGCCGTCGTCGTCCTCCTTCATGGCCCGTACGAGCTGCGGTACGAAGACCGAGTTGAGGCCACCGCCGACGGTCAGGATGTAAATCATGGTCGGCAGCTGGTAGGCGACCTGGAAGGTGTCACCGAGCAGGCCGACGCCCAGCGCCGAAACGATCAAGGCCGACCGGATGAACCCGGTGAGCCGGGACACCATCGTGCCCGCCGCCATCACGGCGCTCGACTTCAGCAGACCCGCGGCCCGCCCGCCCTTCGCCGGGGCGGCGGCAGCGGGCGCGGACTCGGCGGCGTGCCGCGGCGCGGGCGCCTGGTGCTGCTCGGTGGGCGCCTGGGCTCCGCCGCCGTACTGGCCCTCCGGGGCCGGCATCCCGTCGTGCCGGCCCGCCGGCCCGTGCCCGGTGCCCGGAGCGGCGGCCGGACCCGGCACGCCCGCGTAGTCCATCGGGGGGCGGGCGCCGGTCTGCTGCTGGTCGCGGAACAGGTGCGCGAAGGCGTCGTGCTCGTGACGCTGGTCACCGGCCTCGGTCACCAGGTCGTCGACACCCACGTACTGGGTGGTCCGCGGGTCGTCGCCGTACGGCAGGTGCTGTGTGGGGCCCTCCGGCTCGGGGGCCGGGGTCTGGGCCCACACGCGGGGGTCGGGGGCGTACGGCGACTGCGGCGGCTGGGCGTACAGGTGCTGCTGCGGCGGGTACGTACCCGGGGGCGGCGGCGGGTGCGCGGCGCGGTCGTAGAGCGCCTCGGTGACCGGGTCCTGGGCGGCCAGGTCCTGCGCCCGGTAGGGGTCCTGCTCGTAGGCGTCCTGGAGGTACATGTCCGCGGGGTGCTGCGGCGGCACCTGGCCGTGCCCGGGCGGCGGGCCCTCGGGGTGGCCCGAGCTGCCCGCGGCCTGGCCGCGGTCACCGTCGTACGGCGCGTTCATGGTTACCCCACCTCATCGTCCCGGGCCCACCGGCCACGACATATCAACGGTCCACTCTCTCACCCGTCCCGGACGGGTCGGCGCTTTCCGCTGGGGTGTCCGGCCCAGGGTCACTCGGCTGCTCCGGGGCGCCTGCCCCGGGCCGCGGGCCGGACTCCTCCTGGAGACGGTCGGCGGGGCCGTCGGGGTTCTGCGAGGCCTCGGCGGAGTCGTCGGACATCTCCGTGCCGTCCTCCTCGGTCTCCCGGGCGGCCGCCCGCTTGCGCTGGGTGTACATCCGGAAGCCGGCGAGGACGAGGAGCAGCACGCCGCCGCCGATGACCAGCATCACCGTGGCGGTGATCTCGGTGACCTTCACGTCGAAGTACACGGCCCGCCCGTAGGCCCTGCCGTCCTTCGTGAACAGCTGGGCCTTCACGGTCACCCGGCCGTTGGCGTTGGCCGAGGTGCCGAACTTCACCGACTGGCTGTGCCCGCCCGAGACGGTGACGGGCTGTTCGGCGTAGCCCTTGCCGCTGAACTCCAGCCTCGTCGGACTGGTCGAGGTGAGGCGGAGGACCAAGTGGTCGACGTCCTGCACCAGGTTGTTCTGGACGGTCACGGGGATCGTCGCGCTGCGGCCGGAGAGCTTGGTCTCCGACTTGTCGATCAGCGTGACCCCCTCGGCGAGACCGTCCAGGTAGTCCTCCACCCCGTCGCGGTAGTTCTGGGCCTCGGTGGCCCGGCCGCGCCAGGACGTGGACATCTCCCGGTTTATGGCCCTTCCGAAGGGCGTCACCACGCGGGACTGGTCGGTGAGGATGACCCGGAAACCGTCGAGTTTGGTCTGCGTCCGCGCGATCTGCTCGAAAGCCCAGCGCGGCAGTTCCTGCTTGCGCAGCGACGAGGGGTAGTCGGAGGCCGACGGCACCTTCCTGGTGGCCGCGGGGTCCGGCTTGGCCTTGGCGGCCGCGGCCAGGCTCTGGGACTCGCTCCAGCCGCCGGTCTGCAACGACGAGATCGCCTCGGCCATCGCCCGGGCCTGGCTGGCGGTCGGCATGCGCTGAGGGGCGACGACGATGCTGCGCTGCTGGTTCGTCTGGAGGTTGAGGGCGAGGCTCTGGGCGAGGAACTGCTGCACGGACAGCGTCTTGGCGGAAGCCCTCGTCAGATCGCCCTGGAAGGCCCTGGACAGCCGCGCGTCCGCGACCACCGCAGTGGTGCCGCCGCCGATGGGACGCGCCGCGGAGGGCGTGTACGACAAAGTGCTGGTCTCCTCCAGGCTGTCGCTGCGGGCGATCACCTTGTCGGCGCCGGCGGAGGTGGCGACCTTGACGATCGACGGGTCCACGGCGCCGTCGACGGGCCAGGCGAACTCTGTGTTCGGCTTCACATGGAGGATGGGCTCCACGGTGTTGGCGACGACGTCCGTCGCTTCCTTGAGGCGGCTTAGCGAGCCGGTGACGTTCGTGCCGTTGTGGGCGAGGGAGGCCAGGTCCGGATCGGCGTAGGGCAGGGCGACGACCTCCTTGTCCGTCACCGCCTTCTGCAGATCGGCCAGCCACTTCTTGGCGACCGCCTGGTGCTTGCCCGGGACGGTGGCATCGCCTTCGCCCTGCACGCGGTAGCCGCGCGCCATCGCGTCGACGGAGGCCAGCACGTCCGGGTCGATCACCCAGGTGACATCGAGGTCCCTGCCCCGCGACACCAGCTGCTCCAGGCGGCCGCCCGGAGAGATCTCCTTGGCCAGCTCGTCGTTGCGGAAGACCGGCGTCTGCTGCTCGTTCGAACCCGTCTCAGCCGTCATGTGCGCGGTCGAGACGATCGGCCACAGGAACGTCGTCCTCGTCTTGGTCTCGGCCTCTTCCGGCTGCCACGGCAGGAACGTCCGCTGGATGCCGAGCACCTGGTCCCAGGGCTGCGCGGATGTCTCGCCGGAGAGGGCGACACCGAGCTGGTAGACGCCGCTGTCACCGAGGTCCAGTTCGTCGACGGGCACCGAGATGCTGAAGCGCTGGGCGACGCCCGGCGTGAGCCTGTCGAACTCCTGGCGGTAGGTGTCGTCGATCTGTGTGCCGTCGGCCTCCGGGGAGTGGCCGGTGCGCTTGGCGACGCTGTCGATCGACGAGCGGGTGTTGATCTCGGGACCCGTGCGCAGGTCCACATGGGCGTCGGTGATCGTCTGCTTGCCCTTGTTGGTCACCGTGCCGGAGACGGTCAGGGTGTCTCCGCCGGTGGGGGCGCTGGGGCTGAGTGAGTCGAGGGCGACGGAGACGGTACGGGAGCCGGAGGCCTCCTGCACGGGGGTCTGCCCGGCGGCGTCCGCGGCAGGGGCTCCTGGCAGCTGGAGCAGCCCTGCCAGCAGGGGCGCCCCGGCCAGCAACGCTCCGGTACGCCTCAGCCACCGGCAGGCAGCTGAGGGACTTGTCCCCTGGAAGTCTGCCGCCTCGGCCACGCGCTTGCCCGTCCCTCGTCGTCAGTGGTCGTCGGAATGTGCGTCCACGCATGGTAACGATGCCCTCTGAGGGTAAGTGCCGCGGTCCGGCCCACAAGATCGGGGGAGCGGGTGCCGCTGTCCCGATGGTGAGCCTATGAAGAGGAACACTTCCGAACGTCGTGAGGGCGGGCCTTGTGACGGGTCGGCGGCGGTGTTCGCCCGCCCTTAATCGAGACGCTCGCGGTCGTCCGGGCCACGTACCCTGTTCTGTTGTGCCGAACGCCAACGATGACACCCGTGCCCTGAGTCAGGTGCCGCCCCACGCGACGAGTGAGCCGCTGCGGGTCGCGCCTGTCGCCGATGACCTTGCCCGCCGCTTCCAGGAGGCCGGGTTCTCACTCGCCCTGGTCGGTGGCTCGGTCCGGGACGCGCTGCTCGGCCGGCTCGGTAATGATCTGGACTTCACCACCGACGCCCGTCCCGAGGACGTGCTGAAGATCGTCCGGCCGTGGGCGGACTCCGTGTGGGACGTCGGGATCGCCTTCGGCACGATCGGTGCTCAGAAGGACGGCTTCCAGATCGAGGTGACCACCTACCGGTCGGAGGCCTACGACCGGACCTCGCGCAAGCCGGAGGTGTCGTACGGCGACTCCATCGAGGAGGACCTCGTCCGGCGCGACTTCACGGTGAACGCGATGGCTGTCGCGCTGCCGGAGAAGAAGTTCATCGACCCGCACGGCGGTCGTGACGACCTCGCGGCCCGGGTGCTGCGTACGCCGGGCACGCCCGAGGAGTCGTTCTCGGACGACCCGCTGCGGATGATGCGGGCCGCGCGTTTCGCCGCACAGCTCGACTTCGAAGTCGCTCCCGAGGTCGTCACGGCCATGAAGGAGATGGCGGGGCGCCTGGAGATCGTCTCGGCCGAGCGGGTCCGGGAGGAGCTGAACAAGCTGGTCCTCTCCTGCAACCCGCGCAAGGGACTCACGCTGCTGGTCGACACCGGGCTCGCCGATCACGTGATTCCCGAGCTGCCGGCCCTACGGCTGGAGAGTGATGAGCACCACCGTCACAAGGACGTCTACGACCACTCACTGATCGTCCTGGAGCAGGCCATGGCACTGGAGGAGGAGGGTCCCGACCTGACTCTCCGCCTGGCCGCGCTGCTGCACGACATCGGCAAGCCGCGGACCCGTCGTTTCGAGAAGGACGGCCGGGTCTCCTTCCACCATCACGAGGTGGTCGGGGCGAAGATGACCAAGAAGCGGATGGCGGCGCTCAAGTACTCCAACGAGCTCGTGAGGGATGTCTCCCGCCTGGTCGAGCTTCATCTGCGCTTCCACGGCTACGGCACCGGTGAGTGGACCGACTCCGCCGTCCGCCGCTACGTCCGGGACGCGGGGCCCCTTCTGGACCGCCTCCACAAGCTGACCCGCTCCGACTGCACCACGCGGAACAGGCGCAAGGCAGCGGCACTGTCACGGGCGTACGACGGCCTGGAGGAGAGGATCTCCCAACTCCAGGAGCAGGAGGAGCTGGACGCCATCCGGCCCGACCTGGACGGCAACCAGATCATGGAGATCCTGGACGTCAAGCCGGGCCCAGCGGTCGGCCGCGCCTACAAGCACATGCTGGAGCTCCGTCTGGAGAACGGCCCGATGGGCCGCGATGCGGCGGTCGCGGCGCTCAAGGAGTGGTGGGCGGAACAGAGCTGAGGCGGCGTGACGGGTCGACGTTTCACGTGAAACATAGGCCCGTCACAGAGTCTCCAGGATGCGAAGAGGGGCGATGTTTCACGTGAAACATCGCCCCTCTTCGCATGAGTCGGATCAGGCGTTCCCGAGGCAGAGCAGGAACTCGGTCCCGTCACCCGTCTCGGCGTAGTACCCGGTCACGTTCTCGACCGTGCGGCACGCGGGCTCGGCAGTAATCTCAGTGAAGTGGCCGTCGACCTTCTTCAGCACCTTGACTTCGGCCTCGGAGGAGGTGCAGTCCACGACCTCCATGCGGTCCGTGGAGGATGAGGCGGACTTCAGGCAGTCACCCACGGCGGCCTGATCGGCGTCGTCCCGGCTGGCGATGTAGCCGCCGATGGCCGCGGTCAGTACCGCGATGACGATGACCACGTTCTTGATCGTCTTGAAGCTCAGCTTGCGGCGCGGCTGCTCCGGCGGGACCGGGGCATACGGGGCGCCCTGCTGCTGGGGGAAGCCACCCTGCGGCGGGAACGGAGCCTGAGTCTGGCCCTGCGTGAACGGGTTCTGGCCCTGCGGCTGCTGGCCCTGCGCGAAGGGGTTGCCCTGGGGCGGCGGAGTGGTCACTTATGGGTCCCCCAAGAAATCTGGACGTGTGGATGCGCGGCTGCCGCGCGTAAGACCCACGTAAGCCATAGCGCCCCACTGACAACTTCGAACCCAGGAGTGACTCTGTTTCTCTGATGTGATACTCACCGGTGTTCAGAGCGGGCCATAGCCACCGCAACCGAGGCGTAGATCGCTGCGACCGTGAGCACCAGGGGAACCGAGCGTCCGTCCGGGGGCAGCATCAGGGCGGCCACACCGGCGGCGGCGACGAAGGAGGCGTTGAACAGCACGTCGTAGAGCGAGAAGACCCGGCCCCGGTAGCCGTCGTCCACGGAGGACTGCACGAGGGTGTCCGTGGAGATCTTCGCGCCCTGCGTCGTCAGGCCCAGGACGAAGGCAGCGGCCAGCATGGGCTCCGTGGCGAAGGGGAGCCCGAGGGCGGGTTCCAGGACGGCGGCGGAAGCGGCGCAGACGGCGATCCAGCGCCCGGGACCGAAGCGTCCCGCAGCCCATGGGGTCAGTACCGCCGCAGCGAAGAAGCCGGCCCCCGAGATGCCGACCGCCAGGCCCAGCAGAGCGAGACCGTCGTCGGTGTTCGTGCTGAAGGCGTATCGGCAGAGCATCAGCAGCATGACGGTCAGGGCGCCGTAGCAGAACCGCATCAGCGTCATCGACGCGAGCGCCCAGGTGGCTTCCCGCCGTGCGGGCGCGGCGAGATGACGCAGGCCTGCCACGAGATCGCGCACGGTACCGGAGAGCGCGGCTCTCAGCCGCGGCTGCACCAACGCCTTGTCGGGGCCCAGCAGTTCTCGTCCCATACGCAGCGACGCCAGCGCCGAGCACAGGTACAGCGCGGCGCCCAGGAGCACCACGGCGGCGTCCGAGTCCGCGATCAGCAGTCGTACGACGAAGGCGAGGCCGCCGCCGGCGGTCGCGGCCAGCGTCCCCGCGGTCGGGGAGAGGGAGTTGGCCATCACCAGACGGTCCTCGTCGACCACGCGGGGCAGCGCCGCGGACAGGCCCGAGAGGACGAAACGGTTGACGGCGGTGACGCACAGGGCGGAGACGTAGAACAGCCAGTCCGGGGCCTGGCCGAGCGTCAGGACGGCCGTCGCCGAGGCCAGCAGGGCCCGCAGCAGATTGCCGTACAGAAAGACCTGGCGGCGGCGCCAGCGGTCCAGCAGGACGCCGGCGAACGGGCCCACGAGGGAGTACGGGAGGAGCAGGACCGCCATGGCCGAGGCGATCGCGGCGGGCGACGTCTGCCGTTCCGGGGAGAACACGACGTAGGTGGCGAGTCCGACCTGGTATACGCCGTCGGCGCCTTGGGAGAGCAGCCGCACCGCGAGCAGGCGCCGGAAGTTCCGGAAGCGGAGCAGGACGCGTAGATCACGTACGACGGCCATGGGCACAGCCTCACATACGGGGAGGGCCCCCGGGCGCACTGCCTCGGGGACCCTCTGCCCGGAATGAGGTGAGCGCTTAGCGCTCGACCTCGCCCTTGATGAACTTCTCGACGTTCTCGCGGGCCACGTCGTCGAAGTACTGCACCGGCGGGGACTTCATGAAGTAGCTCGACGCGGAGAGGATCGGGCCGCCGATGCCGCGGTCCTTGGCGATCTTCGCGGCGCGCAGGGCGTCGATGATGACACCGGCCGAGTTCGGGGAGTCCCAGACCTCGAGCTTGTACTCCAGGTTCAGCGGGACGTCACCGAAGGCACGGCCCTCGAGGCGGACGTAGGCCCACTTGCGGTCGTCGAGCCAGGCGACGTAGTCGGACGGGCCGATGTGGACGTTCTTCTCGCCGAGCTCCCGGTCGGGGATCTGCGAGGTGACGGCCTGCGTCTTGGAGATCTTCTTCGACTCCAGGCGCTCGCGCTCGAGCATGTTCTTGAAGTCCATGTTGCCGCCGACGTTCAGCTGCATCGTGCGGTCCAGGACGACGCCCCGGTCCTCGAACAGCTTCGCCATGACGCGGTGCGTGATGGTGGCGCCGACCTGGGACTTGATGTCGTCACCGACGATCGGCACACCGGCCTCGGTGAACTTGTCCGCCCACTCCTTGGTGCCGGCGATGAAGACCGGGAGGGCGTTGACGAAGGCGACCTTGGCGTCGATGGCGCACTGGGCGTAGAACTTCGCCGCGTCCTCGGAGCCGACGGGCAGGTAGCAGACCAGGACGTCGACCTGCTTGTCCTTGAGGATCTGGACGACGTCGACCGGCTCCTCGGCGGACTCCTCGATGGTCTGGCGGTAGTACTTGCCGAGACCGTCCAGGGTGTGGCCGCGCTGGACCGTCACGCCCGTGCTGGGCACGTCGCAGATCTTGATGGTGTTGTTCTCGGAGGCGCCGATGGCATCCGCGAGGTCGAGGCCGACCTTCTTCGCGTCGACATCGAACGCGGCGACGAACTCCACGTCACGGACGTGGTAGTCGCCGAACTGGACGTGCATCAGGCCGGGGACCTTGGACGCCGGGTCGGCGTCCTTGTAGTACTCGACTCCCTGCACCAGCGACGCGGCGCAGTTGCCCACGCCGACGACGGCTACGCGAACCGAACCCATTCCGGTTGCTCCCTGTGTGTACTCGGTGAGGCCCTGACAGGGACCTCACATGGCGGTGTCGCCGGGCGAATCCGGCCGGGAGGTGTCCCCGGGCCGGGGCAGGTCGCCCGACGCTCCAGATGTGGTGTCCTGCTGAGCGGACCCCCCGGTGGCGGAACCGCGAAGGTCCCGCCCGGCCCGCTCGCTCTCGATGAGCTCGTTCAGCCAGCGCACTTCGCGCTCCACGGACTCCATCCCGTGGCGCTGGAGCTCAAGGGTGTAGTCGTCGAGGCGCTCCCGGGTGCGGGCGAGGGAGGTGCGCATCTTCTCCAGACGCTCCTCCAGCCGGCTGCGGCGTCCCTCCAGCACGCGCATGCGTACGTCACGGGAGGTCTGGCCGAAGAAGGCGAACCGGGCGGCGAAGGTCTCGTCCTCGTACGCATCCGGGCCCGTCTGCGCGAGCAGCTGCTCGAAGTGCTCCTTACCTTCCGCCGTCAACCGGTAGACGATCTTGGCGCGGCGTCCGGCGAGGGGAGCGGCGAGGGCGTCCTCGGAGGTGTTCCCCGGCTCCTCGATCAACCAGCCGTTGGTGACCAGCGTCTTGAGGCAGGGGTAAAGCGTCCCGTAGCTGAACGCCCGGAACACGCCCAGTGACGTGTTGAGTCGTTTGCGCAGCTCGTAGCCGTGCATCGGAGATTCGCGGAGCAGGCCGAGTACGGCGAACTCAAGGATCCCGGAGCGCCGGCTCATGGTCGCCTCCTCTCTGCTGCGGTCGGGCCGTCACGGTCTTTATGTCGAGCTGATGTATCGACTCGATACATCACGACGATAGAACGGCCCCTCGATTGCGACAAGAGGGGGAATCGTGAGCGGCGTCACATCACTGATTCGTAGGAAGCAACTTGCCTGTTTTGGGGTGAACTTCTGGACTAGGCGCGTTTTGGTGCTGCGTAGTCTGTGCGGCATGCACACCACCGGGAACCAAGTTGCCTCTGGGGGCGTCCTTGTCCCCGGTGCAGTACGGGTGAATGCGGAACCGACCACATCCGTACTTCGGGGGGACCGGAAACCAGCCGCCGTTTCCAGGCGCGCCAGGGTGCGCCTGCCCTAGGAGTAGTCGTTCGATGAGCGAGCACCGTCGCAAACCGCCGCAGCCGCAGGGAGGCGGACGTGCCGCGGCCCGACGCGGCCAGTCCGGTTCGTCCTCCGGCCGCCGTGCGGCTCCGCGAGGCGCCACCGGGTCTCCTTCCGACGCGTACGGGTCGGGTTCCTCTGGGCCGGGAGCCGAGGAGCGGCCGTACGGCGGCCGCGCCGAAGCGCGCCGCGCGGCACAGAGAAGTGGTGGCAGTCGCCGCAGAGCAGCCGAGCCCGGCCGGGGCAGTCGGCGCGCGAGTGCGGCTGGACCGGGCCGGGGGCGCGCAGCGGCTTCCGGCAAGAAGCGGATCATCGACTACCCGCGTGCCGGCCGGTACGGCTGGCGTCGCTGGGTGCCGTCCTGGAAGCTCGTCTCCGGCACGTGCTTGGGCTTCCTCGGCAGCATGGTGGCCGTAGCGGGCATCGGGTACGCCATGGTGGGTGTCCCGAACGTCGCCGATACCGCGAAAGCCCAGAACAACGTCTACTACTGGTCCGACGGCTCCGAGATGGTGTCCACGGGCGGGGAGACGAACCGGCAGATCATCAATCTGTCGCAGATCCCCAAGAACATGCGATATGCGGTCATCTCGCAGGAGAACAAGACCTTCGAGACGGACAGCGGCATCGACCCCAAGGGCATCGGCCGCGCGGTGTTCAACATGGCCCGGGGCGGCGAGACGCAGGGTGGTTCCACCATCACCCAGCAGTACGTCAAGAACGCCATGCTGGACGACCAGTCGCAGACGGTCGCCCGTAAGTTCAAGGAGCTCTTCGTCTCCATCAAGGTGGGCGCCTCCGTCCCCAAGAACGACATCATGGCGGGCTACCTCAACACCGCGTACTACGGCCGCAGCGCCTTCGGGATCCAGGCGGCCGCCCGTGCGTACTTCAACAAGGACGCCGTCGACCTGAACGCCGGCGAGTGCGCGTTCCTGTCGGCCATGCTCAAGGGCGCCACGTACTACGACCCGGCCGGCGCCACGTCCATCGACCCTGCTGCCACGGCGGAAGCCAACCAGAGGCGGGCCCTGCGGCAGATGCAGGACACGCTGGACAAGATGGTCGAGTACGGACATCTGGACGCCGCGGAACGGGCGAAGCACACCAAGCTCCCGAAGGTCGAGAACCCTCGGGCCAACAGGGCACTGAGCGGGCAGATCGGTTACCTCGTCGACCTGGCCAACGGCTATCTGGTCAACAACAGTGAGAAGACCGGCGTCACCGAGCGCAAGCTCCGGGAGGGTGGTCTCTCCGTCTACACGACCTTCGACAAGAAGAAGATCGACCAGCTCGAGAAGTCGGTGAAGAAGGTCCAGAAGGCCAACATCGATCCGAAGAAGCGCCCCAAGACGGATACGCACGTCCAGTTCGGTGGCGCCTCCGTGGATCCGAAGACCGGCGCCATCGTGGCCATCTACGGCGGTGAGGACGCGACCAAGCACTTCACCAACAACGCCAACGAGACCGGTGCCCAGGTCGGCTCGACGTTCAAGCCGTTCGTGCTGGCGGCCGCGATGAAGTGGGGCGTGCGTGATCCCGATCTGGGCCCCACGCAGGCACAGGACGAACGCACCGTCGTCTCACCGAAGAGCCTGTACAGCGGCAAGAACAAGCTCAAGATCGAGAACTACGACAAGACGGTCTGGCAGGACGACAAGGGCAAGGAGTGGCTGCAGGTCAACGACGGTGACGAGACCTTTGGCGACGCACCGAACTACAAGATCGACCTCCGTGAGGCGATGCAGTACTCGGTGAACTCGGCCTATGTGCAGCTCGGCATGGACGTCGGCCTGGACAAGGTGAAGGAGGCGGCCGTCGACGCGGGCGTCCTGGAGACCAGCCTGGCGGGCATCGACTATCCGTCGTTCTCCCTGGGCACCTCCGACCCCAGCGCGATCCGCATGGCCGGTTCGTACGCCACCTTCGCGGCCAGCGGCAAGAGGCATGACCCGTACTCCGTCCAGAAGGTCACGGACAAGGACGGCACGCTCTACGAGCACGAGACGAAGGCCCAGCAGGCCTTCGCCGCGAACGTGGCCGACAACGTCACCGACGTCCTGAAGACCGTGGTCGAGGACGGCACCGGCACCAACGCGGCGCTGACGGGCCGGGAGGTGGCAGGCAAGACCGGTACCACCGACGGCAACAAGTCCGCCTGGTTCGTCGGGTACACGCCGCAGCTGTCGACCGCGATCAGCATGTTCCGGTACCCCGACGACGAAAGCATCAAGAACCGCACGTTCCTCGAGATGTACGGAACGGGCAACCAGAAGTCGATCCACGGTGCCTCGTTCCCGTCCGAGATCTGGCACGACTACATGGAGCAGGCCCTGAAGGGCCAGAAGCCGGAGAAGTTCCCGGTTCCCGAGCCCATCGGTGAGGTGATCAACGAGGAGCCGCTGCCGTCGCCGACGCCGGTAGTCACGGAGACCGAGGAGGAGAGTCCGTCGCCGACACCGACTCCCACGGCGTCCGAGACCATCCCCTCACCCTCGCCGAGTGACACCTGTGAGCCCTTCGACTGGGACTGCGAGGACATCGGTGGCTCGGAGAACGGTGGTGCGGACGTCGGCGGCACCGATGGCGGCGTCACCGCATCGCCCGGGCCCACGGAGACCGGCGAGGAGAACGGCAACGGCGGCAACGGCGGGAACGGCAACAACAACGGAGGCAACCTTTTCGGGGGCCCGGACAATTAGCCGCCGTATCGCCCACGACGGGTGTTTCACGTGAAACAAGATGGTTGTTTCACGTGAAACGTGGGCCGCCGCACCGCTCAGGTGCGGCGGCCCACGACGTATTCCCAGACGCGTACGGCAGGATGTGCCCCATGCCCAGTGCAGAGACGACGCAAGCGAGCGGGAGCGAGCCGGCCGTGGTGCGGCCCACTACGGCCGACGAGGTCGCCGCGAGTGGCAGTGAGCTGATCGGCGGTCCCCTCGGAAGGCGTGCCCTGCTCGGAACGTCCTGGTGGACCCCGGTGCGCGTGATCACGCTCGTCGCGATCGGAATGTTCGCCCTCGGGCTGGTCCAGAAGGCGCCCTGCTACAACGGCGCCTGGTTCTTCGGCGCCAGTTCGCAGTACACGCACGCGTGCTACTCGGATATCCCGCACCTGTACAGCGGGCGCGGTTTCGCCGAAGGGCTGGTGCCGTACTTCGACAGGCTGCCCGGCGACATGGAGTACCTCGAGTACCCGGTGCTCACCGGAGTGTTCATGGAGGTCGCCTCCTGGATCACGCCCGGCAGCGGCAGCATCCAGGACCAGCAGCAGTGGTACTGGATGGTCAACGCCGGGATGCTGATGGTCTGCGTGGCGGTCATCGCCGTCTGCGTGACCCGGACGCACGCCCGGCGTCCCTGGGACGGTCTGCTGGTCGCCCTGGCGCCTGCCTTCGCCGTGACCGCCACCATCAACTGGGACCTGCTGGCGGTCGCTCTGACGGCCGCGGCGATGCTGATGTGGTCCCGGGGCCGTTCCGTCGCCTTCGGGGTGCTCCTGGGGCTCGCCACGGCCGCCAAGCTCTATCCGCTCTTCCTGCTGGGCCCGCTGTTCGTCCTCTGCTGGCGTGCGGGCAAGTGGCGGGATCTCGGCAGGGGGCTGTCGGGCGCGGCCGTCGCCTGGCTGGTCGTGAACCTTCCGGTGATGCTCTTCGCGTTCGACGGCTGGTCGAAGTTCTACACGTTCAGCCAGGAGCGGGGCGTCGACTTCGGATCCTTCTGGCTGATCCTGGTCCAGAACTCCAGTGACCCGCTGAGCACCGAGACGGTCAACACGCTCGCCACGCTTTTGATGCTGCTGTGCTGCGTCGGCGTCGCGGCACTCGCCTTCACCGCGCCGCGCCGGCCGCGCTTCGCCCAGCTGGCCTTCCTGGTCGTCGCGGCGTTCATCCTCACGAACAAGGTCTACTCCCCGCAGTACGTCCTGTGGCTGGTCCCGCTGGCTGCTCTGGCCCGGCCGAAATGGCGGGACTTCCTGATCTGGCAGGCGTGCGAAGTGGCGTACTTCCTGGGGATCTGGATGTACCTCGCGTACACGACCAGCGGGGACGCCCACAAGGGACTGCCGACGGACGGCTACCACTGGGCGATCGCCGTGCACCTGCTGGGCACCCTGTATCTGTGCGTCCTGGTCGTGCGGGACATCCTCATGCCGGACCGGGATCCGGTGCGCCGCAACGGCGAGGACGACCCCTCCGGAGGTGTGCTCGACGGGGCGGAGGACGTGTTCGTTCTCGGGGCCGCTGCCCATCCACCCCGGCACGCGGCCCAATTCGAAGGGCCTCAGGTCGAGTGGGGCAAGGGCAAGGCGAGCGGGGGTTCGCTGTGAGCGAACAGGTTTTCAGGATGCCGTAGGTGCAGGGCAGTCAAGGGAAAGGCCGTACACGGAGACGCCGTGTACGGCCTTTCGGGCTGTCAGGGGGAGGCCGGTGCCGTCAGCGGTCGACGATGCGGTCGAACTGCGTGGTGGTGTGGCGCAGATGGGCCACCAGCTCGTCGCCGACCTTCGGCTCCGGGGCGTCCGAAGGGACGAACAGGATGGACACCTGCATGTGCGGGGGCTCGGCGAACCAGCGCTGCTTGCCGCCCCAGACGAACGGCGAGAGGTTCCGGTTCACCGTGGCGAGGCCGGCCCGGGCGACGCCCTTGGCGCGTGGCATGACGCCGTGCAGCGCCTTGGGGGCCTCCAGGCCCACTCCGTGCGACGTACCGCCCGCCACGACGACCAGGAAGCCGTCCGACGCCGCCTTCTGCTGCCGGTAGCCGAAACGGTCGCCCTTGGAGACACGGGTGACGTCCAGGACCGCGCCGCGGTACTCGGTGGCGTCGTGGTCCCCCAGCCACAGCCGGGTGCCGATCCGGGCGCGGAAGCGGGTCTGCGGGAACTGTTGCCGCAGACGGGCGAGTTCCTCGGCCTTGAGGTGGCTGACGAACATCGTGTGCAGCGGGAGCCGGGCTGCGCGCAGCCGGTCCATCCAGCCGATGACCTCCTCGACGGCGTCCGAGCCGTCGGTGCGGTCCAGCGGCAGGTGGATGGCGAAGCCCTCCAGCCGGACGTTCTCGATGGCGGAGTGCAGCTGCGGCAGGTCCTGCTCGCTGATGCCGTGCCGCTTCATCGAGGACATGACCTCGATGACCACACGGGCGCCGACGAGGCCGTAGACGCCGTCGATCGACGAGACCGAGCGGATGACGCGGTCGGGCAGCGGCACAGGCTCCTCGCCGCGCCGGTACGGCGTCAGCACCAGCAGGTCACCGCCGAACCAGTCCTTGATGCGCGCGGCCTCGTACGTGGTGCCCACGGCGAGGACGTCCGAGCCCAGCCGGGTGGCCTCTTCCGCCAGGCGCTCGTGCCCGAAGCCGTAGCCGTTGCCCTTGCAGACCGGGACGAGGCCCGGGAACTGCTCCTGCACGTGCTTGTGGTGCGCCCGCCAGCGCGCGGTGTCGACGTAGAGCGTGAGCGCCATGGCCGGACCTGGAACCTTTCTGGTGGCTGCGGTGTATCAGAGGTGTGGAAGCGATCGGAGCTGTCGAAGCGAACGGCCGGGGCCGGCCCCGCTCAGCGGCGGGACATGTAGATGTCCAGGGCCTTGTGGAGCAGCTTGTTGAGCGGGAAGTCCCACTCGCCGAGGTACTCGGCCGCCTGCCCGCCCGTGCCGACCTTGAACTGGATCAGACCGAAGAGGTGGTCCGACTCGTCCAGCGAGTCGGAGATGCCGCGCAGGTCGTAGACGGTGGCGCCGAGCGCGTAGGCGTCGCGCAGCATCCGCCACTGCATCGCGTTCGAGGGCCGGACCTCACGGCCGATGTTGTCGGAGGCGCCGTACGAGTACCAGACGTGCCCACCGACGATCAGCATCGTGGCCGCGGACAGGTTCACCCCGTTGTGGCGGGCGAAGTACAGCCGCATGCGGTTGGGGTCCTCGCTGTTGAGGGCCGTCCACATGCGCTGGAAGTACGCCAGCGGGCGGGGCCGGAAGTGGTCACGCACGGCCGTGATCTCGTACAGCCGCTGCCATTCCTCCAGGTCCTGGTAACCGCCCTGGACGACCTCGACGCCGGCCTTCTCGGCCTTCTTGATGTTGCGGCGCCACAGCTGGTTGAAGTCCTTGTGGACCTCTTCGAGCGACCGGTTCGCCAGCGGCACCTGGAACACATAGCGGGGCTGGACGTCGCCGAATCCGGCGCCCCCGTCCTCACCCTGCTGCCAGCCCATACGACGGAGCTTGTCGGCGACCTCGAAGGCACGCGGCTCGATGAAGTCGGCCTCGATGTCCCGCAGGCGCTTGACGTCCGGGTCCTGGATGCCCTTCTTGATGGACGCGGCCTCCCAGCGCCGGATGATCACCGGCGGGCCCATCTTCACGGAGAACGCGCCCTGCTGCTTGAGGTGCGCCAGCATCGGCTGGATCCAGTCGTCCAGATTCGGCGCGAACCAGTTGATGACCGGCCCCTCGGGCAGGTAGGCGAGGTAGCGCTTGATCTTGGGCAGCTGGCGGTAGAGAACGAGCCCCGCGCCGACGAGTTCGCCGGTCCGCTCGTCGAACCAGCCGAGGTTTTCCGCACGCCATTCCGCCTTGACGTCCGCCCATGCCGGGACCTGCATGTGGCTCGCCGACGGCAGGCTCTGGACATAGGCCAGATGCTGCTCTCGACTGATGGTCCTCAGGGTCAGACTCATTCGGGGCGCTCCTCGGGCTGGTGTGTCCCCATGGGTTCAGGGGCTCCGGCTCTCGCGCCGAAGCCTACTGCGCCCCACGAGCGCCCTCACTGGGCGTACGGGTCCTTCGCCCCGGCCTGTCACGGCCGTGACGGTGGGCGCCGGGCCCCGAAGGGCTCGGCGCGGGGTCAGATGAGTGTGCCCCGGCGGGTCAGAACAGTCCGCCGAAGAGCCCACCGTGGGCCATGCCCAGGAAGAAACCGACGGCCGAGGCGCCGAGCCCCAGCACCAGTCCGAAACGTTCGCGGGTCGTCTCCGAGATCCACTGGCCGTACGCCCCGGTGAGGATTCCCACCAGGCCGGTCCAGGAGCTGATCAGATGAAGGCTGTGGAACATCGCCGTGATGAAGGAGACCACTCCGAGTAGCAGGGTCACCGCGAGCAGCGCGTCCTGGACGGGATGAGGCCGCCCGTCGGTGGCGAGAAGGGATCCGGCGGTGTTGGGTCGCAATGCCTGTGCCATGGGGCACCTCCTGCGGAAAACGGCGCATCGTAGCGCCATACACACCCGACGTGTACAGATTGTCGGCCACCCCGGACGGATTTCAACCGGAAGCCGGTGTGCGGGTAGTCTGTACCGTCTGCACCGGTGTCTGCCCAGGCCATGTCAGGAAGCCCCCACAAGGGCATCCGAATGTCAGTGGTGGCCGATACCGTTGCGTACGCATCACAACCCTCCTGCCACGGATCGACCGTGGCCGCTGAGTCCAAAGGAGGTGGGTTCCACATGCGTCACTACGAGGTGATGGTCATCCTCGACCCCGATCTCGAGGAGCGCTCTGTCTCCCCGCTGATCGAGAACTTCCTTTCTGTCGTCCGTGACGGCGGCGGAAAGGTCGAGAAGGTCGACACCTGGGGCCGTCGTCGTCTCTCGTACGAGATCAAGAAGAAGCCCGAGGGCATCTACTCGGTCATCGACCTGCAGGCCGAGCCTGCGGTCGTCAAGGAGCTCGACCGCCAGATGAACCTGAACGAGTCGGTCCTCCGGACCAAGGTCCTCCGTCCCGAGACCCACTGAGCTTCCACTCAGCTGATCCCGGGATTCGAGTAGCACCACCAGCAGCCAGCAGCAAACCCGCCGAGAGGTTCCCCCATGGCAGGCGAGACCGTCATCACGGTCATCGGCAATCTTGTCGACGACCCCGAGCTGCGCTTCACCCCCTCCGGTGCGGCGGTCGCGAAGTTCCGTGTCGCGTCCACGCCCCGCACCTTCGACCGTCAGACCAATGAGTGGAAGGACGGCGAGAGCCTGTTCCTGACCTGCTCGGTCTGGCGCCAGGCGGCGGAGAACGTCGCCGAGTCGCTCCAGCGAGGCATGCGCGTCGTCGTGCAGGGCCGGCTGAAGCAGCGGTCCTACGAGGACCGCGAGGGAGTCAAGCGCACGGTCTTCGAGCTGGACGTCGAGGAAGTCGGCCCCAGCCTGCGCAACGCCACGGCCAAGGTCACCAAGACCACCGGCCGAGGTGGCCAGGGTGGTTACGGCGGCGGCGGTGGCGGCCAGCAGGGTGGCGGCGGCTGGGGCGGTGGCCCCGGTGGCGGCCAGCAGGGTGGCGGCGCGCCCGCCGACGACCCGTGGGCGACCGGCGCTCCTGCCGGTGGCAATCAGGGCGGCGGCGGTGGCGGCGGCTGGGGCGGTGGCTCCGGCGGCAGCGGTGGCGGCTACTCGGACGAGCCCCCCTTCTAGGCCTCACGGCCGAAGGTGGGTCGCACCCACACTTCTTGATCACACAGGAGAATCACCATGGCGAAGCCGCCTGTGCGCAAGCCGAAGAAGAAGGTCTGCGCTTTCTGCAAGGACAAGGTCACGTACGTGGACTACAAGGACACGAACATGCTGCGGAAGTTCATTTCCGACCGCGGCAAGATCCGTGCCCGCCGCGTGACCGGCAACTGCACGCAGCACCAGCGTGACGTCGCCACGGCCGTGAAGAACAGCCGTGAGATGGCGCTGCTGCCCTACACGTCCACCGCGCGATAAGGGAAGGGTGACCTACTCATGAAGATCATCCTCACCCACGAGGTCTCCGGCCTCGGTGCCGCGGGCGACGTCGTCGACGTCAAGGACGGTTACGCTCGCAACTACCTGATCCCGCGGAAGTTCGCTATCCGCTGGACCAAGGGTGGCGAGAAGGACGTCGAGCAGATCCGTCGTGCTCGCAAGATCCACGAGATCCAGACCATCGAGCAGGCCAACCAGGTGAAGGCCCAGCTCGAGGGCGTCAAGGTCCGTCTGGCCGTTCGCTCCGGCGACGCCGGCCGTCTCTTCGGTTCCGTCACCCCGGCCGACGTCGCCTCGGCGATCAAGGCTGCCGGTGGCCCCGAGGTCGACAAGCGGCGTATCGAGCTCGGTGCGCCGATCAAGACGCTGGGCGCTCACGAGACGTCCGTCCGTCTGCACCCCGAGGTTGCCGCCAAGGTCAACATCGAGGTCATCGCTGCGTAAGCGCTGCGCTTGCTGAAGCAGGGAGTGGGGCCGCACCCTCAGGGGCGCGGCCCCATTCGCATGTCGAAGCCCCGTTGGTCGTCGAAGGGGTCGGCGTTTCACGTGAAACATCGGCAAGCAGTCCCGCTGTTGCACGTGAAGCAGCCGCTGTTTCACGTGAAACAGCGAGGCGGGCACGACTCCGCCTCCTGCCCCCTTCCGAACGCCCGATCAGCGGGTCGCCCCCGTGACGAGCCAGCGGCCCGAGCGGGTGCGCAGCCACAGGGTGAGCATGCGGACGGTCATCATCAGCGTCATGGCCACCCAGAGCGCCGTGAGGCCACCACCGACGGTGGGCACGAGAAGCGCCACAGGGGTGTAGATCGCCAGAGTAAGAAGCATCGCCCAGGCGAGATAGCGGCCGTCGCCGGCTCCCATCAGGACGCCGTCCAGGACGAAGACCACTCCGCAGATCGGCTGGGAGAGCGCCACCACCAGCAAGGCGGGGAGAGCGGCGTCCTTCACGGCGGAGTCACTGGTGAACAGAGGGAGGAAGGCCGGCCGGGACACGATGACAAGGACGCCGAGTACAAGACCGACCCCGATGCCCCACTGCACCATGCGTCGGCAGACATCGCGCGCTCCCTGGGGATCGTCGGCACCTAGGTAGCGTCCGATGATGGCCTGCCCGGCGATGGCGATGGCGTCGAGCGCGAAGGCCAGCAGGCTCCACAAGGAGAGAATGATCTGGTGGGCCGCAATGTCGGCGTCACCGAGGCGGGCGGCGACAGCTGTCGCGATCATCAGGATTGCCCGCAACGAGAGTGTGCGGACGAGGAGGGGCGCCCCGGCCTGCGCGGAGGCCCAGAGCCCGGCGGCGTCCGGGAGCAGTGAGGCGCCGTGTCTGCGGGCCCCGCGGACGACAACGACGAGGTAGACCGCAGCCATGGCGCACTGGGCGATCACGGTTCCCCAGGCCGAGCCGGCGATACCGAGGCCGGCGCCGTAGACGAGCGCCACGTTGAGGACGCCGTTGGCGACGAAGCCTCCTACGGCGACCCAGAGCGGTGTCTTCGTATCCTGCAGGCCACGCAGGACTCCGGTCGCGGCGAGAACGACGAGCATGGCGGGGATGCCGAGGGAAGAGATGCGCAGATATGTGGTCGCGTAGGGGGCTGCGGTCTCCGAGGCGCCGAAGAGTTCCACGAGAAACGGTGCGGTGGGCAGGACGACGGCGATGACGCCGGCGCCGAGCAGGAGTGCCAGCCAGATACCGTCCATGCCCTGGCGGATCGCTGCCGGTAGGTCCCCGGCGCCGACCCGCCGGGCCACGGCCGCTGTGGTGGCGTAGGCGAGGAAGACGAAGATGCTGACGGCGGTCGTGAGAAGCGCCGAGGCGATGCCGAGTCCGGCGAGTTGAGCGGTGCCGAGGTGGCCGACGATCGCGCTGTCGGCCAGGACGAAAAGGGGCTCGGCGACCAGTGCGCCGAAGGCCGGGACGGCCAGCGAGACGATCTCCCGATCGTGATGTCGCCGGGCAGCCTTGGAGGTCGCGGGAGCCTGTGTCATGAGCACCAATCTAATCTTCCACAGGTAAGAGACGCAAAGCAATTGTGACCCTTACTCATCTTGTTGCGGAGTGTAGTGTCGCGCACTGTTCGAAGCGATCTTGGGCCGACTGGGAAAGTTTTTCTTCTGCACAGCCGGTGGATGGGAAAGCTGCAGGTCAGAGCCGGTTCCGGTGAAGCGGTGCGGGCTTGTTCACAGCCCTGTCCACCGTGTCGTGCACAGGTTTCGTGGAGTTCTCCACAGCATCCGGCCCGTCGTCCACATGGCCTGTGGATAACCAGATTGGCTGACGGTGCCGGGGGGCCTAACGTGGTCCGGCGCCCGCTCCCTCCGCCAGCCCGTGAAACCGTCACAAAACCGACGCGTCAGAACCGGAGCCGGGCCTCTTAGTTGTCAGTGCCGTGCCGTAGAAATGAGGGGCATGGAGAGGTCCGCTCGGCGGACGGGAGGAGGTGGCTCGGTGAGTATTTCCGAGCCCTTGGACGACCCGTGGGCCGACAGCGGTCCCAGTGATCGTCTGCCCTCCCGCCGCCGTGCGGAAGGCGGCCGGGGCCGAGAAGAACAGCATGAGCGGGGCCGGGAGAACGACAGCTGGGACGGCGGAGGTTCCTCCTTCGAGCGGGTTCCGCCGCAGGATCTCCATGCCGAACAGTCCGTGCTGGGCGGCATGTTGCTGTCCAAGGACGCCATTGCCGACGTCGTGGAGATCCTCAAGGGCCACGACTTCTACAAGCCGGCGCACGAGACGATCTACCAGGCGATCCTCGATGTCTATGCGAAGGGCGAGCCGGCCGACCCCATCACCATCGCCGCCGAGCTCACCAAGCGCGGCGAGATCAACAAGGTCGGCG
The DNA here is from genome assembly GCF_044548465.1 of Streptomyces sp. NPDC052023. Classification (NCBI taxonomy): domain Bacteria; kingdom Bacillati; phylum Actinomycetota; class Actinomycetes; order Kitasatosporales; family Streptomycetaceae; genus Streptomyces; species Streptomyces sp. NPDC052023. The sequence continues at coordinate 247,662 of NZ_JBIUBW010000002.1, read as the reverse complement.
GCGCCTCGTATCTGCACACGCTCGTCCAGACGGTGCCGACCGCGGCGAACGCCGAGTACTACGCGGAGATCGTCCACGAACGGGCCGTCCTGCGCCGCCTCGTGGAGGCAGGCACTCGTATCACGCAGATGGGATACGCGGGCGACGACGACGTCGACGAGATCGTCAACCGGGCCCAGGCCGAGATCTACGCCGTCACCGAGCAGCGCACCAGTGAGGACTATCTGCCGCTGGGCGACATCATGGAGGGCGCGCTCGACGAGATCGAGGCGATCGGGTCACGCACCGGTGAGATGACCGGTGTGCCCACCGGATTCACCGACTTCGACTCTCTGACCAATGGTCTCCATCCAGGCCAGATGATCGTCATCGCCGCGCGTCCGGCGATGGGTAAGTCGACGCTGGCACTGGACTTCGCCCGAGCCGCGTCGATCAAGAACAACCTGCCGAGCGTCATCTTCTCGCTCGAAATGGGGCGCAACGAGATCGCGATGCGTCTGCTCTCCGCCGAGGCCCGTGTCGCGCTGCACCACATGCGCTCCGGCACGATGACCGACGAGGACTGGACGCGGCTGGCGCGACGGATGCCGGACGTCTCCGCCGCCCCCCTCTACATCGACGACTCCCCGAACCTGTCGATGATGGAGATCCGTGCCAAGTGCCGCCGCCTCAAGCAGCGCAACGACCTTCGGCTGGTCGTCATCGACTACCTCCAGCTGATGCAGTCCGGCGGCTCCAAGCGCGCCGAAAGCCGTCAGCAGGAGGTCTCGGACATGTCCCGGAACCTCAAGCTCCTGGCCAAGGAGCTGGAACTCCCGGTCATCGCGCTCTCGCAGCTGAACCGTGGTCCCGAGCAACGTACCGACAAGAAGCCGATGGTCTCCGACCTGCGTGAATCCGGCTCCATCGAGCAGGACGCCGACATGGTCATCCTGCTGCACCGCGAAGACGCCTACGAGAAGGAGTCGCCCCGGGCAGGCGAGGCAGACCTGATCGTCGCAAAGCACCGAAACGGTCCGACCGCCACGATCACGGTCGCCTTCCAGGGCCACTACTCGCGGTTCGTGGACATGGCCCAGACCTGATCCCCACCCCGCTCATCTGGCACTCGGCGCGGTCCACGTGCAGGTCCAGAATGTGCTGGACGTCCGCCGTCCGGCCGGATGGACTGGGGGCATGACAACAGCTCAGGAAGAACTGCTCCCCGGTACCCGCCGGGCGTTGCTGCACCGGCTCGCGGTGGCCCAGTCCGAGGGACGCGCCCCGTCCATGGTCGCGGCGGTCGTGCGGGGCGGGCGTACCGTCTGGCAGGGGGCGCGCTCGTCGGTGGACGGCGAACTGCCGGACGGGAACGTGCAGTACCGGATCGGGTCCATCACCAAGACGTTCACCGCGGTCCTTGTACTGCGGTTGCGTGACGAGGGCCTTCTCGACCTCGGCGACAGGCTGGAGAAGCATCTGCCGGGTACGGGTGCCGGCGAGGCCACCATCGCCGAACTGCTGGCGCACACCAGTGGGCTGGCAGCCGAGTCCCCCGCGCCATGGTGGGAGCGCAGCCCGGGATCGCTGCGCCCGGAACTGGCCGACGTGCTCGGTGACCGGCCCCTCCTCCATCCGGCCGGGCGGCGTTTCCACTACTCGAACCCCGGCTACACGCTGCTGGGCGCGCTCGTCGAGAAGCTTCGTGGCGCTCCCTGGGAGGAGGTGCTGCGACGTGAGGTGCTTGAACCCCTGGGTCTCGACCGGACGAGTGGGCAGCCGTCCGCCCCGCACGCCGGTGGCTGGGCGGTTCACCCCTGGGCCGATGTGCTGCTGCCGGAGCCTGCTGAGGACCTGGGCCGGATGGCGCCTGCCGGTCAGCTGTGGTCGACCACGGGAGACCTGGCACGGTTCGCCGTATTCCTCGCGGAGGGCGACGAACGAGTGCTGAGTGCGGAGACCGTACGGGAGATGCGGGCACCAGCGGCACCGGCCGAAGCCACGGACCTGGCCGACGGGGCGGCGTACGGACTCGGATTGCAGATTCAGCACCGGGACGGCCGGCTGCTGGTGGGCCACTCCGGCTCGCTGCCCGGTTTCCTCGCGAACCTCACCCTCAGCGTCGCGGACGACGTCGCCGTGGTGGTGCTTGCCAACTGCACCTCCGGTCCATTTCTGTCGTTGGTGGGAGCCGACCTTGTTCGCACCGTCGCCGAGGCCGAGCCGCGGATCCCCGAACCGTGGCGCCCGCTACCCGAAGCCGACCCGTCCGTGCTGGAGTTGGCGGGCCAGTGGTACTGGGGTACCTACGCCTTCGGGCTACGCCTGACGGGAGGCGGTGGGGTGTCGCTGGAGCCGCTGTCCGGGAAGGGACGTCGTGCACGCTTCCGGGCCAACGGGGACGGCACCTGGACCGGCCTGGAGGGCTACTACGCCGGAGAGCTGTTGCGGCCCGTACGGCGGGCGGACGGGTCGGTGAGTCATCTGGACCTCGGGTCGTTCGTGTTCACACGCCAGCCGTACGAGGAGACGGCGGAAGTGCCGGGTGGAGTGGACCCGGACGGATGGCGGGGGATCGGTTAGGGGTCCACGCTCCGGTGCACGGCAAGGGCCATGTTTCACGTGAAACATGGCCCTACGACGTGTGGCGCACTCTTGATGGTCAGTGCCCTTCCGGTGTGCATTGTCCGTCGTACTCCCGAGCCTCAGAGCTGGAGCTTGAAACCCACGTGGGAGGCCGTGAAGCCGAGCCGTTCGTAGAAGCGATGGGCGTCGACGCGGGAGGTGTCCGACGTCAACTGGACCAACTGGCAGCCCTGGCGGCGGGACTCCTCGACAGCCCACTCGATGAGCTGGGTGCCGAGCCCGCTGCCGCGCTCGCGGCTGTGGATACGGACGCCCTCGATGATTGACCTGGTGGCTCCACGTCGGGAGAGGCCGGGAATGATCGTGAGCTGAAGCGTGCCCACGACGCGATCCCCTCGCACGGCGACGACGAGGTGCTGATTCGCGTCGGCAGCGAGCCGTTCCAGCGCGGCCCGGTAGGGGGTCAGGTCGTCCGGTGACTCGCGCTGCGCGCCGAGAGGGTCGTCGGCAAGCATGCCGACGATCACGGGGAGGTCCTCCGTGACCGCGGCTCGTATTTCAAGATCTCCCATGCTCGCACCCTATGCGGGCACGTTGACCGACTCCACGACCCGGACCAGCGGAGCCAGCTCAGGGATCTTCGCCGCCTCGTCGAGCGCCTCGCGCAGGGCGGCGTCATTGGTCGGCCGCGCCTCGGCCAGCAGTTTCAGGCCCGCCTCGGTCACGTTGGTGTAGATGCCGCGGCGGTCGGTGGGGCACAGATACCGCGCCAGCAGGCCGCGATCCTCAAGGCGGGTGACCAGTCGCGTGGTGGCGCTCTGGCTGAGTACGACCGCGTCCGCGACCTGCTTCATCTGCAGATGCCCACCGTCACCGTCGTGCTGCCGGCTGAGTACGTCGAGCAGGGAGTACTCGCGCACGCTGAGGGCGTGCCCAGCCTGCAGGGCGCGCTCGATGTGCCCCTCGATCCTCCCGTGCAGCAGAGAGAGGGCGCACCAGCCCTGGGCGAGGGCGGTGAGCGCGGGGTCCGTCGCTGTCATGGGGTTCCTCCGTCCCGGAGCGGCTGAATCCAGGATAGAGCAACAGCGCAATAGTCATCGGTTGCATATAGCCCGCGTCTGCAACTATTGTGTACGCACGTAAAGCGCTCCTGCAATCTTCTGGGAAGGTTATCCTCCATGCCTCTCGCGCTTCTGGCTCTCGCGATCGGGGCCTTCGGAATCGGCACGACCGAATTCGTGATCATGGGCTTGCTGCCCGAGGTCGCGATCGACTTCGGGGTCTCCATCCCGACAGCCGGCTTCCTGGTGACCGGCTACGCACTCGGCGTGATGTTCGGTGCACCGCTGATGACCGTGCTCGGTACCAAGATCTCCCGCAAGCGGATGCTGATGGTGCTGATGGGGTTGTTCATCATCGGCAACCTGCTCTCCGCCCTCGCCCCCGCCTTCTCCGTGATGCTCGTCGGCCGCGTGGTCGCCTCACTCGCCCACGGTGCCTTCTTCGGTATCGGCTCGGTGGTCGCCGCCGAACTGGTCGCCCCGGACAAGAAGGCCGGGGCCATCGCGATGATGTTCACCGGCCTGACCGTCGCCAACGTCGTCGGCGTCCCCCTGGGCACGCTCGTCGGCCAGTCCCTGGGCTGGCGCGTCACCTTCACGATCGTCGCGGCGCTCGGTGTCCTCGGTCTGGCCGGCATCGCCAAGCTCGTCCCGGAGGTACCCAAGCCCGAGGGTGTGCATCTGGGGCACGAGCTCGCCGCCTTCAAGAACGTCCAGGTACTGCTCGCCATGGCGATGACCGTCCTGGGCTTCGGCGGCGTCTTCGCGGCCATCACCTACATCGCGCCGATGATGACCCACGTCGCAGGCTTCGCCGAAGGCTCCGTCACCTGGCTGCTGGTCCTCTTCGGCCTTGGCATGGTCGGCGGCAACCTCGTCGGCGGCAAGTTCGCCGACCGGGCCCTGATGCCAATGCTCTACGTCTCCCTGGGCGCCCTCGCGGTCGTACTCGCGCTCTTCACACTCACCGCACACGACAAGATCCTCTCGGCCGTGAGCATCGCGCTGATCGGCGCCTTGGGCTTCGCGACCGTACCGCCGCTGCAGAAGCGCGTCCTCGACCAGGCGCACGGCGCCCCGACTCTCGCCTCCGCGGTGAACATCGGCGCCTTCAACCTGGGCAACGCGCTCTCCGCCTGGCTCGGCGGCGTCGTCATCGCGGCCGGACTCGGCTACACGGCCCCGAACTGGGTCGGCGCCATCCTCGCCGCCGCGGCTCTGCTCCTCGCCGTCGTCTCGGCCGCGCTGGAGCGTCGTGACAGCACTCCCAGTGCCGTCGTCGCTGCCGGTGTCCCTGCCGAGGAGCGCGCCGCCGTCCACCGCTGACACTGCCTGCCGGACCCAGCGGGCCGTACGCCCGTCGAAGCTCTCAAACCGTCCCCGCGTCACCGATCGGGAGCCGGGCCCACGTGGGGCCAGGGCCGTCCCCGCGCCGCCGGATCCCTCACCAGCACCACGCGTAAGGAGAAACCGACATGAGTACCACCACCGCCGTCGCGCCTCTGACCATCCATGACGCCGAGGTTCTCGTCACCGCTGCCCACCGGGCCGCCGAGGCAGCCGGAGTGACCGTCAGCGTCACCGTCGTGGACGCGGGCGGACATCTGCTGGCATTCCGGCGCGACGACCAAGCCGTACTGATCTCCGGGGAGACGAGCACCCGCAAGGCGTACACCGCCCTTCAGTTGAACGCGGCGACGGCCGACCTCGTCGACCTGGTGAAGCCCGACGGGCCGTTCCACTCGCTGCAGACCGCTCTCGATCGGCCGCTGTTGTTCATCGCGGGCGGTCTGCCGATCCACCGCGACGGCCGCCTGATCGGTGCGATCGGAGTGGGCGGCGGAGCGCCTGAGCAGGACCACGGCTTCGCCACGGCCGCCGTGGAGAGGCTCGCCTGAGAGAAGTCCCGCGCCACGCTGGACGCCGGTCCCCGAGGGGCCGGCGTCTTCGTCGGTCCTCAGCCCGCAGCCACCGTCAGCGGGGCAAAGCGCCGGCTCCAGTCACCAGGTAGCTCGGACACCCCGTACGTCATCACCGCGTTGAAGGCGACCGATACCAGGCCGCGCTCCTTCACCCACGCCAGAAGCTCCTCGTGGCGGACGTCGATGTCGGTGCGCAAGGGGCGTTCCGTCTGGGCGGCGAGCGAGGCGATCAGCGCTTTGGCGGCCTCCGTGTCCCGCGCGATCAACGGGCCGACGACATGGGTCTCCATGTTGGGCCAGACGGCCGCGTAGCCGATGATCCGGCCGTCTTCCTCGGCGACACGCACGTGGTCGGCGAAGGCGGGCAGACGCGTGATGATGTGCGTGCGGTCGGCGCCGAACACCTCGGCGTCAAGACGGAGGATGGTGGAGAGGTCCTCGCCGGTTGCGGGACGGGTGCCCACCCTGGGCTCGGGGCCGCCGGGCACGAAAAGGCCGCGCAGCATCTCTGCGCGGCCCGTGACCTTGAAGCCGAGTTCTTCGTAGAGCGGCCGACCGTTCGGCGTCGCATGCAGGGTCAGTGGTGTGGTGCCCATCATCGACACCACGTGCCGCATCAACCGGCGCCCGACTCCTTGCCGCGCATACCGTTCGGCGACCAGAACCATGCCGACGGCTCCGAGTTCGGGGTGTTCCGGTGGCCCGTACTCGGTGACCGCACAGGCGGCCACGAGCCCTCCCTGGGGGTCGTCGATGCCATACCCCTTCCCCGCGGTGAGGAGGAAGCCCCACTTGTGCTCCTCGCGCGGCCACCCCCGGTCCTCGGACAAGTCGGCGCAGGCCTTGAGGTCGCGACGGGTCAGGCGGCGGATCGGCAGAGCAGCGAGGGAAGGAGTAGGCACGCAGGTCAGGCTGTCTGACGGGTGCCCTTGACGTCCACCTGTTTCGGCAGAGACGTACGTCCTTTTGGCCAACTGGGCCAAGTGCGGCTGGACGCGGGGACAAGCGCGTGGTGTTTCACGTGAAACATCGGCGAACGACGAGCGTCCATCAGTCCCGTCGATCGGGCCGACCAGCGAGTAGCCCGACGCATGCCGCACTAGCCTCCGTTGTCATGGCGAGACTCCATCTTTTCGATCTCGACGGCACGCTGCTCCACGGCACCTCCGCTCCCCTGGAGATTTCCCGGCAACTCGGGCTGGAGCCTGAAACAATTGCGCTGGAACGGGAGATTGCCGCAGGGTTGATCGGCCCGCCGGAGTACGCGCACCGAGTACACGCGTTGTGGAGCGGCCTCACCGAGGCGCACGTGGTGGCGGCTTTCGAGGCAGCGCCTTGGCTGAGGCGCATCCGCGAAGTCTGGGCGGAGATCAGGCGCCAGGGTGACTACTGCGCGGTGGTGTCGCTGTCCCCCTCGTTCTTCGTCGAACGGCTCACGGGCTGGGGCGCGCACGCGGCGCACGGTTCGCTGTTCCCCGCCGTTCCGTTCACCCAGCCTCTGGACCCCACCGGGGTGCTGAGCGCCGCGGCCAAGGTCCTCATCGCCGACCGCCTGTGCCGGGAGTTCGGAGTGACACGAGCGGACTGTGTCGCGTACGGGGACTCGTCGTCGGACAAGGAACTCTTCGGAGTCGTCCCCGTCTCCGTGGCCGTCAATGCCGACCGGCACCTGACCGGCCTCGCGACCCACTCGTACGCCGGGAAGGATCTGTGGGATGCCTACGAATTGGTGCGGCACGCCCAGTAATTGCGGGAATCGCTGGATCTCCCCATCGTCAAATTCGTGGGCACGCAAGGGGGGACTTGTGTGCGGGGCGGGGGCCGGTAGGGTCGACTCCGGTTCCCGCACGGAAGGCGGAGCATCCTTCCCGTCGGGGCCGAGAGCAAGGCAATGCAGCCTAACGGGACGGAGAGATCGAAACCCGCATTCTCGGCTAAGCGACCGGGTGCCCGGAGGAAGTGGGACGCTCGGCGAGAACACTGCGGCCAATGTCACACTCTCTTCCTACTTGTCCGTACGGATCGGGGACAAGGGTTGACTATGGCTGCGTTGGCAGCGACGCCGAACGGGAAGAGCAACCGGCTGCGGTGGAAGCAGGCATCTTCCGACTGAGGAAGTGCGCAGACCGACCGAAAGATGTTCGAGGCGAGGCACACCATGGACGCTCCGACCACCACGTCGGCCGACAACGGCACTTCGGACGGCGGGGGCGGCTGGTTCACGCCGCGCAGGAAGCCGGCGCCGGCGCAGGGCACCGAGCGGGATGCCGCAGACGGCAGCCGCCTGGCAGGCATGCGTACGGTGGGCAGGGCCACTCCCGGCGCCGATTCGGGCGCGCCCGTGGACGAGGCCGCACCCCACGCCAACTCGCCGCACACGCAGGCGGAGGAACCTCTCGAAGCCGATGTGCCGCTTGCCCGGCCGTACGTCACGGAGGCACTGTCCCGGCCGCACGCGCCGGATCCGGCCGCCGGCGGTCGGAGCACCCCGGCTTCCGGAGGCCGAGCCACCGGTCCTGTGCCGGACACCGAGCCGGGACCGCCGGCACGCGGTACGGGGGCATCCTCGTGGAGGCGGGAGCCGGAGGCGGCTACCTCGGGCTCACCGGCCGGAGCACCGCCCTCTGAGCCGCACGCACGGGCGTACGAGCCAGAGCCGCCCGGACAGGCGCAAGCCCCGCAGACAGCCCCCACGGGGAGCTGGGCCGCGTCACAGACTCACGACATGCGGACCGATGCCCCCGCCTTTGCGGCCGACCTCGGGCGAATAGGCCAGGCGGCCGCGTCCCCACCCGCGCCGCCCTCGACCCGCACCGAAGCGCGCTCCTACGACCAGCGCGCGACAGCCACCACCGAGGCACCGCCTGTCCCGTACCGTGTGCCCACCCAGCGCCACGCCCCGGCAGACCACGCGGACCACACAGAGCCGTCCCCCTTCGCCGACGGCGGCACGTCATCCACGGCTCCTGCCCCGCAGGCCGAGCGCTCTGAGGCTCTGTACACAGAGCCGCCCGGCCGCGCCTCGCACGTGCAGGCACCCGGCCCCGCTCCGGCTCCCGCCCCGCAGGCGAACCGCCACACCCCGGACTCACCCGCGCCCGGACACCCCACCCCGGCTTCGCACTCGGACGCCGCACCTGGTGGTCTCCGCACCGAGCAAGCCGCACCTCCCAGCCCGGCTCCCAACGCCGAACCGGCCGCCTCTGGGGCGCAGGACGCCTCTCCGGACGCCGTCCTCGTCCGGCGCACCATGTCCACGGTGGCTCCCGTCGCCGACAAGGTCACCTCGTACTTCTACGCACTGCTCTTCGTGCGCCACCCGGATCTGCGGCCCCTCTTCCCCGCCGCGATGGACGCCCAGCGGGACCGCCTGCTGAAGGCGTTGCTCACCGCCGCCGAGCACATCGACAACACCGACGTGCTCGTCCCCTACCTGCAGAACCTCGGCCGTGGCCACCGCAAGTACGGCACGCAGGCCGAGCACTATCCGGCCGTCGGCGAGTGCCTGATCGGCGCGCTGAGCCGGTATGCCGAGTCCGTCTGGAACGACGAGACGGAGGCGGCCTGGATACGGACCTACACCACGATCTCGCAGATCATGATCGATGCGGCAGCCTCGGACGAGTTGCGCTCCCCGGCCTGGTGGCACGCGGAGGTCGTCGCGCACGACCTCAGGACGCCCGACGTCGCCGTCGTCACCGTCCGCCCGGACCAGCCCTACCCCTTTCTGGCGGGGCAGTACACCAGCTTGGAGACACCGTGGTGGCCGCGTGTCTGGCGCCACTACTCCTTCGCCTCGTCACCCCGATCCGACGGCCTGCTCAGCTTCCACGTGAAGGCGGTCCCGGCGGGCTGGGTCTCCAACGCCCTGGTCCACCGCGCCCGGCCCGGCGACGTGATCCGCCTCGGCCCGCCGGCCGGTTCGATGACCGTGGACCACACCACCGACAGCGGACTGCTGTGCCTGGGCGGCGGCACCGGCATCGCGCCGATCAAGGCCCTGGTCGAGGACGTCGCCGAGCACGGCGATCGGCGGCCGGTCGAGGTGTTCTACGGCGCTCGGACCGACCACGACCTGTACGACATCGACACGATGCTCAGGCTCCAGCAGGCTCACCCCTGGCTCTCGGTACGCGCGATCATCGACCAGCAGTCGCACCTTCAGCTCCCCGACGCCGTAAGGCAGTACGGCCCCTGGAACGAGTACGACGCCTATCTCTCCGGCCCGCCCGGCATGATCCGCAGCGGCGTGGACGCCTTGAGGGACGTAGGCATCCCGTTCGAGCGCATACGGCACGACTCCCTCGAGGAACTCGTCGCCACCGGAAGCTGACCGCCGCAACACGAGGAGGACGGCAGTGCGGGCAGAGCGCCGATCAGGGGCCGCTCAGCCCAGGTCAGGGGCGTGCATGGCTCGTACGCCCTCGATGTTTCCGTCGAGGTAGTGCCGTAGGGACAACGGCACCAGGTGCACGGAGGCGATTCCGACGCGGGTGAACGGGACTCTCACGATCTCGTACTCGCCCGAGGGTTCTTCCACCTCGGGACCGTGCCGCAGGGACGGATCCATGGACTCGAGCCGGCAGACGAAGAAGTGCTGCACCTTCACGCCGGTCGCGCCGCCGTCCTCGCCGATGTGCTCGACGGTGTCGACGAAACACGGCACGACATCGGTGATCTTGGCGCCCAGTTCCTCATACACCTCGCGGTGCAGGGCGTGGACGACGGTGGGGTCACCGGGTTCGACCCCGCCGCCGGGGGTGACCCAGTAGGGATCGACGCCCGGCTTGGTGCGCTTGATCAGGATCAGGTCGTCACCGTCCAGGAGAACGGCGCGGGCGGTGCGCTTGACCACGGGTCGGACGGTCATGGGAGAAATGTGGCCCGCGATGTTCCACGTGAAACATCGCGGATCGTCACCTTGCGGGCCCGGTGAGTGAAGGTGCCTTGCGCCAGGGCCGCCGCCGGTCAACAGCGCAACCGCACCGCCGGATGAAGCACCCGTCAGCACCAGTCGACAGCCGCCCGCTGAAGCCATTCATGCGCCCGGGCGATGTGCGGCATGGCCAGCGTTCCGGTGCGCACCACCAGGAAGTACGTGCGCAGGGGCGGCACAGCCGGTTCATGCAGCGCGACCACATCGCCGCAGCGCAGGGCAGGGGCACACAAGTAGCGGGGCAGCACCGCGAGCCCCGCCCCCGCGGCCGCGCAGGCCAGGACGGCCCGCAGATCGGGGACGATCACGGTTCCTGACGCGGCGGGACGGGAGTCGAAGACGGAGGCCCAGTACCGGGCCACGAACGGCAGCGACTCGTGCACCTCGACGACGGGGAGGTTCTCCAGGGCGGGAGCGCCCCTGTGGCGCAGGGTCCCGGCGTCGATCTCCTTCACCCAGCGCGGGGCGGCGAGCAGGACGTGTTCCTCGTCGCAGAGCGGAGTCGCCGTGAGCAGGGCGCCACGCGGCCGGGCGGTGCTGATGGCCAGATCATGATGCCCCGCGGCCAAACCCTCCAGCGTCTCCTCCGCGTTGCCGAAGGAGGCGCGCAGGGCGAACCCCTGGCCGTCCTCCCCGGTCAGTTCCACGAGCGCGGGCAGCGCCCGTTCGGCGGTGAACTCCGGAGGACCGGCCAGATGCAACGTACGCAGTGAGGACTCGTCGTCGAGGCCACTCTCGGCGATCTCGACCAGCGCATCCAGATGCGGAGCGGCTTTGTGCGCGAGCTCGTCGCCCGTGGTCGTCGGCGTCACGCCGCGCGCCTGTCGCAGGAAGAGGGGGCGACCCAGCTGCCGTTCGAGGGTGCGGATCTGGGAGGTGACCGCCGGCTGGGAGAGACCCAGCAGGGCGGCGGCACGGGTGAAGGAGCCGGCCCGGTGCACGGTCACGAACGTGCGCAGCAAGGCCAGATCCATGGCGCGCCCACCCCTTCCGTGCGCTGCTCCCACCCCTGAAGCAGGGCCCAACTATAAATAAGTCGATAGGTCTCTGTCGCTACTGTGATTGGACACTGACAGAGAGTCAACTAGCCTTGGTCGCGCGGTTCTTGGCGGCGGAACCGCGGACGGTCCGAGCCACGAGGGGGGAGGCTCGGACCGTCCGGTCTACGTAGGCGGACCTCCCCAGGGTGTCCGGAAAGCGGTCATGGCGCGGACTCGGCCAGCGCGCGCAGCACATCCGCGACGAGGTCGTCGCAATCCTCGGCACCGACCGACAGCCGGATGAAGCCTTCCGGAACCGCATCCCCTCCCCAGCGCGCCCGGCGCTCGGCGGTGGAGCGCACCCCGCCGAAGCTGGTCGCGTCGTCGACGAGTCGCAGCGCGTCCAGGAAACGGTCCGCACGCGCGCGGGTGGGCAGCGTGAACGACACGACGCACCCGTAGCGGAGCATCTGCTCCGATGCGATCTTGTAGGACGGGTCGCTCATCAGTCCCGGATAGCGCACACCGAGGTCCTCGGGCCAGTCCCGCAATGCCTCGGCCACCGCCAGGGCACCGGCGTTCTGCCGCTCGACGCGCAGCTGGAGTGTGGCGATCGAGCGATGCGCGAGCCAGGCCTCCATCGGTCCCGGAATCGCCCCGACGATCTTGCGCCAGCGGCGTACGGCGGCCATGGCCTCGGCGTCGCGGCCGACGACGTAGCCCAGCAGGATGTCGCCGTGCCCCGTGAGCTGCTTGGTGCCGCTGGCCACGGAGAAGTCCGCGCCCAGCTCCAGGGGGCGCTGCCCGAGTGGTGTGGCGAGCGTGTTGTCGACGGCGACCAGGGCGCCACGCGCGTGCGCCGCGTCGGCGAGGCGCCGGACGTCGCACACGTCGAGCCCGGGGTTCGAGGGGGTCTCGATCCACAGCAGCTTCGCCCCGTCGAGGACGCCGAGCTGAGCGTCCGCGCCGGTAGGGGCGGTGCGCACCTCGATGCCGTAGGCCTCCAGCTGCTGTCGCACCAGCGGCAGCACCTGGTAGCCGTCGCTGGGCAGTACGACCGCGTCACCCGCGCGCAGCTGCGAGAAGAGCACCGAGGAGATGGCGGCCATCCCGGAGGCGAACACGAGCGTCTCGGCGCCGGACGTGCCGGGCGCCTCCAGCTCGCCGATCGCCCGCTCGAGGTGCGTCCACGTCGGATTCTCGTCGCGGCCGTAGGCGTACCCTCCCGTCGGGTCGCCCGGCAGATGGAAGTGGGCGGCGAACACGGGGCCCGGCAGGGTCGGCTCGTGCTTCACCGGCTCGGGCAGCCCCGCCCGCACCGCGCGCGTGCCCTCTCCGATGCTCCGCCCCGCGCCCGTGCCGCCTGCCGAATCACTCATGCCGCCCGTCCTTCCACGTGCTCGCGTACCGCGGCGAGCAGTCCCGTGCTCGCCGCCTCCACCATCTCAAGGACCTCCTCGAAGCCCTCCCCTCCCCCGTAGTAGGGGTCGGGGACGTCGAGATCGTCGCCGGCGGCGGGGTCGTACGAGCGCAGCAGGCGCACCTTCGCCGCCTCCTGCTCGGTGGGAGCGAGGCGGCGCAGCGCCTGCAGATGGCCGGTGTCGAGTGCGATGACGAGATCGAGCCGGGCGAACCACGACGGCTGGAACTGCCGGGCGATGTGCGCACCGTCGTAGTCGTGTGCCTCCAGCACGGCCACGGTGCGTGGGTCGGCCGGCTCACCCTCGTGCCAGCCGCCCGTGCCGGCGCTGTCGACCTCGACGAGCCCGTCCAGCCCGGCCTGCGCCGACCGCGCCCGGAAGACGGACTCGGCCATCGGGGAACGGCAGATGTTGCCGGTGCAGACGAAGCAGATGCGGTAGGTCATGGGGCTCAGTCCCGGTCGGGCAGGATGACGTTGAGAGCCCAGGAGACGATCGAGATGATCAGGCCGCCCAGGACGGCCGTCCAGAAGCCCTCGACATGGAAGCTCAAGTCCAGCTTGTCGGCGAGCCATGAGGTCAGCAACAGCATCAGGGCGTTGACGATCAGGGTGAACAGGCCGAGCGTGAGGATGAGGAGCGGCAGGCTCAGCAGGTTAACGATCGGCTTGACCAGAACGTTCACCAGGCCGAAGATCAGCGCGACCACGAGCAGCGTGCCGACCTTCTTCCCGGTGCTGTCCCCGGTCAGGGTGATCTTGTCGAGCAGCCATACGGCGACCGCCAGGGCGCCCGCGTTGGCAATCGTCTTGACTGCAAAATTCATCATGTGTCTGATCGTGGCAGACGAGATCGGATACGAGTACGGGTGTGAGGGCGACGAAGCGATGAAGGCATTCCGGCTGGACGAACTGGAGGCGGAGCGCGCCGCCAACGACGGCGCCTACCTTCAGTTTCTGCGCGAGCGGAACATGTCGGTTGGTCTGTACGCGCTCAACGCGGGCGAGCACGACCCGCAGAAACCGCACAACCAGGACGAGGTGTACTTCGTCGTCAGCGGCCGTGCAGCGATCACCGTCGGCCTGGAGACCACCGAGGTGGCCCGGGGCAGCGTGGTGTACGTCCCGGCCGGAGTGGCACACAAGTTCCACCACATCAGCGAGGACCTGCGGGTAGTCGTGGTCTTCTCGCCGCCCGAGACCTGACCGCGGGCCGTGAACCGACCTGCGGGCTAGGGGTTTCCGGCTTCCGCGTCCTCGGATTCCCTAGGGGATCGGTCAGGGGAGGACAAGGGCTGCGAGGCCCCCGTCCGGCGTCGGGCCGGCCATAGCATCGAGGCAGGACACCAAAGGACCTGGCGGGACCGCAGGGCTCAGTGGGAGCCGTGCGGCCGTCGGGCAGAGAGAGGGACAAGGGCGATGCGAGAGATCTTCGCGGGTCTGCCGTGGTGGGTGAAGTGGATCGCGGTGCCGGTCATCGCTCTGGTCGTGTTCGGCGGCGTGATCGCCAGCGTCGTGGGCTTCGTGATCGGACTGCTGTTCAAGCTGCTGGTCTTCGTCGCACTGGTCGGGGGACTCATCTACGTCGTACGGAAGTTCACGGCCGGCTCCTCGTCGCGGGGCGACTGGTAAGAGGAGTGGGTGACGGGAACCGGCAGCGACAACTGCCGGTTCCCTCGGGGGAGGGAAGTTTCCCGGGCGGAGGGTCTGCGAGCGGTGGCAGGCCAATAGAGTCCGGAACTCGACGCGGGGAGTGCCCCGCGAGCGGCGTACGAACCCATACACCCCCTCCCGTGTTACCCCTGCACGGGCTGCCCCCCCTCGCGCTTCGGGAGTGACCCTTGGCCACGGCAGACACCGCACCCGCAGATCCCTGCTCACCCCCCACGTCCCCGCACAACGCCACGCTCATCGGCTCCGTGCAGCGCGCCATCCGCCTGCTGGAGGCCGTCGCCTCGCACGAGTACGGCGCCCCCGCCAAGCAACTGGCCCGCGAGACAGGCCTGGCGCTCCCCACGACGTACCACCTGCTGCGCACCCTGGCGCACGAGGACTATCTGCGCCGGGAGAGAGGGCTGTTCTTCCTCGGTGAGGCGGCCGAGAGGCTGAGCAGCAGTGGAGCCGCGCAGAAACGTCGCAGCACGGTCACCGACACGATGGCCCGCTGGCGGGATTCCATCGGGGTGCCCGTCTACTACGCGATCTACCGCGACGGCGAGATCGAGATCATGTGTGTCTCCGACACCCCCGGCAACCCGGCGGTGGAGGAATGGGCCGACTTCCGCGAGACCGGCCACGCGCACGCCATCGGTCAGTGCCTGCTGTCCCAGCTGAACGAGAACATCCGCCGGGACCATCTCGCTCGTCATCCCGTGCAGTCGATCACCCCGTACACCGTCCGCGACAGCCGAACCCTGCTGCAACGACTCGAACGCACGAGCCGGATGGAACCGGTGACCGAACGCCAGGAGTACGCACTGGGGACGGTGTGCGCCGCGATTCCGATCACTGTGGGTGACATGGCCGGAACGATGGCCATCTCCCTTCCCAGTAATCAGGCGGACCGACTGCTGCCCGCGGTACGGCAGTTGCAGCGCGAGGTGGGCCGTGCACTCGGGTCACTCGCGATCTCTATCAGTATCTGAAAACTCACTCCTTGTGATCTGGTGTGTACTTTCAGCAAGATGCCACCAGGTATCAGAGGTTTCATTCCCGGCCAATCGAAGCGGCAAGTGACGGGGTAGGCGATGCGCGAGTCCGTACAGGCAGAGGTCATGATGAGCTTTCTCGTTTCGGAGGAGCTCTCCTTCCGCATCCCTGTGGAGCTGCGCTACGAGACGTGCGATCCCTACGCCGTGCGGCTGACCTTTCATCTGCCCGGGGATGCCCCGGTGACCTGGGCCTTCGGCCGGGAGTTGCTGATCGACGGGGTCGGGCGGCCGTGCGGGGAGGGTGATGTGCGGGTCTCACCGGTCGAACCCGAGTCGCTGGGCGATGTGCTGATCCGGCTTCAGGTGGGCAGCGACCAGGCGCTGTTCCGTTCCTCCACGGCACCGCTGGTCGCCTTCCTGGACCGCACGGACAAGCTCGTGCCGCTGGGCCAGGAGGGAACCCTCGCCGACTTCGACGCGCACCTCGACGAGGCGCTGGACCGGATTCTGGCGGAGGAGCAGAGCGCGGGGTGAGCCGCGCCATGGGAGAGCGTGGTGTAACGCTTCGCCTGGGGTGAGTGGGGTCGGTGTGCCCGGCTGAGGCTATGTGTGGCTGTGTGAGGCCTGAGTTGCGGCTTGTGGTGGCCGGGTAGCCGGCCCGGCTTGCTGGGCGGCTCGCGGCGCGCGGTAGTTGCGGCTACGGCCGTGGCAACCGGCCGTGCAGGAACGCTTCTGCCGGGCGTCCAGAGGGTGAGGGGCCGCCCGGGACGCCCGGGGGCGTGACGCGGCGCCGTGGATGCCGGCGTCGACGGCGCTCAACGCTTGCGCCGTCGCCCCCTGCCCGTGCGGGCCGGAACGGGAGCCTCGCCGCCACCGCCGGCGGCCGACGCCGTGCCGGGCGTCTGGCCGGGCCGGTCTGCCGACACCACCAGGGCCGCGAGCGCCGTGGTGACCGGCACCGAGGCCACCAGGCCGATCGAGCCGACCAGTGTGCGCACGATCTCCTCGGCGACCAGCTCGCTGTTGGCAACCGTGCCTACGCTGCTCTGAGCGATGGAGAAGAGCAGGAGCAGCGGCAGTGCGGCGCCCGCGTAGGCGAGGACGAGGGTGTTGACGACGGAGGCGATGTGGTCGCGGCCGATACGGATGCCCGCCCGGTACAGTCCGCGCCAGCCCATCGTGGGGTTGGCCTCGTGCAGCTCCCAGACCGCTGAGGTCTGGGTCACCGTCACGTCGTCCAGGACACCGAGCGAGCCGATGATGATGCCGGCCAGCAGCAGACCGCTCATGTCGATCGACGGGTACAGGCCGTGAATGAGCCCGGTGTTGTCGTCCGTGTTGCCCGTGAGCGCCGCCCAGTCGATGAACACCAGACCGAGGATGCCGATCAGCACCAGCGAGATCAGCGTGCCGAGCACGGCCACGGATGTTCGGGCCGACAGGCCGTGACACAGATAGAGCGCGATCAGCATGATGGCGCTCGCCCCTACCACCGCCACGACGAGGGGGTTCGAGCCCTGGAGAATCGCGGGCAGGATGAAGAAGTTGAGCACCAGGAAGCTGATGGCCAGCGCGATCAGCGCCATGACACCGCGCAGCCGTCCGACGGCCACGACCGCCAGGGCGAAGATGCCGGCGAGGACTGTCATCGGGAGGCGGCGGTTCACGTCGGTGACCGAGTACTGCAGGTCCTCGGGCGCGGAGGGCTCGTAGGCGACCACCACCTTCTCGTCCTGGTGCAACTGCCGTGACTGGTCGGGCTGCACGATCTCGGTGAAGGTGCGGCCCTTGTCCTCGCCGGTGTCGATCCGGATCGTCGCGCGTTTGCAGGTGCCGTCCGCCTGCTGCTGGGCCGAGGAGCCCTCGGCGGTGGACGTGTCGCCGTTGGGTGTGGCCGCGGAGCCGTTGACGCGGTCGCAGGGCAGCTCCTCGACCTTGGTGACCGTGGCCTGCTGGGTCTGCCGGTCGAAGCCGACGCCGGTGCGCTCGTGCGGCGGAGCACCGCCGGGCCACAGAACGGCGAGGCCGACCACGACAGCGGCGGCGAAGGGGATGAGTACCGCCGCGATGATCTTGCGCAGGTGCATGGAGACGGGGGCAGCGGGGCCGTGGGCGTGGCTGTGCGAGTGGCCGTGACCCTGTCCGCCGCCGGAGCCGTGCCCCGGGCCGTCGTCGTGCCCGTGGCCGCGTCCTTGGCCACTGCCGGGTCCCTGTCCACTGCCCGAGCCCTGCTGGCCGCCGCCGGGCCCACGGCCCTGTGGTGGGCCTCCAGCCGGCCCGGCGTGGCCGTACCCCTCACCGTGGTCCGGATCGTCACCGTGGCCGTGACCGGCGCCGTGTCCACCGTGCCGGCCCTGATGACCGTCCCAGCCCTGACCGCTGCCCTGACCCGGATCCCCGCTCCAGCTCTCATTCATGGCCCGGCCTTGATCACTGCCCGGGCCAAAACCACCGCTGTGGCCGTAACCACCGGCCGGTCCGAAACCGTGGCCCCGGCCACCGTCCGCGGCAGCAGCACGCCCCGGTCCGTCTCCGGGACCGGAGCCCTGCCCGGGCACGCCTCCGGCACCGGCCCCGTGTTCGTACCGGCCGCGCGAGCCCATTCCGGAGGCAGACCCACCCTGCCCGAAGCCCGCCCCGCCCCGCGAGCCGAAGCCGGGCTCGCCATCCGCACCGAAGCCCGCCCCGCCCCGCGAGCCGAAGCCGGGCTCGCCATCCGCACCGAAGCCCGCCCCGCCCCGCGAGCCGAAGCCGGGCTCGCCATCCGCA